>ONQJ01000095.1 GCA_900319935.1 uncultured Eubacteriales bacterium | reverse complement strand
CTGTCCACCTTCTTCCGCGATTACGTGTATATCCCGCTCGGCGGCAACCGCGTGAGCATGCCGCGCTGGCTGCTCAACCTCTTTATCGTCTGGGCGCTGACCGGCCTGTGGCACGGCGCGAGCTGGAACTTCGTGCTCTGGGGCCTGTATTACTTTGTGTTCCTCGTGGCCGAAAAGCTGCTTTTGAGCAAGCTCTTCCGCAAGTGGAAGGTCCTGCCGCACGTCTACGCGCTCTTTGTCGTGATGGTCGGCTGGGTGCTTTTCCGCTTTACCGACGTGCGCCTGGCCTGGCAGGTGTTCCGCAACCTTTTCGCCCTCAACGGCAACCGCTTCTCGGACTTCATCTCCGTCACGGTGCTGGAGAACAACCTCTTCCTGCTGATCGTCTGCATCTTCGCCTGCACGCCGCTCATGAAGCGCTTTTCCGACGCGATGGCCGCGCGCTTCCGCGAAAACGGCTCGCAGGCCTGGGAGATCGTACGCACCTGCGTGGTCCCCGTCGTGCTGCTGCTGCTCGCCACGAGCTCGCTCGTGGGAGACAGCTACAACCCGTTCATCTATTTCCAGTTCTGAGGAGGGCATGACAGTGAATGATAAAAAAGCCCTCTCCTCAAAACGCAGAGAGGAAAAAAGAAAAAAACGCCGCATCGCGCTGGCGGCCCCGTTTTTCACGGTGCTCTTTATTCTGAGCGTCATCGCGCTGATCATCCCGCTGCGCCCGACGGAGTCGATGCGCGAGAAGCGCCGCCTGGCGCAGTTCCCGGAATTCACGGTCGGAACGCTGCTCTCGGGCGACTTCTTCGACGGCGTCAGCACCTGGTATTCCGACACCTTCCCCGGCCGTGAGGGCTGGCTGGACGTGGCGACGCGGCTGAACAACAGCCACGGCATCACCACGAACGTCATCTCCTATTCCCAGCTCAACCAGCCCGCCGTCGAGGAGACCCTGCCTCCGCTCCCGTCCGCGACGCCAGCCCCGCCCGTCGAGAGCGCGCAGCCCGTCGAGATCGACGCCGAGCCCACGCCCACGCCGGAGCCCACGCCCGTCCCGACGCCGGAGCCCACCCCGTATTACGAGGAGATCGACACGCCCACCGACTCGATGGAGAGCTGGGGCGGCCTGGGCGACAACGATGAAAAGGTCATCCACGGCGTTGCGCTGCAGATCGGCGGCGCGGCCTTCGAGAAATTCCAGTTCAACGAAGGCCTCACGGGCCTCAACGCCGCCATGGTCAGCCGCGCGGCCGGCATCGCGAAGGAATACGACGTGCGCTTCTTCGACATGCCCATCCCGGCGAGCGTCGGCATCGTGCTCTCGTCGGACCTGCTTGACCGTCTGGGCATGGACGACCAGGGCCAGGCGATCGCCTACAAGTTTGAAAAAGAGAACGACGACGTGCTGAAGGTCAACGTGTTCAACACGCTGATCCGGCACAACGACGAATATATCTATTTCCGCACCGACCACCACTGGACGGCGCTGGGCGCCTATTACGCCTATGAGGCCTTCTGCCGCGTGGCGGGCTTTGAGCCCGTTCCGCTCTCGGAATACACCGAGCTCGACATGGGCGATTTCCTCGGCTCGTTCTACTCCACCTCGCCCCAGCCGGCGAAGCTGGAGACCGACCATCTCCTGGCCTACCAGCCGCCCGGCAACATCGAGATGCAGGTCTACAACAACGGCTACACCTTCCCCGCCGACGTCATCTTTGACAAGAGCCAGGCCAGCAAGTTCGACAAGTATGTGTCCTTCCTCGGCGGCGACCACACGATGACCGTGCTCACGAACACCGACCTCGACGACGACGCGCCCAACTGCGCCGTCTACAAGGACTCTTACGGCAACCCCTTCGTGATCTACCTCACGCAGCACTACCACCGCGTCTACGCCCTGGACTTCCGCAAATACGACGCGATGGGCATGCGTTCGTTCATCCAGGCCTATCACATCAACGACGTGATCCTGGCCGAAAGCATGTCCATGTCCATGGGCCTCGGCTCCTACCAGATGCTCGACATGCGGCTCGGCTATTGATAAGAAAGGGGATAAAAACGATGGAAACCACGGCAAACGGCGGCTTGAAGCTGAACTATAAGCGCACGGCGCTCATCGGCTTCGCCTTCTTCGGCATCCTCCTGCTCTGGCAGGTCTACGACTCCTGGTGCCCGACCTTTCTGACCGACATCTTCGCCAAGCACTTTTACAACATGACCTCGGCGGAGCTCAAGGCCAGCGATCCGGACAAGATCCTCAACGTCCAGTGGATCGTCGGCATCATCATGGCCTGCGACAATCTCGCGGCGCTGATCCTGCTGCCGATCTTCGGCAATCTCTCCGACAGGACGAAGACGCCCATCGGCAAGCGCATGCCCTACATCCTCGTCGGCACCTTCGTCTCGGCGGTCGCCTTCCCCTTCATCCCGCTGTTCTTCCACCGCCACAACATCGTCGGCATGGTGGCCATGATGGGCGTCGTGCTGATCTTCATGATGATGTACCGCAATCCGGCCGTCGCGCTGATGCCGGACATCACGCCCAAACCGCTGCGCGCCAAGGCCAACGGCATCATCAACATCATGGGCTACTTCGGCGGCGCCTTCGCCACCGTGCTGGGCCTGAAATACGTGCTGAGCTCCTACATCAACGCCCCGCTGGCCGAGCGCAATATCTGGGTCATCGAGATGCCCTTCATCATCGCCTCCGTGCTGATGGTGATCTCCGCGCTCGTGCTCTTCCGGACCATCCGTGAAAACGAGCTGGCGGAAAAGCTCAAGGACGAGATGGACATGGGCGAGCAGCTGGCCGCGGTCGCCACGCCGATCGACGACGACAAGCCGATGAGCCGCGAGAACAAGGCCATGCTGCTGGCCATCCTCGGCGCCGAGTTTTTGTGGTTCATGTCCGACAACGCGCTGGGCACCTATATCGGCAACTACGTCATCTACTATCTCAAGTCTGTCTCCAGCGCCACGATGATCCTCACGATCCTCGGCGGCCTCGCCTCGGTGATCGGCTTTGCGATCGCCGGCGGCATCGCCGAGAAGATCGGCCGCAAGTGGACGATCTCCACGGGTCTTATGATCACTTTTGTCGGCCTCATCGTCATGTGCTTCGTGCGGCCGACCAACCTGGTCAAGGCCGGCTCGGCGCACGGCGAGTTCACCTTCCCCGTGCTGCTCTACGCCGTGTGGGTGCTCAAGGGCTTCGGCATGGCGCTGGTGCACAACTGCTCCTTCCCGATGGTCGTCGAGCTGTGCTCGTCGAAGAAGATCGGCAAGTTCACCGGCTTCTACTACGCCGCCTCCATGTCGGCCCAGACCGTCACGCCGATCCTGCTCGGCCTGGTGCTCAAGGCCGCGATGGCCTGGCGCGCGCTGCCGGTATACGCCTGCATCCTGACGCTTCTGAGCTGCACGGTCTTCACCTCGCTGGTCAAGAACATCAAGGCCGGCAAGGTCGCGAACGTCACGGGCATCGAGGCCCTCGGCGCCGATGATTAAGTTTAAGCAGACAATCGTCCATGCGCCTTCGGCGCTTTGCGGATAATATGCGCCCCGGCTTCGCCTCTTTTTCTCGACATACACAAAGCATGCCGCCGAAAAAGAGTCATCGCCGGAGACACATATTCTCTCGCAAATCGTTTTCACCGCACGGATGCTTGCCTGCTTGAAGAGAGGGGATTAAAGATGGAAAAAACCAAGAAAGCTTTGCTTGCCTGCGGCGCGGCCGCCGTCGCGCTGCCGGCCTTCCTGCTCGCGCCCGGCCGGGCGGCCAAGGGGCAGAAGGCGCCCTTTTGGGGCCGCAACTTTGCCCATCGCGGCCTGCACAGCCGCGACAAGAGCGTGCCGGAGAACTCCCTGAAGGCCTTCGAGCTGGCCTCCGCCGCCGGCTACGGCATGGAGCTGGACGTGCAGCTGACGAAGGACGGCCAGGTCGTCGTCTTCCACGACGATGAGCTCAGACGCGTCTGCGGCGTCGAGGGAAAGGTGTGGGACTATACCTTCTCCGAGCTGCAGAAGTTTTCGCTCTGCGGCACCGAGGAGCGCATCCCGCTTTTCTCCGACGTGCTCAATACCGTGCGCGGCCGCGGCGCGATCATCTGCGAGCTCAAAAACGGCCCGCGCAACCGCGAGCTGTGCAAGAAGACCTACGATCTGATCGCCGCCTACCCCGGCGAGATCTGCGTCGAGAGCTTCAATCCCATGATCGTCGCCTGGTTCCGCTTCCACGCGCCGGAGCTGCTGCGCGGTCAGCTGGCGACCGATGAGTACAAGGACCGCAGCGCCCTGCAGGGCTTTCTGCTGCGCAACTGCCTGCTGAACTTCCTCGCCCGCCCGCAGTTCATCGCCTACAAGCTGGTGAAGCGCCCCCTTGCGGTCCGCTTCTCCGAGCTGCTCGGCGCGATGCGCGTGGCCTGGACCTCGCACGAGCCGCGCAACGAAAAAGGCCAGGACGCGGTGATCTTCGAATTCTACAAGCCGCGCGTGAGCTTCAAGTAAGACCGGACCGGCCCCGCCCTTTTGAAAAAGGCGGGGCCGGTGTTCTTTTTTCGCTTTGACCCCGGCGCTTCCCGGGAACGGCCGGAGCCGGAAAAAAACACGCGGGATATCCGGATGATTTTTGTTGCTCTTGCGTCGGTTTTCGTTTATAGTATTATTATTGAAGCAAAAAGCTACGGCTAAAACGATACAGCACGGAAAGGAAATGAGTATATGAAATCTGACGTTATCCGCATCGATAATCAGGGCTACGGCTTTGAAGACGCCATCATGGAAGTCGAAAGAGCCGCCTGCTACCGCGGTCTGAGCCATAAGGAAGAGATGCAGCTCCGGCTCTGCGCCGAGGAGATGCTCTCTCTGGTCCGCAGCGTGACGGGCGAGATGAAGGCCAGCTTCTGGCTCGAAAACGAAGGGAAGGCCTTCGATCTGCATCTGACCACCCGGACCGTGATGGACAAGGAAAAACGCAGCCTTTTGATCCAGTCCACGTCCTCCCGCAGAAACGAGTCGGCCACGACCTTCCTCGGCAAGCTGCGCGATCTGTTCGAGGAGGCGATCCTCGGCTATCCCGACGACAGCGACGACGGCATTCCCGACGAGGTCTACAAGGACCTGGTGGTCCATCCGGCGGAAAACCAGGAATGGGACGAGTTTGAACAGTCCGTCCTGCGGAGCGTGGCGGACAAGGTGAAGATCGCCATTCGGGGCGACAGCATCGACATGACGGTGAGCAAGAGCTTCGGCTGATCGAAAGGAGAAGAACATGACCATTCTGAAAAAACAAGACGACAAAACGCTGTATCTCGCGCTGGCGGGACATCTGGATACCCTGAGCGCCCCGCAGCTGGAGGCGGAGCTGAAAAGCTCCCTGGACGGCGCGGACAGCCTCGTCCTGGATCTTGAAGGCCTGGACTACATCTCTTCCGCCGGGCTGCGCGTGCTGCTGAGCGCGCACAAGCGCATGAGCGGCAAGGGCGGCATGAAGGTCAGAAACGTCAACGAGGTCGTACAGGAAGTGTTCAGCGTGACGGGCTTCAACGACATCCTGGACATTGAATAACCAAGCACAGAAAAAAGCGAGGGGGCTCTCCGCCCCCTCGCTTTTTTTAAGTTTTTTTACTTTTCTTCGGCCTCTTCCCCGTCTTCCTCGGGATCCTCGAGGTCCTGCGGCAGGACGGTCATCAGATCGTTCCATCTGCGCGACGCGGTTGGAGTGGCGCACGACCATGTCCTCGAAGAGGTTGCGGACGTAGCGGCCGTTGCCGAAGTTCTCGCCGCGCTCGGCGTAGAGCTCGTCGAAGAGCTCCCTTGCCGCCTCGTCGGCCTCCGGGCTGAGGACGTAGCCGTTCTTTTTGCACTGCAGAAGGAAAATGCCCATCAGCTCCGGCCCGGTGTAGTCCTGGAAGTAGAAGAACTTGTTGAAGCGGGACTCGAGGCCGGGGTTGGAGTCGAGGAATTCGCGCATCGGCTCGGTGTAGCCCGCGACGATCACCACGAGATTGTCGCGGTGGTCCTCCATGGCCTTGAGGAGCGTCTCGATGGCCTCGCGGCCGAAGTCGTTCTCGCCGCCGGAGGAGAGGGAGTAGGCCTCGTCGATGAAGAGCACGCCGCCGAGGGCGGACTTGATGACCTCCTGGGTCTTGAGGGCGGTCTGTCCGACGTAGCCCGCCACGAGACCGGAACGGTCCACCTCGACGAGCTGGCCCTTTTCCAGCGCGCCGATCGCGGCGTAGAGCCCGCCGACGAGCCTGGCCACCGTGGTCTTGCCCGTGCCGGGATTGCCCATGAACACCATGTGCATCGACATCGGGGCGACGGGCAGCTCGTTCTGCTGACGCAGCTTGCGCACCTTGATGAGGTTCATCAGGCTCTTGATGTCTTTCTTGATGTTCTCCAGGCCGATCAGACCCTCGAGCTCGGCCATCAGCTCGTCGAGGTCGGGCTTTTTCTCCTGCTCCTCGGTCCTGGCGTTCGTTTCGGGCTTTCCGCCGGAGGTCTGGGTCTGGGGCGGATGCTTTTCAGAGAAGCTCGGCTCGCCGCTGGTGACGAAGTCGAGGGGATTGAGCGCCTCCTTGGACTTGCGCACGCCGGAGGTGTCGCAGATGGCGGTCAGCTTGTCGGTGCACTCGGTGATATACTCGGCCTCGGCGTAGGTCACGTCGTCGTCGACGGCCGCGAGGTAGAGCAGGATGTTCGTCAGCATCCGGATGAAGGTGCGGGAGGTCTCCGAGCCGCGCCGGGCGTCGCTCTCGGCTAGGTTCCAGAAGAACACCGGCGGGAGGAAGACCTCGCTGTCGCACACCGAGCTCGTCAGCGTCCAGAGCATCCAGGTCGGGCGCGGCCGGCCGCGGGAATAGATCTGGTTGGCCATGTCCACGTGGCGCTGCGTGATGCTGCCGGCCTTGCTCCACAGTCCGAGCGCGCAGGAGGTCATGAACTTGTCCAGCTCCTCGGAGAGCGTGATGCTGCCGACGCGGTAGAAGGCGTCCGTGTTGGCGACGTAGATCTTATGAAATTCCTCGGGGGTACGGTTCCAGGCGGTAGGCATGTCAGGCGCCCTCCCTTTACTTATGATACAGTTTTTTGGCCTGATACTTCGGCTCGAAGGTGACGTTCACGCCGAGCTTTTTGAACAGGTCGGAGTCCACGTGCGAGAGGATGACGGAGGAGTGCGCCTCGCAGCCTCGCAGCTTGCCCAGCTGGTCGATGGCGAGCTCCGCCACTCGTCGGTGTGCAGGCGCGGGTTGTGGTTGCCCAGGTGCTCCACCTTCAGGTGCTGGATCGGCTGGATCACGCCCGCCGCGATCAGCGGCAGCTTTTTATCGATGCCCGCGAGGGCCTTGAGCGCGTTCATCAAACAGGCCGACGAGGCGCCGAGCAGCGAGCTCGTCTTGCCCGTGATGATCCTGCCGTCCGGCAGTTCGATCGCGACGGCGGGGCCGCCGGTGGCTTCGGCGCGCGCGAGCGCGGCGCCGACGACGGGACGGTCCTTCGCGCCGATATCGAGCGAGTTCATGATCAGCTCGATCTTGCGCATCTCCGAGGGCTCGGAAAGGCCCTGGCGCACCGCGCAGGCGGCGGCGTACCAGCGGCGGATGATCTCCTGCTTCGAGGCCTCGCAGCAGACCTCGTCGTCGAAAATGCAGTATCCGGCCATGTTCACGCCCATGTCGGTGGGGCTCTTGTAGGGGCTCTCGCCGTAGATCGACTTGAAGATCGCCTCCAGCACGGGGAAGATCTCGACGTCGCGGTTGTAGTTGACCGTGGTCTT
>ONQJ01000058.1 GCA_900319935.1 uncultured Eubacteriales bacterium | reverse complement strand
GGCGCGGACGGCCTCCAGCGCGCTGTCGGGCGGGACGTTGCAGCCCGGCGAGGTCAGCGTGCCGTCGATATCGAGAAAAATCAGTTTTCTGTTCATTTTCTTTTCCTTTATTCTGTTCCGAACCGCTGCTTCCAGTCGTACAAAAAGTAACTGACGGCCAAAAGATCGGCGCAGCCGCCCGGGGAGAGATTCCGCCGGATGAAGATCTCGTCGAGCTGCCGGACGCGCTCCGTCGTCGGAAGGACGTTTTTCCGCAGCTCGTCCCTCAGATGCGCGCTCATCCCCTCGGCGAGCGCATAGCCGCCGCGTTTGATCATGTTGGTATCTTCCCCGCGGGCGATCAGATACAGCAGCGTGATCACGCCCGCGTCGTTGCGGCTCATGCCGTCGTCGAGACAGGCTTCCAGGATCGGCAGGCCCGTTTCCAGCACGGCGGGGAGCCCCGCCGCGACTTCGCCCCGGATGCCGCGCAGACCGCTGTGCAGATACAGCCTCTCCCCTGCCGTGTGAGCCGTTTTGCCCTTTTCCAGCAGGGCGAAATCCGCCTCGACCGCTTCGGAGCAAAGCGCAGCGCAGCTTTCGGCGATCCGCTCGGGATCGCAGCAGGGCGCATCCGGCTGCCAGAGGCGGCCGAGCGCGCCGCAGATCGTGCCGAGGGTGAAGATCGCGCCCTTGTGGGTGTTGACGCCCCGCGTGGCGTCAAGCATCTTCCGCTCCGCTTCCATCCCCAGCGGGCGCATGCGGGCAAAGGCCTCCCGCGCGGGAAGCTCCGCCGTTTTCGCGCCGGTGAGGAAGCAGGGCGCTCGTTTGAAAGCTGAAAAGGGTCATGTCCCGGTGGGCGCCGTTGTTGTTCCGGTCCACCAGACCGGGCTTGGGCGTCGTCGCGACCTCCTCGAGCAGCGTGTGCGTGACCATCGCGTCCACGCTGTCCGCATCCACGGCGAGAAGGCCCTCGCGCAGCAGACGCGTCACGGCGGCGTTCAGTTCTTCCAGACTGTGCAGGCGGCGCGAGGCGCAGCCGCGCCCGAGAGCGCCGCAGACCAGGCAGCGGCGTTCTTCTTTCCTGGCGAGCTTTTGCCCGTCGAGACCGATCACGTCCATGTCGAACAGGCGGCCCATGGGGCTGCCGTCCTCGATCCGCATGCAGATCTCCTTGACCGCCGCAGCCGAGGCTTTGACGGCGCAGAGAAACTCGTTTCCCGTGTCGGCGTGCGTGATCTGCCGGGAGGCGCAGGCGATCCCGGCCTCTCCGAGCGCGTCGTCCAGCATCCGCAGGCCCTCGTCGAAAGCGCGGCGGATCATCGGGCTGTCCTTGACGGGACCGGGGATGTTCATGGTAAAGGAGATCAGCGGGCGGGCAAGCTGCTTCAAAAGCCGCCGCTGCGCCTCCGCCCGGCGGTCCCGGGCGTCCAGTATCTCCTGCAGCGTCACTTCTCTCATCAGTAGTGCCTCGCCTCGTCCATGGCGCGGATGGCTTTGACGACCGGCTCGGCCTCCGCGCTCTCAAAGTAACGCAGGCTGCTCTCGGGCAGCATGAAGGCGGCTTTTTCGAGCTCTCCGTCGTGGATCGCCTGCCGCACGCTGCTCGCGCTGACGATCTCGCCGCGGAGCTCGAGCCGGGGGACCGTGCGGAAGGCCACGCCCATCCCCGGCAGCTCGGCGGCCATCGTTTCGTTGTACAGCGCCGTGACGTGGCTGCTCTTTTCCTCTCCGGCCCAGCGTTCCGTGACGCCCAGCGCGGCCGCGATCTTCTCGAACACGGCCAGGTCGAGCTTCGCGTGCGCCAGGATCGCCGCGTCCTCGTCCCGCAGAAAATAGCTGGGGAAGGTGGCGGAGGAGATGATATACGGCCCGGAGTCGTGCAGGATCACGTTGGAAAGATCGGCGATGCCCTCCCGCACCAGCCTTTTGCGTACGGCGAAGGGGATCGGCCCCGCCTCCTCGCTGAGCAGGAAGAGGTGCAGCGCGTCGTTTTCCGCCGCCGCGCGCTCGATCAAACGGCGGTGGCCCAGCGTGAAGGGGTTGGCGTTCATCACGACGGCGGCGCTTTTCCCCTCCCGGCGGGTCTTTTCCAGGCCCTTGAGATAACGGGCAAAGCCGTCGCGCCGGTTTTCCATGAAGACCAGCTCGCCCTCGACGCGGGCGATCTCGTAAAAGCCCAGGTCGCGGAAGATCCGGTCGTTCTTCGCCTTGGTGTAGAGGAAAACATGGCTGTTGCCGCGCTCCGTCTGCTTTTCCAGCAGATGGCTCACCACCTGGTTCATCAGGCCCTCGCCCCGGTGGGCCGAGGACACGGCCAGGCAGCGCAGCGTGTTCTTGAAGCTGCTGCCCGCGGCGATGAGCGCGCCGTCCTCGTCGAAGACGCCGCAGCTGTAATCCAGGTTTTTGTCCCGGCGGATGCCCTCGGCGCGCAGCAGCTCGTCCATCTGCGCCTGCGTGCGCTTGTCCCGCGGGGAGATCTCTCCGATTGAAGCCATGTTGTTTTCCTTCTTTCAAAAGGATCCCCCTGATGGCGAGACCAGGGGGATCGGGTATGACGTTTGCTTTTCGTTCCTTACAGCGGCATGATGCCGAGCAGCACCGCGAAGAGCATGCAGAGGATGGAGAAGATCCACACGTAGAAGAAGCTGTTCTTGATGTGGTCCTTGATGTCCACGTCCGCAAGGCCGGTGCCGAGAAGCGTCGCAGGCACCATGGGGCTTATGAAGGTGGCGCAGTTGCGGCACACGACCATGGCCACGGCAATAGGCAGCGCCTCGACGCCGAAGGCCTGGCCGATGCCGATGATGACGGGCATGAGGCCGTAGAAGTAGGAGTCGGTATCGAAGGCGAGAGCCAGAGGCACAGACAGGAAGCCGATGACCAGCGGCAGATTCTGGCCCAGGAACTGAGGCAGGATACCGGAGACCAGGCCGGCCAGGCAGCGCACCACGGAGGGGATCGCATCCTCAGGCAGCTCCATGACCTTGGCGGAGATGACCTTGCCGTCGGCGCCGATACTGGAGGTCAGCACACCCATCAGCACGGCCGCGCCCATCAGGGTGGAGCACATCATCAGCGCGGGGCCGGCGTGGAGGTTGATGATCTTCTTGTGCATTTTCGCGGTGAAGCCGTAGTTGACAAACAGCGCGATGGCGCAGCCGACCATGAACGGGAAGTAGGTGGGCAGATCGAAGCCGTCGCCCCAGATCAGCAGGAAGATCACGCCGATGGTCAGCAGGATGTTGAACCAGAAGAGCTTGGGACGGGCCAGCTCGTTCTCGGCGGCCTCGGCCGTCTCTTCAAGCTCGATATTGCCCTCGATCTCGGCCAGCTTCCCGTTGAGGCCGGCGCCGCGCTTCTTTTCCTGGAAGCCGGTGAACACGGCATGGGCCAGCGCCAGGACGATGCCGAAGATCTGGATGGGCAGGATCGTCTGCCACAGGCTGCCTGCCTCGATGCCGAGGACGGAGGCGGCGCGCATGGTGGGGCCGGCCCAGGGCATCAGGTTCAGAACGCCCATCGCCAGCACCGCGATGCGGAGCAGCGACGTCTTGCGCATGTGCATGCGCTTGAAAACGGGCAGCATGGCGGGGACGACGATGCAGAAGGTGGAGGCGCCGCCGCCGTCGAGGTGGCCGATCAGCGCGATGACGGCGGTCATGACGCAGACGCCGACTACGCTGTCGCCCACGAGCTTCATGAGTTTGTTGATGATGACGTCGAACATGCCCGCGTCCGTCATGATGCCGAAGTACAGCACGGAGAACACGAACAGGGCCGCGGTGGGGCCGGTGCTGGAGAAGCCGGATTTGATCATGGCGGAGAAGTTCTCGCCGGTGATCCAGCCGGAGATGATCAGGATCAGAGCCAGAACAGTGGGCCAGACGATAAAAGCGATGGCCGGCTGGGTCTTGCTCTTGAACAGGGTGACAACGATGGCGACAATGGTCAGCAGTCCAAGGATGCCGACGATGGTTGTATTCATGGTGTTTCCCTCTCTTTTCTCTTAAATTGACAGGTGCGGCGGCGCCGCCCCGGGTTGTATGGAAGCGCGGGAAGCAGATGGTTCATTCTTGTTCGAGCGTATACGGTTTGATCTTGCGGACCACGTCCAGGATGGTGCCGTCGCGCGCCTCCAGCACGGCGACGACCTTGTCCTCCCACTGCAGATCGTCCGGGCGGCCGACCAGCGAGTAGGCCTTTTCCTTCAGCTCCTCGATGGGGACGTGCTTGATGCCGGCCTTGTCGAGGCACTCAATGAGGTCGCCGCGCAGCGGGTTGACCGCGATGCCGTAGTCCGTGACCAGCACGTCCACGCAGTCGCCCGGCGTGGTGACCGTGACCACATGCTCGCAGACCGTGGCCATGCGGCCGCGGATCAGCGGGGTGACGATGATGCAGCATTTGGCGCCGGCCGCCGTGTCCGGATGGCCGCCGGGTGCGCCGCGCAGCACGCCGTCGGAGCCCGTGAGGACGTTGACGTTGAAGCCTGTGTCGATCTCCAGCGCGGCCAGCACGACGAAGTCGAGCTTGTTGACGAAGGCGCCCTTGTTGGCGGGGTTGGCGTACTGGGAGGCGGACATCTCGAAGTGGTTGGGGGTCTGGTTGATGGAGTTCACCGCGTCGAGGTCGAAGTCCTGCACGTCGATGACCTTGCCGACCTTGCCCTTCTTCAGCAGCTCCACCATCGGGCCGCAGATGCCGCCGATGGCCCAGCCCATCTTGATGTTCCGCTCGTCCATGTACTTTTCGAGGAAGAGGTTCGCCGCGAGCGAGGGGCCGCCCACGCCGGTCTGGAAGGAGAAGCCCTCCTTGAAATACGGCGTCGCGGCGATGACGCGGGCCACGTCCTCGGCCATCATCAGGTCGCGGGGGTTCTGGCTGATGCGGGCCGCGGCGGAGGCGATCTTCTTCGGGTTGCCGATGGAGTCGACCACCACGACCGCGTCCACGTCGATGGCCTCGACCGAGGCGGGCATGTTCGGGAAGTCCACCAGGCAGTCGGTGACGACGACCACGTGGTCGGCGTATTTCGCGTCGGTCATCGCGTAGCCCATCGAGCCGCAGTTGGACTTGCCGCCGATGCCGCGGCAGTTGCCCACGCAGTCGCTCGTCGGGGCGGCGATGAAGGCGATGTCGATATGCACCTCCCCGCCCTCGATGGCGCGGGGACGGCCGCCGTGGCTGCGGATGACGGCGGGCGTTCTCAGCTTGCCGGCCGAGACGACCTCGCCCATGCGGCCGCGGATGCCGCTGGTCTGGATGCCGACGACCTTGCCCTGCTCGATGTAATCGGCGATCGGGTCGTGGGCGTTGCCGAGGGAGGAGGCGGCGATCGTCAGTTCGTCGAGCCCCAGCTCCTCGATGGCGGCCTTCATGACCATGTTGACCACGTAGTCGCCGTCGCGCAGATGGTGGTGGAAGGAGAAGGTCATGCCGCTCTTCGCGCCGCACTGGCGCAGCGCGTCGGCCAGGGTCTCCACGATCTTGCTCTCCTGCGGCTTTTCATAGCGGCGGGTGCGGGGGGAAGCCTTCTGGATGTACTTGCCATCCATGTAGTTTTTGCCCTGATAGACCTCTCTGCCGTCTTTGAGCAGGAAGTCCGGGATCTCTCTGCCTACTGCGTTTTTCATACCAGATCTCCCTCCCAGAGCCCGCAGGCGCGGGCCAGCTTCAAGGTCCTCTCGGCGCCGGGGATGAAGGCGATGTCGATCATCTTGCCGTCGACGGTGAAGACGCCCACTCCCGCGGCGCTCTGCTCGCGATAGGCGCGCACGATCTTCTCCGCCTGGCGGATCTCCTTCTCCGTCGGAGCAAAGACCTGATGGACGAAACGGATCTGCTTGGGGTTGATGAGGCTCTTGCCGTCAAAGCCCATGGCCTTGTTCTGCAGCACCTCGGCCTCGAAGCCCTCCTGATCGTCCAGATTGGTGAACACGGTGTCGAAGCACTGGATGCCGGCGGCGCGGGCCGCGATCAGCATCTGGCCGCGGGCGGCGAGCATATCCACGCCGTCGCGCTGAGGCGTGGTCTGCATGCACTTGCGGAAGTCGCCGCCGGAGATGGCTACGCCGAACATGCGCGGCGAGGCGGCGCAAATCTCATAGGCGTTGAGGATGCCCTTCGGGCTTTCGAGCGCGGCCATCAGCAGCGTGCGGCCCTTCTCGACGCCGAATTCTTCCTCGGCGGCCTCGACGGCCTTCTCGACCGTCAGCACGTCCTGCGCGCTCTCGCACTTGGCGATGCGGATGCCGTCTGCCCCGCCCGCCACGCACACGCGGATATCCTCCTGCCAGTGCGGGGTGTCCAGGCCGTTGATGCGCACGATGACCTCGGTCTCGCCGTAGTCGATCGTTTTCAGGGCGTGATACAGGGAGAAACGGGCGGCGTCCTTCTGGTTTTCGGCCACCGCGTCCTCGAGGTCGAGCATGATGCTGTCGCAGCCGTAGATGTAGGCGTCCTTGATGAGGCCCGGCTTCTGCGCGTTCATGAACATCATGGTCCTGCGCAGGCGGAAGCGCTCCGGTCTCGGTCTCGGGATCATCTCACCACACCTCCCCAGGGAATGTTCGCGGCGGAAGCGTCGCAGCTGCGGAAGACCGCGCATTCCACGCGGGCCTTGATGGTGCAGTCCAGCGCGCCCTTGTCCACCACGGTGACCCGGGCGTTCTCCACGCCCAGGCGCTCGAGAGTCTCCAGAACGGTCGCCTTGATCTGGCGGCCGTACTGGTTCATGACGCTGCTTTCCAAGTACAGCTCGATCCCGTCTTCGGCGGGCTCGACCGCGACCTGCGCGTCACTGGATTCCAGGGTTCCGGCAATGGCCGGCTTCTTGATCTCCAATCGGCACTCCTCCTTGTTTGTCAAGTTATATTGTCAGTTTCTTGCTTTTTTCATGCGGGGAATGGGAAGGCCGCTTCCAGCGTACAGAGCAGCAGCCCCATCGCGGCGGCCAGGACGACCGTCTTCGGCACGCTCCATTTGAAGCGGAGCAGGACCAGCAGGGAGACCGCGCCCGTCACGAGAGCCGGCCAGGAAAGACAGCCGAACAGCGCTCCCGCGTAGTTGTTCACGCTTTGCTGGGCCATCACGGCGAAGATCAGCCCGATGCAGACCGGCCGAACGCCGTACATCGCACGGCCGAGCGTTCTGCTATCCTTGAAGCGCTTGAGGAACATGCCTGCCAGGACGGCAAGCGTTAGGCTGGGGACGAGCACGCCGACGCTTGCGACGAGGGCTCCCGGGATGCCCGCCGTGCGGGCCCCGGCGAATGTGGCGCAGTTGATCCCCAGCGGGCCGGGGGTCATCTCCGCGATCGCGACGATGTCGGCCACCTCAGAGGCGGTCATCCAGCCGTGGCTGAGCATCTGATCGTTGATCAGCGGGACCATGGACATGCCGCCGAAGCTGGTAAAGCCGATCATCAGGAAGGAGAGAAACAGCTCGAGATAGATCACGGCTTCGCCTCCCCTCCCCGCAGGGCAAGGCCCGCGGCCGCGCCGAGAAGCACGATGAGGACGTTGCTGACGTTCGTGAACAGGCAAAGGCAGCACGCGCCGACGGCGATGAGGCCGCAGAACAGATCTTTGATCCCCGACCTGAACAGCTTCAGGATCGCGCTGAAAATGATGGGGACCACGGCTGCGCGTACGCCGATCATGGCGCGGGACACATAAAGATTGTCTTTCACCAGATCATAGACGTACACGACGCCCAGCATGATGAGCACGGGCGGGATCACGATGCCCAGCAGCGCTGCCAGCGCGCCGGGAACGCCCGCCGCCTGATAGCCGAAGAGGATGCTGGTATTGCCGACCGTGATCCCCGGGATGGAACGGCCCACGGAAGTAAAGTCCAGCAGATCCTCGTCCGTGATCCAGTGCTTTTCTTCAACGTATTCCTTTTGGATCTGCGCTACGATGTTCCAGCCGCCGCCAAAGGTAAAGCAGCCGAATTTCAGAAAGGTCGCGAATATGGAAAGCGTTCGGCTCCATTGCTGCTTCTTCATGGGCATGGCTCGATCCCTTCGGGAAAGCGTTCATGAGCGGGGACGCAGTATTTCGGGCAGTCCCGCGCTGCTTTCTTCAATACTTTTTACAGTAAAAGAATAACATCTAAGCGGCGGGATTACAACAAGTTTTTCGCCGGCTGCGAAAAAAGCCCGGGTATGCCCTTCCCGCCCGTGAGGAGAGGGAAAAAAGGAAAGTCCGAAGGCGGAACCATCTTCGGGCGAGGGGACGCGGGCACGCAGAAACGGCCGGTCCCGGGATGGACCGGGGCCGGCCGTAAGCTCATAAAACGATGTTTTGGACCGGGATCTTCCGCGCTCTTCCGGAAACGGGTCGGCGAAGGCCCCGAAATGATTTTGCATATGTTCATTTTTCGGCCCGCTTTCCCCTCCCCCGGCAAAGGCGGGGAACCACAATTTTATAGAAAAGCGAAAGCACAGAAGCGGGATCATCCATCCGTTTCTGTGCTTTCTTTCTGTTATAGGCTTTCGGGTTCTCAGGTCTGCGCGTCACCGGGCTGATGGTCCAGCGCGTCCGCCTGCTCTCATTCAGCTCCCGCTTTTTCTTTTTCGAGAGCTTTTCATACGGGATAAACTTTTCCATGCGGCAAACCTCCTTTTCTCGTATGATCGTGGATACTATAGCCGATCAAAGCCCGTCCTGTCAAGGCCGCGGATCCTCCGTCCGGGTTCGATCGGCTCAAGCTTGCTTTATCCTTCCCGCGGCGCTTTCCATACGAAAAGCCCCTCCGCGGCGGCGAGCGCCCGGATCTTGTCCAGCAGCGCCCAGTCCGGATCGTATACCGTCAGATAGGTGTCGTTATGATCGTAATCGATCATAACGTTCTGCTCCGCGAACACGGCCCGGAGGAATTCGTTTCCGGAGAGGGCGGTCACGTGCGCCGCGAAGGTCTCCGGGTCGGGATTCGTCTCCCAGGACGCGCAGGAGTCGAAGGACACCGCCATGTCGCAGTAGCAGTTCAGCCGCAGAAGGAGCTCCGCGTATTTGCGGCGCAGGGGGACGATCCGCTCCGGCCGCAGGAAAAACCGCTCCACGGCAAAGTACTGCCCGGCGGCCTCCGCGCTCACCTGCTCGGGCAGGATGTCCACGATCCAATACGGGCCCTCCAGCAGCGCGCCCATCATGTTGTCGAATCGGCGCGGGTCTGCGGTATCGGAGGCAGTCTCCGAGAGCTCCTCGATGCTCCGAATATCCGATTTGAACAGGATCACGTCGCCCAGCTCGATCCCCTCTTCCTCGCGGTCGAACTCGTGCAGGCCGTAGCCGGAGGAAAAGAGCTCCGCGATCCCCGTGAACACGGCCCCGTCCTCCGTCGTGATCCGTACTTTTTTGTCCTGATAACGATGCAGTGTG
>ONQJ01000054.1 GCA_900319935.1 uncultured Eubacteriales bacterium | reverse complement strand
CAGCGCCCAGACGATAAAGAGGTTGAGCAGCCAGCGCGGCATGCTCACGCGGTTGCCGCCGAGCGGGATATACACGTAATCGCGGAAGAAGGTGGACAGCGACATGTGCCAGCGCCGCCAGAAATCCGTGATCGAGCGGGAGATATAGGGGTAATTGAAGTTTTCCGGGTAGTGGAAGCCGAGCATCCAGCCCATGCCGATCGCCATGTCGGAATAGGCCGAGAAGTCGAGATAGATCTGCAGCATGTAGGCCGCCGCGCCGAGCCAGCTCTCCAGCACCGTGAGGCTCTGGATCGCCGAGAGGTTCTGCGAAAAGAGCGCGGCGTTCGAGGCCGTTGCGGTCGTGAGCAGCAGCTGATCGGCCAGCGCGCCGCAGGGGTTGGCCAGCAGCGCCTTCTTCGCCAGGCCGACCGTGAAGCGGCGCAGGCCGGGCAGAAAGTCCCTGCCGGCCTTACGGCTGACGAAAAGCTCGCGCGCAAGGGTCTTGTAGCGGACGATCGGGCCGGCGACGCACTGGTGGAACAGCGCCGCGTAAAGCAGCACGTTCCAGTAGCTGCGCTGGGCGTGGGCGTCGCCGCGGTAGACGTCGACGACGTAGGTCATCAGCTGGAAGGTATAGAACGAAATGCCGATCGGCAGCGCGATGCGCGCGACGAAGTCGGGGACCGTCCCGAAGATCGAGCAGATCAGCGGGGAGTATTTGAAAAAGCCGATGAGCGCGATGTCCACCGCGATCGAGATCGTCAGCCACATCCTGGCCGTCTCGATGTAGGGCGAGTCGTTGATGCGCAGGGCGCAGTACCAGCTCGACAGCGCCATGAACATCAGCAGCAGAACATACTTCGGCTCTCCCCACGCGTAAAAGATCAGCGAGAAGACCAGCAGGGAGACGTTCTTGCTCCTGCGGTCCGGGCAGATGAAATACACGAGCAGGGAGAGCGGAAGAAAGGCATATACGAACAACAGGCTGGAAAAAACCATGGGCAAAAACTCCTGTAGGGATAGATCGAAAAACGCGGGCTATATTTTAGCAGAATCACACGCGCTTGAAAAGATGTTTTTCAGGCGTCGCACTCCGGCATCAGCTCTTCGGACATCACGCGCAGGATCTTGTCGAAGGTCTGCACGTCCTCGGGCGAGAAACGCTCCTCGCAGCGCTGCATGACCGTGTGCTCGTAATTGTTGAACAGACCGACGTAATTGAGAAACTTCTCCGAGAGCACAAGGTGATACTCCCGGCGGTCGACCTGAGAATTCTGCCGCTCGATATAGCCCTTTTTGATCAGGCTGTTGACCTTGTAGGTCGCGTTGGACTGGGAGATGTTGAGGAAATCGGCGAACTGGCCGACCGTCGGCTCGTGCAGCAGGTAGATGACCTCCAGGGAAAAGGCCTCCATCGCGCTCAGCGAGCCGTCGCGCTCCCGGACCTTTTCGAAGACACGGCGGAAGAAGATCAGCTCGAACTTTTCATAGACCTCGGTGAAACTCTTTTCAAGCATAGCAAGTACCCTCTCTTTTTCCGGCAGAAATTTCCGGCCTCCGGGAATTGCTGATTTCCATTCTTTGGAAGTCTTCCTTTTGGTCTACTCTGTATTTTATTACAAGTCCCCCGTTTTGTAAAGAATGCTTCAAATAATAATAAGAAAAATTCAAAAAACGGGCGAATTTTTCTCGGTAAACCTCTTGCAATTTTCTGTTGCTTTTGATATTATATCAAGGCATTTCGCACGGGCGCCGACTTTCCCCATGTGGCCGTTTTCCGAAAAAAACGGCTTGGCGGAAGGGACGAAGCTCCCGGAGGAATAAAACAAAAACAAAAAGGAGAACATCAAATGGCAGTCGTATCCATGAAGCAGCTGCTGGAAGCCGGCGTCCACTTCGGACACCAGACCCGCCGCTGGAACCCCAAGATGGCCGAGTATATCTACTGCGAACGCAACGGTATTTATATCATCGACCTGCAGAAGACCGTTAAGAAGCTTGAAGAGGCCTACGCCTTTGTGCGCGGCCTGGCCGAAAAGGGCGACACGATCCTGTTCGTCGGCACCAAGAAGCAGGCGACCGACGCCGTCAAGGAAGAGGCCTCCCGCGTCGGCATGTACTACGTCAACGCCCGCTGGCTCGGCGGCATGCTGACCAACTTCAAGACCATGCGTACCCGCGTCGACCGTCTGGCGCAGCTCAAGAAGATGCAGGAGGACGGCACCTTCGACATGCTTCCGAAGAAGGAAGTCATGAAGCACCTCGGCGAGATGGAGAAGCTCGAGAAGTACCTCGGCGGCGTCAAGGACATGCGCAAGCTGCCCGGCGCGCTGTTCGTCGTCGATCCCCGCAAGGAGCACAACGCCATCGCCGAAGCCCGCAAGCTGCACATCCCCATCGTCGCCATCGTCGACACCAACTGCGATCCCGACGAGGTCGATTACGTCATCCCCGCGAACGATGACGCCATCCGCGCCATCCGCCTGATCTCCGCCACGATGGCCAACGCCGTCCAGGAAGGCCGTCAGGGCGAGGACGCCGCCGTCGAAGCCGAAGCCTCCGAGGCCGAGGCCGAGAAGGTCGAGGAAGAGTAATACGAAGTCTTAAAAGGGGCGTCGGGAACAACGCCCCTTTTCGAATTGAAAAAACAGGAGGAAAAAACCATGGCATTCACCGCTCAGGATGTGAAAACGCTCCGTGAGATGACCAACGTCGGCATGATGGACTGCAAGAAGGCTCTCCAGGCCACCGACGGCGATATGGAAAAGGCAGTCGACTGGCTGCGTGAGAAGGGCCTTGCGAAGGCCGCCAAGAAGGCCGGCCGCGTGGCCGCCGAGGGCATGGCCTTTGCCCGCGTCTGCCCCCAGTGCGGCGTCGGCGCGATCGTCGAGGTCAACTGCGAGACCGACTTCTGCGCGAAGAGCGAGCTCTTCGTCCAGTTCGTCAAGGACATCTGCAAGGTCGTCCTCAACGACAACCCCGCCGACCTTGACGCTCTGATGGCCTGCAAGTACACCGGCAGCGAGCTGACCGTCGCCGAGATGATGCCCGAGAAGGTCATGTCCATCGGCGAGAACCTGCAGATCCGCCGCTTCGCCCGCTTCGCCGCCCCCACCAACGTGGCTTACGTCCACGCCGGCGGCACCCACGGCGTGCTGGTCAACCTCGAGGTCGAGGGCTGCGACGCCACCGAGATCGGCAAGAACGTCGCGATGCAGATCGCCGCGATGAACCCCAAGTTCTGGGACAAGTCCCTCGTTCCGCAGGAAGTCATCGACCATGAGCTCGCCGTTCAGGTCGCGCTGATGGACAACGATCCCAAGATGGCCGCCAAGCCCCAGGCGATCAAGGAAAAGATCGCCGCCGGAAAGATCAACGCCTTCTACAAGGAAAACTGCCTGCTCCAGCAGGAGTTCGTCCGCTCCGATCTCTTCTCCGGCGACGTGGCCGGCTATATCGCCGACGCCGCCAAGAAGCTCGGCGGCAAGGTGAAGTTCGTCGACGCCGTGCACTACGTCAAGGGCGAGGGCATCGAGAAGAAGGAGTCCGACTTCGCCGCCGAAGTCGCCGCTCAGATGAACATGGGCAAGTAAGATCCTTCGGATCGAAAAAAGACAGGAAAGCGTTTGCTTTCCTGTCTTTTTTATTTTCGGGGTCTTCCCGCAGAAGGCGGGAACGAGGATCTAAAACCGGCGCGGCCGCTTGCGGCGGCGGAATTCCTCCTTGCAGTCCACCAGGATGATGTCGCGCCCGAGGCGCACGATGCACTCCCAGGGCAGGACGTAGTCGTCCTCGCGGCCGAGCAGACCGAAAAACTTCGCCCGGCCGGGCGTGATGAGCGAGCAGAGTTTTCCCTCCGTGTCGTCGAATTCCGCGTCGCAGATGTAGCCGAGCCGGAAGCCCGTGTGGATGTCGATGACCTCGCGGTAGCGGAGGTCGGAAAAGTAGCTGAGCACATGCACCACCTCGCTACACGATACGACGCGATGCTGCAGAATATGCCGTGGTTTAGTTTTTAGTTTTTAGATTTTAGTTTTTAGCCGTCGGACGGAGGATCGCGTCTCCCGTCCTCTAAAAACTAATAACTACAAACTAAAAACTACGATCCTTTTCCCTTGGGGATGGAGATCGTGAGGATCAGCGCCTCGGGGGTCTCGCGCTTCTGCATGTCGGCGGCGACGCCGCCCTGGCGCATCAGCTCGAGACTGCGCGTGACGCTGTTGAGGAACAGGCGCAGATCGCGCATGACGAAGCTGCGCTTTCCCTCCGCGGGCTCCTCCCCCGTCTCCTTCTGCGCGAGCAGCGCGTCGATATAGCTCTCGGCCGCGGCCACGGTCATGTCCTTTTCGATGATCTTCCCCAGCGCCGCGCGGCGGCTCTCGTCGTCAGGAAGGCGCAGCAGCGCGCGGGCGTGCCGCTCGGAAAGGCCGCGCTCGCGCAGCGTTTCGAGCAGGTCCTCCGGCAGCTTCAGGATCCGCAGCTTGTTCGCCACGGCCGACTGCGACTTGCCCAGGCGGCGCGCCGCCTCCTCCTGCGACATGCCGAACATGCGGATGAGCTGACGGATGCCGTTGGCCTCCTCGAGGAAATCGAGGTCGCGGCGCTGCAGGTTCTCGATGAGCGCGATCAGCCCCGCGTCCTCCATGTTGACGTCCATCAGCATGCAGGGCACCTCGCGCAGCCCGGCCAGTCTGGCCGCGCGCAGCCGCCGCTCGCCCGCCACCAGCTCATAGCGCCCGGCGCGGCGGCGCACCGTCAGCGGGTGGAGGATGCCGTAGCTGCGGATGCTCTCGGCCAGCTCCGCGAGAGAATCCTCGTCGAACACCGTCCGCGGCTGCACCGGATTGGGCTGCAGCTCGTCCGTCCGTAAGTAAAGAATGCCGCTGCGCGCAGCGGCGCGCGTTTTTGTCGCCTGCATGGTCCGTCCTCCCGTATAAAGGCTGTGTTCTCCCTATACGATACACCGCGGCGCGCGCAAATCCGGGCGAAAGAGGAAAGGGGAAAGCCGCAAAGGCGTGAACGCGCCCCTCCCGGACGGAGGGGCGCGTTCACGCGGATCGTTTTTTGTTCAGGCAAGCTCCTTGACATAGGAGCCGTCCTCCTGCCGGACGAAGCCCATCTTTTCCATGTAGGCCACGTGCGCGGGCGTGTCGGCGTCGCAGCTCAGCCGCGCGATCCCGCAGCCGGGGAGAACGCCGTAGAGATACTCGCCCAGCGAGCAGTCGCGGAAGGAGGGCGCGCTGTAATCGAGCAGGATCTCAAAGCTCTCGCCTTTTCTCTGCCCCAGGAGCACGCCGGCGGCCTGATCGTCATAGAAGACGGCAAAGCCCTCGGCGCGCTTTGCCCGCTCGAGATCCACGGCGGGGAAATAGCGCGCGATATCGTCCCGGCAGCGCTCGAGGAACCAGGCGGCAAAGCCCTCGCCGGGGCCGACGGCCTGGATCTCATAGCTCTTTCCCGCGGCGCGGCGCAGCCGCAGCAGCTGGTAGATGTTGACGCCCACCAGACATCCGTTGAGAAATGCGGTCGGGTAGGAGCGGATCAGGATCGCGTAGGCCGTGAAGACGGCGCTGCCGATCAGATTGATCACGCGCAGCCGCACCACCGAGGTCATGAGCATGGATATCAGGACCAGGACCGATCCGAGATAACCCACGAGCTCGAGCGCCATGGCAGAGTTCATGTTGTTTTCCTCCGTTCAGGTCAAATCGTTTTACAGGCGGAATTCGCCCTTCTCCACCACGGCCGTCGGGCCGGTGAGGAGCAGGTCGAAGGCCCGTCCGTCCGCCTTGCGCAGCGAGACGGAGAGCTCTCCGCCGGGCATTTCGATCGTCACGCTTTCGCCCGCGACGCGGCCGGAGAGCAGCAGGCTCACGGCGATCGCGCCGCAGCCGGTGCCGCAGGCGAGCGTGAAGTCCTCGACGCCGCGCTCGTAGGTGATCGCGCGCACGCGCCCTCCGCCGAGCGGGCAGGCGAAGCTGACGTTCGCGCCCTTCGGGAACGCGGCGCTGCGGCGCAGCTTTCCGCCCCTCTCGCGCAGCGCGCCGAGGTTTGAGAAAGCCTCCTCGTCCACCTCGACGACCGCGTGCGGGATGCCGGGCTCGCCGAGCTCGACGTAGGAGCAGCGCTCGCCTTCGGCCTCGCGTTCGAGCTCGATCACGCTCGGATCGTTGAGGCGCAGTTCATAGAGCTCCTCCGTGATCCGCCGCGCACGCACCATGCCCGCCGGGGCGAGGATGCGGATGTCGTCCGCGTCGCGCACGCGGCCGTGCTCGAGCCCCCAGCGCGCCAGACAGCGCGCGCCGTTGCCGCACATCTCTCCCGCCGAGCCGTCGGAATTGTAGAAGAGCATGCCCATGTCCGCGCCCTCGGCGCGCGTGACGACGATCAGGCCGTCCGCGCCCGGGCCGCTTTTTTCGTCGCATAAGCGCAGGGCGAGGACGGAAAGGTCCTCGCCCCTGTGCTCGCCGCGCGGGTCCTCGATCAAAACGAAGGAGTTCCCGGCGCCGTGCATTTTGGTATAGCGCATCTTATTCTTCCGACGGAGCCTCGGCCGCGGCCGCGCTCTTTCTGGCGAGCGCCTTCTGCAGCCAGTCCTTGCCGTCGTTGAAACGGGAGACGATGTAGGAGGCGACGTAGTCGCCGGCCGCGTTGACCATCGTGGCGGGAGGATCGACCAGGTCGCCGATGGCCTGCGCGATCGGGAAGGCGATGGCCAGCTGCTCGGGGAAGAACAGCGAGCAGAGCACCAGCTCGCCCGTGCCGCCGCCGCCGGGGATACCGGACATGGCCACGGAGGAGACCGTCGCGACGATGATCGCCAGGATCGCGTCGCCGGAGTTGAAGTCCATGCCGAACATGCCGAAGAGGAAGGCGACCTTGATGATCGCGCTCATGCCGGAGCCGTCCATGTTCATCGTGGCGCCCATGGGCAGCACGATGTCGGTGACGTCCTTGGAGATGCCGGTGTCCTCGGAGACCTCCATGTTGGTGGGGATCGTCGCGACGGACGAGCAGGTGCCGAAGGCCACCGCCGCCGGGCGGAAGAGGTGGGCGAACATGGTCTTCACGGCGCCCTTGCCGCCGCCGAAGCGCGCGTAGAGCGGGAAGATCAGGAACATGTAGAGGAAGGACACGACGTAGTAGAGGATGATCGCACGCGCGTAGCTGGACACGAAGTCGGCGCCGTGGGCGGCGACCAGCGCGGCGAAGAAGCCGAAGAAGCCGATCGGAGCGTAGAAGCTGATGAGCTTGATGACCTTCATCAGCACCTGGGTGATCTCCTCAAGGAGCTTGGCGACCTTCGTCTCGGGCCCGCCGCACATCTGCACGCCGAAGCCGAAGAAGATGCCCGCGATGATCAGCTGCAGGATCGAGCGACGGCTCCACAGCTCGGGGAAGTCGGGCTTGGTGAAGAAGCCGACGATCATCGCGCCGACCGTCATGGGTTCGGAGGCGCCCGGCTCAAAGACGGGCTCGCCGGTATAGACGGGGATGAAGCGCACGAGCACGTACATGATCACCGAGGCGATGATCGTCGTGCACATGAAGGTCGCGACGGTCGTGCCCATCAGCTTGCCGGCGCGCTTGACGCTCTTCATGTTGGCGATGGACGAGGAGATGGAGAAAAAGACCATCGGGACGACGACGCAGAACATCATGTTGATGAACAGCGTGCCGAGCGGCTCGAGCGCGCCGGCGCCGTCCCAGGCGAAGCCGACGACGATGCCGAGCACGATGCCGAGGATCATCGAGAAGAAGAACCAGTTCTTTTTGAGGAAATTCATAGGGCACCTCCATAGTTTTTTGCTGATGATACTATACAGAAAGAAAACTGCAAATAGAATTGTAAGATTTGCTTGAAAACTTGCAAAAAGTGCTGTATGATCGCAGGTGAGACCGGGAGGTGAGGGACTTGGCGGAGAAACGCTATACCCGCGAGGGCTATCTGAAGGAAAACTATCATTATTTTCATCTGCGCGACACCGCCGGAGCGGAGCTCGACTTCCATTTCCATGAGTTCGACAAGCTGGTGCTGCTGCTGTCCGGGCGCGTGGACTACGCGCTCGAGAGCATCGTCTATCCGCTGCGGCCCTGGGATATCCTGCTGGTACGGCACCACACGATCCACAAGGCGCTGGTGGACAAATCCGTGCCCTACGAGCGCATCATCGTCTATCTCGACCGCAAGTATTTCGACCGTCTGATGCCCGAGGCCCGGCTCTTCGGCTGCTTCGACCGCGCCGACGAGCGCGCGGAATACCTGCTCACGCCGGACGAGGAGCAGCGCGCGCAGCTCTCGGCCGTGCTCGGGGGCGTCGAGAGCTGTCTCAACGCCGCGGACTTCGGCGCGCAGGCCATGTGCGACAGCTACATCGTGCAGCTGCTGGTGCTGCTGGGCCGTCTCTCGGCCAAATCGGAGGCCGAGCTCTCCCGCGAAGGGCAGTATGACGAGAAGATCGCCGCGGTGCTCTCCTATATCGGCGAAAACCTCTCGTCCTCGCTGAGCGTGGACGAACTGGCCGATCTCGTGCACATCAGCCGCTACCACTTCATGCGCCTGTTCAAGGCCCAGACCGGCACGAGCGTGCACGCCTATGTACGGCAGCGGCGGCTGATGCGCGCCGCGCACCTGATCCGCGAGGGCGCGAGCGCGGCGCGCGCCGCGGAGGAGAGCGGCTTTGCCGATTACTCCGCCTTCCACCGCGCCTTCACCTCCGCCTTCGGCGTCAGTCCCGGCCGTCTGAAGAAGTAGCGTCCTTCTTCCCGTACGGCGGGAAGGGCTTCAGCGGATGGCCCCGCGGCTTTTTCCGCGGCATCAGCGGCGCCGAGCCCTCCAGCTTCGGGCGGGCCGCCTGCACGCGCGCCCACAGCTTTTCGAGATCGTCGAAGCTCTTTCGGTTTTCCATGCACTCCCCCCTGAAAGCAGTCTATGCGCCGGAGGGCGCGGCTGCTCTTGCCAAGCGCGCTTTTTTATGTCATAATTATATAGTTACCAGAGTTTGAAAACGGAGGCTTTTGAGAAATGCCGAGATTTTTTATGGCCGGAACGAACCTCAAGGGCGGCATGGCGATCATCCGCGGCCGCGACGCCGAGCATGTGCGCGTGCTGCGCCTGCGCCCGACAAGGTCGAGGCCGAGGTGATCGAGGTCGTCCCCTGCCCCGCCGAGCCCTCCGTCGCCGTGACGGTGCTCTGCGGCCTGCCCAAGGGCGACCGGGTGGACTATATCATCCAGAAATGCGTCGAGGCCGGCGCGGCCGAGATCGTCTTCTTCCTCTCCGAACGCTGCGTCGCGCGCCCGGACGCGCCCGAGAAGAAGCTCGAGCGCTGGCAACGCATCGCCGAGGAGGCCGCCAAGCAGTCCGGCCGCGGGATCATCCCGCAGGTGAGTTGGGCGGGCGAATACGTCGAGGCGCTGAACATCGCCAATCAAAAGGAGCTCAAGATCTTCCTCTACGAGACGGGCGAGAGAGAGGGTCTCGACGCCGTGCTCGAGGCGAACAAGAGCGCGAAAAGCGTCGCGCTCATCACCGGGCCGGAGGGCGGCTTCGCCCCCTACGAGGCGGACATGGCGCGCGTCGTCGGGCTGCACGTCTGCTCGATGGGCGAGCGGATCCTCCGCTGCGAGACCGCGCCCGTCGTCGCCACCACCGCGGTGATGTACGCCACGGGGAACCTGTCGTAGTTTTTAGTTTTTAGTTGTTAGATTTTAGTAAAAACGGGCAGCATATTGCTGCCCGTTTTCGTATCTCCCGTCCTCTAAAAACTAGTAACTAAAAACTAAAAACTCAAAAAAGCTCTTTCGGCTTTCACCGAAAGAGCTTTTTTGTTATACCTCGACGCCCTCTTCGCGCAGGCGCGCGCGGAGCTCGTCGACGTCGTTGTGGAAGACGATCGGGTGCATGCCGCAGAGGAAAGCCCCCTCGGCGTTGTTGATCGCGTCGTCGATGAACACGCATTCGTCCGGCTCGAGCGAGAAGGTCTCGAAGAGCAGGCGGTAGATCTCCGGCTGGGGCTTGACCAGCTTGACGTCCGCGGAGACGAGCGTGCCGTCGAAAAAGCGGCTGGCCGGGACGCGGGGCCAGTATTCGTGCTGCCGGTACGAGGCGTTGGACAGCAGGTATATCCCGTAGCCCTTTTGCTTGAGCTCTTCGATCAGCTCCTCCATGCCCTCGACGGGGAGGATCGGACGGTCCCACTTGTCCACAAGCGCGTGCACCGTCTCGTGCAGGCGCTCCGGCAGGCGGCGGCACATGCTTTCCGCCGCCTCGGCCTCGGTCAGCGAGCCGCGGTCCATCCGGGCCCATTCGAGGGACTTGTAGACCTCGCGCAGCAGCAAGTCCTTATCCTCCTCCGCCGCGCCGGCGCGCTCGATGAAATAGGCGGGGTCGAAGCGGAGCAGGACCTGCCCCATATCAAAGACGATGTTCCGGATCATACGCGGATCTTACCTTTGGTGACCCGCAGCGCGATGATCAGGATCAGGCCGCTCGTCACCGTCAGGATGGCGGAGAGGGCCGCGCCGGAGCCGACCGAGTTGCGGACGATGTTGGTGTAGGCCTCGATCGTCAGGGTGTTGTTGTGGCCCGACGAGAGCATGATCGAGCAGCTCAGCTCGTTGATACAGGTGACCCAGGAGAGGATCGCGCCGGAGAACACGCCGGGCAGCATCAGACGGGCCGTGACCTTCCAGAAGGTCTTCATCGGGGGCACGCCGAGGTTGATCGACGCCTCCTCCACGCTCGGATCCATCTGCAGCAGGAAGGCGCTGGCGCTGCGGACGGTATAGGGCAGCTTACGGATGATGTAGGAGATGATGATGATCGCGGCGGTGCCGGTCAGGATCAGAGGCTTGACGTTGAAGGTGACGATGTAGCACAGGCCGAGAACGGAGCCCGGGATGACGTAGGGCGCCATCAGCAGCATGTCGAGGATGCCGCCGGTCTTGCCCTTCTTGCGCACGATCGCGTAGCTCATCAGGATGCCGATGATCACGATGAAGACCATGGCGATCAGCGAGTAGGAGAAGGTGTTGCCCAGGCTGCTCCACAGACGCGCGCCGAGGTTCTTGTAGTTCTCGAAGGTGAAGCCGCCGATGAAGCTGGAGTAGTTGGTGTGCTGGAAGGAGCTGGCGCAGACGACGATCTGCGGCAGGAAGGAGATGAAGCTGATGAGGAACACAGGCAGTGTGACGAGGAAGCGCTTCCAGCCGTGCACTTCGTTCTCCTTCGGGGGGCGCAGCGCCGACATGATGTAGTTGCGGCGGCCGACGTAGGTCTTCTGTACCAGCAGCATCACCAGCGTGATGATGACGATGATGATGGAGATGGCCGAGGCGAGGTTGCCGTTGCCGCCGGTCTCGGAGAGGTACTCGTTGTAGATCAGCACCGGCAGCGTGCGGAACTCGGAGCCGCCGAGCAGCATCGGCGTGCCGAAGTCGGCCAGCGCGCTCATGAACACGACCAGCGCGCCCGCGGTGATCGAGGGCGTGACGACCGGCATCGTGACCGTGAAGAAGCGGCGGAGCTTATCGCTGCCGAGGTTTTCGGCGCATTCCTCCAGCGAGCTGTCGATGCTCTCCATCGCGCCGGAGGTATACATGTAGATATACGGGTACAGCTTCAATGTCAGCACCGTACTGATGCCGCCGAAGCCGTAGATCGTCGGGATCGTGATGCCGTAGTTGGCCAGGAATGTCGTGATCGAGCCGGCGCGGCCGAAGAGCATGATCCACGCGTAGGCGCCCAGGAAGGGCGGACTCATCAGCGAGAGGATCGCCAGCACATGCCAGATCTTCTTGCCCCAGACGTTGTAGCGCGTCATCAGATAGGCCATCGGCACGCCCAGCACGACCGCGAAGAGCGTGGGCACGAGCGAAATGCCGACGCTGTTCCACAGCGCGCCGTAATAATACTTTTTGGTGAAGAAGCGCTCGAAGTTGCGCAGCGTGAAGCCCGCGACTTTCGTGCTCTTGAAAGCGTTCGTGATGATCGAGGAGAAGGGCCACACGAGGAAAACGGCGAAAATCACGAACACCATCAGCTTGACCCAGAACCACGGGTCCATGTAGAAGGGGATGGTCGTGTTTTTCCGTTTCAGCATGTGATGACCTCCTCGGACTCCGCCTCGTAGACGCTGATCCTGGTCGGGTCAAAGTTCAGGAAGACCTTCTCGCCGGCCTCGTGTACCTCGGTCGTATCCTTGGTGTACTCGTTGACGATCAGGCTCTGGCCGTCGGCGAGCTTGACCTCGTACTCGATGAAATCGCCGAGGAAGGTGGAGAACATGACCTCGCCGGGCAGGCCGTCCTCGGAGAAGAAGAGCTGCTCGGGACGCGCGGAGAGCTTGGCCGGGCCGACGTAGTCCTTCTTCGTCGGGACCTTGATCTTCAGCTGGCCGTGGATGTCCACCACGCCGCCCTCCTCCACCGTGCAGTCGAGGAAGTTGCTCACGCCGATGAAGCCCGCGACAAAGGGATTCTGCGGCTTGGCGTAGATCTCGGTGGGCGTGCCGATCTGCATGATCACGCCGTCCTTCATGACAGCGATGCGGTCGGAGATGGCAAGGGCCTCCTCCTGGTCGTGCGTGACGTAGATCGTCGTGATGCCCAGCTTGCGCTGCAGCTTCTTGATGACGGTGCGCATCTGGACGCGCAGCTTGGCGTCGAGGTTCGACAGCGGCTCGTCCATCAGAAGGACGCTCGGCTCGATGACGAAGGCGCGGGCGAGCGCCACGCGCTGCTGCTGGCCGCCGGAGAGCTCGCTGGGCTTGCGCTTGGCCAGATGGGCGATCTGGACGAGCTCCAACGCTTCCTTCACGCGCGAGGCGATCTCCGCCTTGGGGACGTTGCGGGCCTTGAGACCGTAGGCCACGTTTTCCTCGACGGTCAGGTGCGGGAAGATGGCGTAGTTCTGGAAGACCATGCCGATGTCGCGCTTGTGGGCGGGGACGGCGTTGATCCTCTTGTCGCCGAAGTAGAAGTCGCCGCCCTCGATGGAGTTGAAGCCGGCGATCTGGCGCAGCAGGGTGGTCTTGCCGCAGCCGGACGGGCCGAGCAGGGTGAAGAACTCACCCTCCTTGATGTCCAGCGACACGCCCTTGAGCGCGATAAAATCACCGTACTTCTTGACGGCATCCTTGATGATGACTGCGTTGCTCATATGATCCCTCCGCGATAAAGTTTTTTCATGGCTCAGGGAAAAGGACGCGCCCATCCCCTTCCCTCGGCCATGAGGGTCGTGATATGGAAGAGGCAAGGGGAATCCGGGGATCCCCCTTGCCTGAAAAGCGGGGTTTGGGGCTGGTCGGATACGATTATCCGACCAGCTTGTCCTGCCACATCTCCTTGATGTCGGGAGCGTTGTTGGCGGCGTAGTCGAAGTTGTAGTTCATCAGCACGATGTCGCTGAGCGGCGCGAGGCCGACAGGCGTGACGTCGCTGCGGATCGGGCGGCGGCCCCATTCGCTGTTCTGTCTGGCCTGGCAGTCGTAGCTGAGCACGAACTCGACGAAGAGCTGAGCCAGCTCGGGATTCGGGCAGTTCTTGACGATGGCGACGCCGTCGGGAACGGCGGAGGTGCCGTCGGCCGGGTAAATGACCTTCATGAAGGGATCGGTGTACTTGATGGCGGCCTTCTCAAGGGTGATGCCGACGGCGTTCTCACCGGCGAAGATGTCCTTGTGAGCCAGAGAGGAGGAGTTCTTGACCTCGAGCTTGTCGATGATCTTGTCGACGAACTCCCAGCCCGCGGCGTAGTCGTCAGACTCCTCGCCGAAGAGGAAGAGCATGGTGCACAGCTGCGTGAAGGCGGAGCCGGAGGAGGTCGGGTCGGCGATGGCGATCTTGCCGTACTTGGCGGTGTCGAAGTCAGCCAGAGCGGCCCAGGTGGTGGGGATGTCTTCCTCGGGGATCTTGTCGGTGTTGGCGATGAAGACCATGGGCAGCGGGGACTCGCCGATCCAGTAGTACTCGGCGTCAACGAGAGAGGGATCGATCAGATCTATGCAGCTGGGCTTGTAGGGCTGGAAGTACTCTTTGTAAGCAGCCAGCGTGTCGGCGCCGCCGCCCCAGAGCACGTCGGCGATGGGGTTGGCAGCCTCGGCGCCGATCTTGTTGACCAGGTTGGAAGTGCCGTCGGCAATGACCTCGACCTTCACGTTGGGGTACGCAGCCTCAAAGGCGGCGACGCCGTCGTTGAGCGGGTCGGAGTCGTGCGGGGAGTAGACCGTCAGAGTGCCGGAATAGTCCGCGGCAGACTTCGCAGCGGCGGGAGCGGCTTCGCCGTCGATGCCGAGCTGCTCAAAGGTGTAGTAGCCGGAGTCGATGAGCAGTTCCTTGTAGTTCTCGACCGTGCAGGCCACGGGCTCGCAGAGGAAGCTGGGGATAACGCCGGTGCCGTTGTCGTAGGTCTCGGTGTCGTTGATCGGGGGC
>ONQJ01000057.1 GCA_900319935.1 uncultured Eubacteriales bacterium | reverse complement strand
CGCAGCAAGGAATTGGGAAGAAATCGAAATCTTCCCCCTCTTGTGTCGTTCTCTTTTCTTCCCCTTTTCTCTTGGACAAGCAAGAGAAAAGGGGAGCGTTTCCTCCGTCCCTTGCACGAGCAAAGAGAAAATGGACTCTGACCAGAGCAAGATGGAAAACTCAGGTCCGCGCGCTCATACCTGCTCGTACAGCTTCCCGAGCGCGTCGAAGCCCTGCGGGCGGTAGCTGACCGAGCGGATCCGCGGCCGCGGCGGGCCGTATTTCGGGTTGCAGCCGAAGAGGTTGACGTAGCGGAAAAGGTCGCTCTCCTCCGCGTCCATCGCGCAGAGCAGCTCACAGGTCGCGCGCGTGTCGTCGATGGCGCGGTGCGTGTTCTGCGCCAAGGCGGTGGGGATAGGGCCTGCGGTCGCGGTAGACCGTCATCGCGTCGAGGAACTGCGCGCCCTTGAGCGACCCGGCGAGGCCGTAGGCGTCGAGCAAATAATAGAGGAACACCAGGTCAAACTGCGCGTTGTAGGCGCAGACGAGCGTGCGTTCGTCCCTGCCGAGCATCTCCGCGAGCGCGCGGGCGGCGGCCTCCTTGCCGATCCCGCCGCGCAGCATGTCCTCCGTGATGCCGGTGAGCTCCGTGATGCGGCGGGGGAGCTCTTTCCCGGGCGAGAGGCGGACGAATTCGTCGTATTCCTCCTCCGCTCCGTCGGGCGTCAGACGCAGCATCGCCAGCTCGATCACCTCGTCGCGGCGCGGCGTGAAGCCCGTCGTCTCGGTGTCGAGCACGATCAGGCCGTCAAATCGTTCGAAAAGCGTTTCCAGCATAAAACACAAAATCTCTCTTTAACACGCTTCGGCAGGGCGCAAGCCCTGCCGAAGCTCGGTTTTTTCGCTTACTTGATGAGCTCGTTGACCTTGGCCTCGATCTTTTTGGCCTGGTCCAGCGGCACGATGCCGACCTTGACGACACCGGTCGAAGATCTCGCCGCAGCTCTTCTTGTTGAACATCTTCACGGGGTACTTGAGCAGCTGGGGCGCCATCTCCTTGACGACGGCCGCGGTCCTGGGATCGTCGAACAGCTCCTTGACGGTAAGGCTTCTGAAATCCATGACAAAAGCTCCTTCCTTAAGATGCTTCCATTATACCGCAAATCGCCGCGGATGCAATTCCTTTTTGTAAACGAAACGGAGCGCAGGCGCGCTCCGTTTGCTCATTTTTTCTTTTTTCCGAAGATCCCGCCGCCGGAGGAAGAACCGGCGCGGTCAAGCTCGCCCATCGAGGCGGCGAACTGCCGCAGCAGCTCCTTCTGCGAGCCGGTCAGGCCCTTGGGGACCTTGACGCTGACCGTGACGAACTGGTCGCCGCGCCCGCTGCCGCGCAGATAGGGGATGCCCTTGCCGCGCAGACGGAAGGTCGAGCCCGGCTGCGTGCCCTCGGGGATCGTCAGCTTGACGGGCCCGTCTATGGTCGGCACCTCGATCTCGGCGCCGAGCGCGGCCTGCGCGTAGGAGATATCCTGCAGCAGCAGCACGGAGTTGCCGTCGCGCTCGAAGCGGGCGTGCGGACGCACGATCACCGAGACGAGCAGATCGCCCGCCGGGCCGCCGTTCACGCCGTCGTTGCCCTGCCCGTGCAGGGAGATGGCCTGGCCGTCGTCGATGCCCGCGGGGACGGTCACGTTGATCTTGTGCTGACGGCGCACGCTGCCCATCCCGCGGCAGGTCTTGCAGGGCTGGTGGATGATCTTGCCCGTGCCGCGGCACTTCTGACAGGGAGAGGTAGACTGGGCCATGCCGAAGGGCGTGCGCTGCGTCGTGCGGACCGTGCCCGTGCCCTTGCAGTCGGGGCAGACCTCCCGCCCGACCGTGACCTCCTTCTTGCAGCCGAAGGCCGCCTCCTCGAAGGAGATGTTCACGCTCGCGCGCAGGTTCTCGCCGCGGCGCGGGGCGTTGGGATTCGTGCGCGTGCCGCCGAAGCCCCCGCCGAAGCCCCCGCCGAAGAAGCTCGAGAAGATGTCCCCGAGGTCGCCGAAGTCGCCGAAGCCCTCAAAGCCCGCGCCGCCGAAGCCGGCGCTCGGGTCGAAGGCGGCGTGGCCGTACTGGTCGTACTTCGCGCGCTTGTCGTCGTCGGAGAGGATCTCGTAGGCCTCGTTGATCTCCTTGAAGCGCTCCTCACAGGCCTTGTCGCCGGGGTGCAGATCGGGGTGGTTCTCCTTGGCGAGCTTACGGTATGCTTTTTTGATCTCCTCGGCGCTCGCGCCCTTCTGCAGGCCGAGCACCTCGTAGTAATCGCGTTTTTCTGCCATAGCGTCCTCACAGACCGTTGAGGCGGAGAAGAGCTCTCCGCCTCATGGCGTTATTTGTTATAGGCTGCGGTTTGTCTTACTTGTCGTCGACGACCGTGTAATCGGCGTCGTAGTAGTCCTGGCCGCCCGGCTGGCCGCCCTGGGGGCCGCTCTGCTGGTTCGGGTCGTAGCCCGCGCCGGGAGCGCCCTGCGGGTTCGCGGCCTGGTACATCTTCTCGCTGACCTTGTAGAAGGCCTGCGTCAGCTCCTCGGTGGCGTGCTTGATGGCGGCGCTGTCGGTGCCCGTCAGCGCGGTCTTCAGGGCCTGGAGCTTGCTTTCGACCTCGCTCTTGTCGGCCGGGTCGAGCTTGTCGCCCATCTCGGAGAGGGTCTTCTCGGTCTGATAGACCATCTGGTCGCCGGCGTTGCGGGTGTCGACCTCTTCCTTGCGCTTGGCGTCCTCGGCGGCGTACTTCTCCGCCTCGCGGACGGCCTTGTCGATGTCCTCCTTGGACATGTTGGACGAGGAGGTGATGGTGATATGCTGCTCCTTGCCGGTGCCGAGGTCCTTGGCGGAGACGTTCACGATGCCGTTGGCGTCGATGTCGAAGGTGACCTCGATCTGCGGCACGCCGCGGCGCGCCGGGGCGATGCCGTCAAGCTGGAAGCGGCCGAGGCTCTTGTTGTAAGCGGCCATTTCGCGCTCGCCCTGCAGGACGTTGACCTCGACGGAGGTCTGGTTGTCCGCGGCGGTGGAGAAGACCTGGCTCTTCTTGGTGGGGATGGTGGTGTTGCGCTCGATCAGACGGGTGCACACGCCGCCGAGAGTCTCGATGCCGAGAGACAGCGGGGTGACGTCGAGCAGCAGGATGCCCTGCACGTCGCCGCCGAGCACGCCGCCCTGGATGGCCGCGCCGATCGCGACGCACTCGTCCGGGTTGATGCCCTTGAAGCCGTCCTTGCCGACGAGGGACTTGACCATCTCCTGCACGGCGGGGATACGGCTCGAGCCGCCGACGAGCAGCACCTTGCTGATCTCGCTCGGGCTCAGGCCGGAGTCGGACAGGGCCTGCTTCACGGGGCCGACGGTCTTTTCGACCAGGTCGTGGGTCAGCTCGTTGAACTTCGCGCGGGTGAGCGTCACGTCCAGGTGCTTCGGGCCGGTCGCGTCCGCCGTGATATACGGCAGGTTGATGTTCGAGGTGGTCACGCCGCTCAGCTCGATCTTGGCCTTCTCGGCCGCCTCGCGCAGACGCTGCATGGCGACCTTGTCAAGGCTGAGGTCCACGCCGTCGGACTTCTTGAACTCGTCGACCAGATACTTCACGATGCGCGCGTCGAAGTCGTCGCCGCCGAGACGGTTGTTGCCCGCCGTGGCCAGCACTTCGATGACGCCGTCGCCGATCTCCAGCACGGACACGTCGAAGGTGCCGCCGCCGAGGTCGTAGACCATGATCTTCTGATCGCTCTCCTTGTCGAGACCGTAGGCGAGGGCCGCGGCCGTCGGCTCGTTGATGATGCGCTTGACGTCAAGGCCCGCGATCTTGCCCGCGTCCTTGGTCGCCTGACGCTGCGCGTCGGTGAAGTAGGCCGGGACGGTGATGACGGCCTCGGTCACGCTCTGGCCCAGATAGGCCTCGGCGTCGGCCTTGAGCTTCTGCAGCACCATCGCGGAGATCTCCTGCGGGGTGTAGCTCTTGTTGTCGATGGTCACCTTGTAGTTCGAGCCCATCTCGCGCTTGATCGAGGAGATCGTGCGCTCGGGGTTCGTGACGGCCTGACGCTTGGCCACCTGGCCGACCATACGCTCGCCGTTCTTGGCAAACGCGACGACGGACGGCGTGGTGCGCGCGCCCTCGGCGTTCGCGATAACGACAGCCTCGCCGCCCTCCATGACGGCCACGCAGCTGTTGGTAGTACCCAGGTCAATACCGATGATCTTTCCCATGATGAATTCCTCCTGTATATCGAAATATTTTATTAACCAAACTAAAAACTAAAAGCTAAAAACTAAAAACTAATTGGCCACCTTGACCATCGCGAAGCGGATCACCTTGTCGCCCAGACGGAAGCCCTCCTGGAAGACCTCGACGATCTCGTTTTCGCCCTTCGTCTCGTCGTCCACGTGCATGACCGCGTTGTGGAGCGCCGGATCGAAGGTCCTGCCCAGGGATTCGATCTTCTCCACGCCCAGCTTCTCCATCGTCGTGTTGAACTGGGTCATGATCATCTCGATGCCCTTGCGGTAGGCCTCGTCCTCGGTGGGCTGCTTCAGCGCCCGGACGAGGTTGTCGTACACCGGCAGGAACTTCAAAAGCGTGTCGGCCTTGATGTCGGCGTACAGGCTGTCCTTCTCGCGCTGGCTGCGCTTGCGGTAGTTGTCATACTCGGCCAGCAGTCTCAGATACGCGTCCGACTGGGCCTGCGGGGCCTCGGGCTTTTTGTCTTCCTGCGGCGCGGCCTTTTCTTCCTTTTTCTTCTCGGCCTTTTCCTTTTTGACCTTTTCCTTTTTCTCTTCCTTCGGCGTCTCCGCCGCTTTCTCCTCGGCGGGGGCCGTATCCTCTATGACTTCCTCGTTCTTCTTCTCGTCACTCATCGTTGATGTCTCCCTTGATGATCAGCTTGTTGTGCATGCCCTCGGGCGGGGCCTCGCCGGAGCCGAGCCGCCGCGACAGGCCGTCGGCCAGGAAGCGGAGCTTGGCGGCGACGGCGGAATAGTCCATACGCGTCGGGCCGACCACGCCGATCAGACCGCGGGTGTTGTCGCCGGCGTCGTAGCTGGCGATCACCACGCTCGAATCCTTGAGCTCCTCGGCCACGTTTTCCGGGCCGATCAGCACGCGGACCTCGTTGCTGCCGGGCAGGCTCTCCACCGGCAGGAGCGATCCGCCGCCGGCGAGATAGCTCATCAGGCGGTGCGCCTTGTCCGGGTCGCGGAACTCCGGCTGGCTGAGCAGCCTGTTCTCGCCGGAGACGAAGGCCGCGGGGGCGGAGGAGCTTGAGAGCACCTCGATCGCAAACGAGGAGATCACGGCCGTGATGCCCATCGTGTCGTCGGCGCCGCGCTCGGTCGAGGCGATCAGCACCGGGGTGATCGCGTCCTCGGCGATGTGCGTGAAGTTGGCGTTGAAGAGCGTCGCGAGCTTGCGGATCATCTTCTCGTCCACCGAGATCGGCAGGCGCACCAGCTTGTTGCGCACCGTGTGGTCCGAGAGCATCACGACGATGATGAAGGTGTTCGCGTCGACGTAGATGAGATCGAAGCGCAGGATCGTCACGGCCTCGCGCGTGGTCAGCGCCATCGCCGGATAGTTCGTCAGCTGCGAGGCGAGGCGGCTGACGTCGCCGATCGTGTCGTCGAGCTCCTGCAGCTTCTGGTTGAGACGGCGGTTGAGGTCCTCGCTCTCTTCGATCGAGAACTTCTGCTTCTCCATCAGCTCGTTGACGTAGAGCCGGTAGCCCATCGCCGTCGGCACGCGGCCGGCGGAGGTGTGCGGCTGCTCGAGATAGCCCATCGCGACCAGCTCGGCCAGCTCGTTGCGGATCGTGGCCGAGGAGCAGCCCAGGCCCGCGCTCTGCGCGATGGCCTTGCTGCCGACCGGCTCGGCCGTCTCGATGTAGGCGTCCACGACGGCGGCGAGTATTTTCTTTTTTCTCTCGCTCAGAGCCATGTTTAGCACTCCGCCCCTCCGACTGTTGGCACTCTTTCTTTCCGAGTGCTAATATACCATCCGCCTCCGCGAATGTCAAGCGTTTTGCCCCGCGAAACGGGGAAAATTCACAGTTTGGACAAAGAAAAACGACCTGCGCAGCGTCCATTTTCTCTTTGCTCGTGCAAAGAGAAAGTGGATGCTGACCAGGTCGGTATTTACGGGAAAACCGCCCTCAGACGAAGGCGTACTTTGCCAGCCGCTCCATGGCCTCCTTGAGGCGGGAGAGGGGCAGGGCGAGATTCATGCGGATCGTCTCGGGCCAGACGAAGTCCTCGCCGTTCTGCCAGATCACACCCGCACGCACGCCGCGGCGCTGCAGCTCCCCGATCGTCACGCCGTGCGCGGCGCAGAAATCGTGACAGTCGAGGAAGAGCATGTAGGTCCCCTGCGGGCGCATGACCTTCACGCCGGGGAAGTGCTCCGCGATGAAGCCGCAGGCGTAGTCGAAGTTGCCGTCGATCGCGCAGATCATCTGCTCGGCCCATTCCTCGCCCTCGGGCGAATAGCCGCCGATCAGCGCGTGCATCGACAGCACGCAGCAGGAGTTGTAGTGGCTCTGCCCGCTCTGGCGCTCGAGCCGCTCGCGCAGGTATTTGTTGTATACGATGTGGTACGAGCCGACGAGGCCCGCCAGCGAGAAGGTCTTGCTCGGGGCGTAGAAGGCGAGCGTGCGCTCGCGCGCGTCGGCGCCGACGGACTGGGTGGGGATATGCTTGTATCCCGGCATGACGATGTCCGACCAGATCTCGTCCGAGATCACAAGGCAGCCGTTGTCGCGGTATACCTCCATCGCGCGCTCGATCTCTTCGCGCTCCCACACGCGGCCCGAGGGGTTGTGCGGCGAGCAGAAGATGACCAGATGGATCGCGTGCTCCCTGATCTTCGCGTCCATGTCGGCGTAATCCATGCGCCAGATCCCCTTTTCGTCGCGCCGCAGCGGCGAGTGGACCAGCACGCGGCCGAGGTTTTCGATCGTGTGGGTGAAGCCGACGTAGGTGGGGCTGTGGACGAGGATCTTCTCGCCCGGCGCAGTGAAGGCCTGCACGGCCGAAGCCACGCCGCCGAGCACGCCGTTCTCATAGCCGATATGCTCCTTCTCCAGGCCCTCGACGCCGTTGCGGCGGCGCTGCCAGGAGAGGATGCTGTCAAAGTATTCGTCCGAGAGCCGGTAATAGCCCAGGGTCGGCAGCTCGAGCCGCGCGCGCATCGCCTCGAGCACCGGCGGCGCGACGGGATAGGCCATGTCCGCGATCCACATCGGGATCGGATCGAAGCCCTCGTCCGGCTTTTCGTCGAAGGGGATCACGTCCGCGGCCACGGAATTGGTCCCGCGGCGGTCCAGTACGGTTTCAAAGTCGTATGTCATGGCGGCAAAACCTCGCTTTTTTGTATATCGGGGCTATTATATCATGGTTTTTCCGTTGAAAACAGCCCCCCGTGATGATAGAATAATCCCATCTTTTTTATGTGAGGGGATCGTCATGGACGCAAAACGCATCGGCACCGGCATCGAGGGCCTGGACCGCGCGATCGACGGTCTGCGCAGCGGGGACACCGTGCTGTGGCAGATCGCGCACATCCGCGACTACATCTTCGCCGCGACGCAGTTCGTCGCGCACACCGCGCGCGACGGCCAGCGCATCGTCTATCTGCGCTTCGGCGACCACGACGAGGTCATCGACGCGCAGGCGCTCGCCGAGCGCGGCGCGAACGTGAAGAAATACCGGCTCGATCCGACGGTCGGCTTCGAGACCTTCGCCGTGCAGGTGCACCGCATCATCGCCGCCGAGGGCGCGGGCGTTTTCTATATCTTCGACTGCCTGACCGAGCTGCAGAAGTACTGGTTCTCGGACATGATGGTCTGCAACTTCTTCTGCCTGACCTGCCCCTTCCTGCGCGAGCAGAGCTCGATCGCCTACGTGCCGATCATGTACGAAAAGCACATCTACGAGACGGTCTCGCGCATCCGCCACGCCACGCCCGTGCTGATGAACATCCGCACGATGAACGCGGCGACCTATATCCACGCGGTCAAGGTCGAGGGCCGGCGCAGCGAGTACATGTATTTCCCGATCCGGATCGACGGGGCGAACTGCCGGCTCGTCACCTCCAGCGCCGAGAGCTACGGCATCTTCGACATCTTTACCCAGACCGGCGAGCGGCGCGACTGCTGGGACAGCATGTTCGACTTCGCCGCCGACGAGGGCGACGAGCCCGAGGACGAGGCGGCCGCCGCGCGCAAGGACAACATCATCCGCTGCCTGCTCGGCACCGAGCCGCAGCGCTTCGCCCTCTGCCGCAAATATTTCACGACCGCCGACCTCATGGCGATCAAAAAGCGCGAGATCGGCACGGGCTGCATCGGCGGCAAGGCCGTCGGCATGCTGCTGGCGCGCCGCGTGCTCAGGGCCACCGACGCCGAGCTCTTTGACAGGCGCGTCGAGGAGCACGACTCCTACTTCATCGGCGCGGACGTGTTCTACACCTACTTCGTGCAGAACGACGCCTGGAGCCTGCGCACGCGCATGGTCGAGGTGGAGGACTATCTCGACGTCGCGCCCGCGATCCGCGAAAAGCTGCTCACCGGCGAGTTCATGCCCTCGATCAAGGAGCAGTTCCGCTCGATGCTCGAGTACTTCGGCCAGTCGCCGATCATCGTGCGCTCGTCCTCGATCCTCGAGGACGGCTTCGGCAACGCCTTCGCCGGCAAATACGACAGCGTGTTCTGCCCCAACCAGGGCTCGCCGGAGGAGCGCTACGCCGAGTTCGAGGCCGCGGTCAAGACCGTGTACGCCTCCACCGTCAACGAGGACGCGATCCGCTACCGCGCCGACCGCGGGCTGCTCAGCCGCGACGAGCAGATGGCCCTGCTGGTCATGCGCGTCAGCGGCGATATCCACGGCGATTACTATTTCCCGCACGTCGCGGGCGTGGGCCATTCGCAGAACCTCTACGTCACGAGCGCGCAGGCCGCCGCCGACAACCGCGGCGCGCTGCGCCTGGTCATGGGCATGGGCACCCGCGCCGTCGACCGCGAGGCCGACGACTACGCCCGCCTGCTCGACATGGCCCGGCCGCTCGCCCCGCTGAAGGTGGCCTACGGCGACGAGTACAAATACTCCCAGCACAAGCTCGACGCGATCAACCTGAAGAAAAACCGCTTCGAGACCGTGGCGATCGACACGCTCGACAAGCGCGATCTCAAGACCGATCCCTGGCTGTTCATGGAGCCCGACGCGCCCACGCGCGCACGCTTCCGCGAGATGGGCGTGGACTATCCCGTGCCGGACATCGTGAACTTCGACAAGCTGCTGCGCCGCACGGACTTCTGCGCGGTGATGACGAAGCTCATGCACGACCTGGAGGAAAAGTACGACTACCCCGTGGACGTGGAGTTCGCCTGCAACTTCCGCCCCGACGGCGAGTACAAGATCAACCTCCTGCAGTGCCGCCCGCTGCAGACGCGCGGCATCGGCGCGCAGGGCGTCAAGCCCAAGGTCAGGGACTATCTGTTCCGCATCAACGGCAACTTCATGGGCGGCAACGTGTGCCTGCCCGTGCGCTACGTCATCAAGGTGGACGTCGAGGCCTATCTCGACCTGCCGGAGGGGATGAAGTACCACACCGCGCGCTGCATCGGCAAGCTCAATCACCTTCTGAAAAACGAGCACACCGTGCTGATGGGCCCGGGCCGCTGGGGCACGAGCACGCCGTCCCTGGGCGTGCCGGTGAACTACAACGAGGTCTCGAAGTTCGACTGCATGTGCGAGCTGGCGTACAGCTCCCACGGCCTGCGGCCGGAGCTGAGCTACGGCAGCCACTTCTTCCAGGATCTCGTCGAGGCGGGAACCTTCTACACCGCGATCTACCGCGGCGAGTACGGCTGCGAGTTCAACGACGCGCTCTTCGACGAATACGAAAACCGCTACTGCGAGCTGCTCGGCCCCGAGGCCGAGGAGGAGATGGCGAAGGTCATCCGCGTCTGCGACACGGAGGGCAAGGCCATCCTCTATTCCGAGATCGCCAGCCAGGAGTGCTTCCTGGCGCGCATCTGAAGGAGGGACGACGTGAAAAAAGACCTTTTCCGCATGGACTACCGACAGGTGAAGGAGCGAGTCGCAAACGAAAAGGCCGCGCTGGGCCGCCTCGTGATCGAGACGGGGATCGGCATGCTGGCTTTCTTCCTCGCCTGGATCTTCCTCGGCCGATGAAAAACGATGAAAAGCTGAAAAATGAACAACGCCCGCGTGCCTGTCGCACGCGGGCGTTTCTTTTTTATCTTTTTATCCCCGGCGGCTCTCGCCGGTGGCGTAGTCGATCACGATCCCGGGCTGGACGTTGTAGACAAAGACGTGAAAGCAGACTTCCCGCCCGTGGTCCTCGACGGAGAAGGCCTCCATCTCCGCCCCGAAGGCGAGCGCGTCGGAGCCGCGGTAGCGCGGCGTGACGCGGTAGAGCACGTGCATGCCCGTCTCCTCGATGCAGGAGGCGACCTGCTTTTCATAGGGCAGCATCAGCTCGCGG
>ONQJ01000091.1 GCA_900319935.1 uncultured Eubacteriales bacterium | reverse complement strand
ATACGTCGACAGCATCATCATCTCCGGCCACACCGACTCGATCGGCACGGACGCGGAGAACCGCGTGCTCTCCACCGCGCGCGCCAACGCGGTGCTGAATTATCTGCTCACCGCGCAGAAGGGCGAGCTGGACGCTTACGCACAGTACTTCTGCGCCGCCGGCTACGGCGCGACGCGCCCGGTCGCCTCCAACGACAGCGACGAGGGCCGCGCGCAGAACCGCCGCATCGAGATCTCGATCACGCTGCGCGACGACACGATCATGGACATCGTCGAGAATTACCTCGAGCTCGACCTGCCCGAGAGCGCCGCGGCGCAGACCGCGGACGGAAAGCGGGGCTGAGCGGATATGGAGCGCTGTGAGATCCCGACGGTCGAGCGCGAGGAGGAGCTCTCCCGCGCGCCGATCGCGCGCGTGGACTGCTTCCGCTGGACGGACAACGGCTATACGCCGCGCACCGAGGCCCAACTCGTCCTTGTGCGCCGCCGCGGCTTCCTCGTCCGGCTGACGAGCTGGGAGACGGCGCGGCGCGCGGTCTGCCGCGTCCCCGACGGCGAGGTGTACCGCGACAGCTGCATGGAATTCTTTGTCAACTTCGCGCCGGAGAAGACCGGAGACTATCTCAACCTCGAGGTCAATCCCCTCGGCACGCTGCACGCCAAATACGGCCCCGCCCGGGCGGGGCGCCGTCCTCTCCCGCCGGAGCTCGAGCGTCCGCGCGTGAAGACCGAGCAGCAGCCCGCGTTCTGGCGCGCGGAACTCTTCATCCCGCTCGCGACGATCAAGGGCCTCTTCGGCAAAGCGGATTTCGCCCCCGGCGACGTGCTGCGCGGCAACTTTTACAAATGCGGCGACGACGCCGCCTTCCCCCACTACGGCATGTGGAGCCCCGTCCTGACCGAGAGTCCGGACTTCCACCGGCCGGAATACTTCGGCGAGCTCGCGCTCGTATGAACAGAACGCCCGGCGGAGGACTCCCCGCCGGGCATTCTTTTATTGCATTCTTCCGCGCGGAGGGCTACAATGACCTTATCCGAAAAACGACCGAAACAGAGAAAAGGAAACAGGACCATGTTCGACGAAAAATACTGCCTTGAGACATTTGAAAAGCTGCTCGGGACGGACAGCACGACCGGCCAGTACGAGCAGATCCAATCGCTCGTCTGCGGGATGCTGGACGAGCTCGGCGTGCCGTACACGCTGCTGCACAAGGGCGGCGTGATCGCCGATCTCGGCGGCGAGGGCGACACGCTGGCCGTCACGGCCCATCTCGACGACATCGGGCTGATGGTGCGCCACCTCAACGCCGACGGCACGCTGAACGTATGCCCCGTGGGCGGGCTCTACCCCTTCTACTGCATGGGCGAGAACGTGCGCGTCCACACGCGCGACGGCCGTGTCTTCACCGGCACGGTCTGCCGCACGCCGAACTCGATCCACGTGACGGAGGAGGAGCTGCGCGTCACGCCCCCCGATTTTCGCACCAACGTCTGCGTCGTGCTCGACGAGAACGTCAGGACCGCCGCGGAGACCCGCGCGCTCGGCGTGGAGACGGGCGATATCATCGCGCTCGAGCCGCGCTGCAGCTTCTCCAACGGCTATCTCAAATCGCGCTTTGTCGACGACAAGGCCTGCGCCGCCGTGCTGCTTACGGCGATCCGCGCCCTGCGCGAGCGCGGCAAGCCCCCGCGCCGCCATGTGCTGGCCTATTTCGCGATGTTTGAGGAGATCGGCCACGGCACGGCCTGGCTGCCAGCGGGCGTGAAGGACATCCTTGCGATCGACATCGCCCCGCTTCCCCTATCACTGGGGCATGAGCTGCGAGCTGCGCGAGGCGGCGATCGCCGCGGGCGTGGACTATGTGATGGACGTGTTCACGCCGCACTACGGCACGGACTGCGACGGCAGCATCCTTGCCGGGCACGACCTGCGCCACGCGGCCATCGGCCCCGGCACCGCCAACAGCCACGGCTATGAGCGCACGCATCTCGACGGCCTGCGCGCCACCTACGAGCTGCTGATGGCCTATATCGGCTGATACGACGCAAAACGAACGGCCCGCTTCCTTTTTGGGAAGCGGGCCGTTCGTTTTCCTTTTTCTCTTACGCCGCCCTGTCGAGCTCCGCGGCGATGAAGTCCGCGGCCTGCGCCCATTGTTCCTCGGGCGGGATGGCCGCCTCGCCGTCGCCGCGCTGCCTGCCGTAGCTGCCGAACTGGGCGTGGTTGCCGCCCTCGATGACGAGCTCCGCGCTCCTGTCCGGGGCGAAGCGCCGCCCCTCCTCGAGCCGCGCGCGGTCGAGCACGCCGTCCTCCGTTCCGTAGAGCGTGAGCTCCGTCATGTCTGCGTCCAGCGTCTTCGTCGGATAGGCCGCCAGCAGCACCACGCCCGCGAAATCCCCGGGATGCCGCGAGGCGCAGATCGCCGCGCAGGCGCCGCCGAGCGAGTGCCCGCCGACGTAGCACCGCGCGTAATCGTATTCCCTCCGCACGCTCTCGGCGCGGTCCATGTCGAAAAAGGCCAGATGCAGCGGCGCCCGCAGCAGGCAGACGTCCGTGCCCTTCTCCGCAAGCCGTCTCAGCAGCGGGGCGTAGGCCGTCTCCTCGACCCTGGCGCCGGGATAGAAGATCAGCGCCGCGTCCGTCCCCGGGCCGTCGAAGAGCCAGCCGTAGTCCGTCCGCGCGACGGACACCGTGCCGCCCGGGGCGAGGGCGGCGAGCGCCTTGTCGTCCGCGCGGTAGTATCCGGCGGCCCAGACGGCAAACGCGGCCGCGAGCAGCCCCAGCAGCGCCGCGGCGATCAGCCATCCTCTTTTGCGCCGGTTTTTCCTTTTGTTTTCTTCCATGTCCTCTCCGCGAAGCGCCGCGGGCCGTTCATCGCGGCCCGCGGCGTCTTTTTTCATTCGTATTCGCCAAGCCAAACCTGATTCTGCTTTTCATCACAGAACACCTGCGCTGTCTTTGCGAGGGCAAAAGCAGTCAAGAATGTCCGTGCAGGACCCTCGCCTGTCATCTTGATCTCATACCGGCAACACGCCCCGATGAGTTGTCATTTTTGCACAGGGCTTTACCAGTGGGCAACTACGAAATCCAGCGCTTCCTGCGTGCAGTTACGATCACGCAGATCGGAAAGGACCTGTTCCAGCGTCTTATCTGCCCTTTTTGCATAAAAGATGACCCTTGTCAGATAATCAATGTAATCATTATCGAGTACGCCGCCGGTCACTGTTTCAAGATCAGAGAGTTTGAGCTTGTTCATTGCTTTTTCTTCCTCAGATGAGTTATTTTTTCTGCCGACTGCATTCTCTGCCCTATCCATGCTCAGATTCAGCCGGTTGTTCGCCTTCATATTATCGTTGATCCTGTCCGCCATTTCTTTACCCTTTCCTGCCCATCGGCATCTTGATTTTGTGTGTTGTAAATCGGCCGTTTAATCAGTTGCTCTTGTTTCCGATATATACACTATCATGCCATGTCGCACACTTGTGTCACACCGTTTTGCAAAGCGAAAAACGTCGTCATCTTTTTCCGGCGGGTCTGCGAATGCCGCCCGGATTTTGGAATACGTTCTGCAGATATCTGTGCATTTGGAAACCTTCCGTTTCCCGATATCCCCATATCACGCAGCAACCTCGCTTATCGTCATCTCGGTCCAATTTGACATCCTCTCTGAACCTCCTTACGGTCCGAAAAGCGACGTGACTTATCGGTCGCTTCTTGGGTTTGTCAAGGCGTCAGAGTATGAAAAAGCCTTGTAACTACTGCGTTTCTGTAGCTGCAAGGCTATTTTTTTCGTTTCGCTGTGTCGTTGCGTCAACTCTCAGTGCGTCATGTCGGCTCGTTCATCATAAGTGTCGGCAGGACGTTAAAGGGCGGTGTAAGCGGACATTCGCAATTACTCGTACTCGCCAAGCAAATCCCGACTTTAACTGCTTTTGTTTAGGAGATTTGTCTCGACGTGACTCCGGTTGATTCCCATTATCCTCAACCCATGGGGTCCACGGACTTTTGCTATCAAAAAGCGATCAAAGCGGCTATCACAGGTCCAAATTGTTGGGGCTGTTTACAGCGGCTTTGACGATAAACAGGATTGTTTTGACCGTTTGTTATACTCTTTTTGATGTGATCACTATAGCATGAAACCGGCCGGATTTCAATGCTGTCCTTATTGAAAAACACAATGAAATCAAGTGGAACCAGCATGCGGCCGGGACAGTCAAAGAAAGGACAGGCAACGTGAAAGCGCATGAAAAAGAAGGCTTGTAGAGCTTGTAAAGACTTTTCCCTCCGTCTCCTCGCCCGCCACCTTGAAATTAAACAAACCCCACGATATAATAGGTTAAGAACCAGACAGGAGGATAACCACATGATGATCTCTACCCGCGGGCGCTATGCACTGAGAATTCTTGTGGATCTGGCCGAGAACCAGAACGAGGGATACATCACGCTCAAGGAAGCTGCCGAGCGACAGGAGATCTCCGAAAAATATTTGGAGAGCATCGTAAAGGATCTGGTGAAAGGGCAGTTCATAGAAGGCGTGCGCGGGAAAGGCGGCGGCTATCGGCTTTCCAGACCGGCTGAAGAGATCAGCGTTTTGGATGTCCTGCAATCGGCAGACGGTACGATCGCTCCCGTAGCCTGCCTCGAGGAGGGCAGCGCGCCCTGCTCCCGTGCGGACTCGTGCCGGACGCTCCCCCTGTGGAAGGGTCTGGAGAAGGTCGTCAGCGAATACCTCGGCGGCTTTACCGTACGGGACCTCATGAAAGAATAACAGAAACCGTAAAACGAAAAAAGAGCTTCCGGGATCACGAGATCCCGGAAGCTCTTTTTACAGCATGGAGCAGTCCAGCACAGGGTTTGTCACAAGCTCTTTTGTCAGCGGCGCGTCCGTCACGGCTGCGCGGGCCAGAACCATTTTCCCGGCAGGGACCGAATGCGTCAGCCACACGCTGCCGCCGATGATGCAGTCGTTCCCTATCTGCGTCTCTCCGCCCAGAATCGTGGCGCCGGAATAGATGATGACGCGATCGCCGATATCTGGATGCCGCTTGATCCCTTTGACGAGCGTCCCGTCCTCCCCGACCTCAAAGCTCTTGGCGCCGAGCGTGACGTGCTGATACAGCTTGACGCTGCAGCCGATGGTCGTCGTCTCCCCAATCACCACGCCGGTGCCGTGGTCGATGAAGAAGGAATCGCCGATGACCGCACCGGGATGGATGTCGATCCCCGTCAGGCGGTGGGCGTACTCCGTCATCATGCGCGGCAGGAGCGGCACGTTCTCCCGATACAGGATATGGGCCAGACGGTAGGTGCTGATGGCCGTGAAGGCCGGATAGCAGAGTATGACCTCGTCGAGGCTTTTCGCCGCGGGGTCCCCCTGATAGGCGGCGATCAGGTCGGTCTGCAGCTGCCGCCTGACTTCCGGCAGGCTTTGCAGCAGGGCGGCGAAGACCGCCTCCAGAGGCGGCGAGTCCGGAATGTGTGCAAGGCAGTCCTCCAACACCCCGGCCGCCTGCAGCAGACGCGATTCCCGTGAGGTGCGGTCAAACGAGAAGCGCGGAAAAAGCGCGTCGATCATCAGATCGGTAAAGCGCTCCGCCTGTAGGCGCAGTCCGGCAGCGCTGCGGGCTTCGCCGTCAAACGAGGCGTCCAGGCGTTCAAGGGCGCGGGCGGTCTGACGCGTCAGGATCGGCAGTGTCTGATCCATATTATTCGGCAAAGAGCGGGGTGGAGAGATAGCGGTCGCCTGTGTCGGGCAGGAGCGCCACGATGGTCTTGCCCTTGTTCTCCGGGCGCTTGGCCAGCTGGATCGCGGCCCAGACCGCCGCGCCGGAGGAGATGCCTACCAGCACGCCCTCCTTCCGTCCGACCAGCCTGCCGGCGGCAAAGGCGTCCTCGTTCTCCACGGCGATGATCTCATCGTAGACGGCGGTGTTCAGCACCTCCGGCACGAAGCCCGCGCCGATGCCCTGGATCTTGTGCGAACCGGCCGTGCCCTTCGAGAGGACCGGCGAGCCGGCAGGCTCTACCGCCACGACCTTTACGGCGGGATTCTGCTCCTTGAGGTATTCGCCCACGCCGGTGATCGTGCCGCCGGTTCCGACGCCCGCGACAAAGATATCCACCTTGCCGTCGGTGTCCGCCCAGATCTCCGGACCGGTCGTCGCCTTGTGGATCGCGGGGTTCGCAGGGTTGACGAACTGTCCTGGGATAAAGGCATTGGGGATTTCTTTTGCCAGCTCGTCGGCCTTGGCGATGGCGCCCTTCATGCCCTTGGAACCCTCGGTGAGCACCAGCTCCGCGCCATAGGCTTTCATGAGCTGTCGGCGTTCCACGCTCATGGTCTCGGGCATAACGATGATGATGCGGTAGCCGCGCGCAGCAGCCACGGAGGCAAGCCCGATGCCGGTGTTGCCGGAGGTAGGCTCGATGAGCACAGAGCCCGGCTTGAGCAGGCCTTTCGCCTCTGCGTCGTCGATCATGGCCTTGGCGATGCGGTCCTTGACGGAGCCTGCGGGGTTAAAGTATTCCAGCTTGGCAAGGAGCTTCGCTTCCAATCCCTCTTCCTTCTCGATATTGGTGAGCTCCAGCAGCGGGGTCTTCCCGATCAGCTGATCGGCGGATGTATAGATGTTAGACATGATAGTTCCTCCTGTTTCATTAGTTTTTAATTAAATGTGAGTTTACCGATAGTGAAACAGGGGCAACATCGCTCTCTCAACAGGGACATGGCGGCGATTCCTTCTTTCATATGACAGCGGATTCTTTTATGCCTGGCTTGATGATGATTCCGGTTCCTCCGCAGTATTTTGTTGTCAAGTCAATGATCTTCTGCGCAGTCTCATGCAGCAGCTCATCCGGCGTGGCCTCGTTGCCCTGGATGATGTAAAAGATATTGCGGGCGGATTCTTCGACCTTGGTCTTCTCCACCTGGCGGACCTCCAGACGGCAGAGCACCTCATTGGCGTCGTCACAGTAACAGTATTCGTGCGGTGCGACAGGTACAGGCTCTGTCTGGCCGATGGGCACAAAGCGCTCGCTGCCGTCGGTGAAGCGCAGGGTGACGTTTCCGTCCACCCGGTCGATGTTATGTGCGCCGAGGGCCAGCTTACTCTCCAGAGAGATCAGGTTATAGATATCCACCGCCTGGTTGATGTAGAACATACCGTGGTTCTTCTTGAGCAGCTTGATGAGGTTCTCGCTGGCCGGGATATTCTTGCGGCGCTTGACCCCGGTCTTGTCATGCAGGATGTTGAAGCCCTCCAGAATCGGGTCGGCGTGGACGTCCAGCTCCGCATACTCCTCAAACAGCTCTTCCAGGCGCTTGTCACGGTATGCGGCCCATTCCGGATCCTCGCCGTGATTGTCGAGACCGCAGATCTTTGCGAACACAATCTTGACCCCCGCGTCCAGCACGGCCTGTTCTACAAAAAATTCCATGGCAAAACCTTTCTTTTCAATAAAAAACCGGAGAACCCATAAGGCTCTCCGGTCAAGTCGACACAGGCTCACAGAGGTCTAAATGGGCAAGGCAAAGCACACGCGCATCTCACAGCGCATGTCACAACACATCATGCAGTTGAAGCTCGCCTTACCCATAATGGCCTCCGAAGCAAAACCTATTAAGATGATATGTTTATAGCACACAAGAATTCTCTTGTCAATCCTTTTTTTATCCGCCGAAGCCCTTGCATGGATTTTTGCCGTAGCCGGTCTGCAGATAGTGCAGGATCTTCTCGATCCTCCATGCGCGCGACACAAGGCCGGGAACAAAACTGAGGCCTTTTCCCGGTGATGGCACTTGGAGAACAGCCGGTTGAGCTGCGCGTAGACGCTCTCAAAATCAGAGGCATGGAGTTCCTCTGTGAGAGTCTCCTTCCCATTATACTGTACGGTCACCGCAGCGTCGAGGCTTTCGGCCAGGTTTTCACCGTTGAGCCGGGGCGCCGTACGGTGCTCCAGACAGATCTTCGTTTCGTCCGTCTTCCCGAGAATCTCGTGCGCGGAATCCGAGCGCAGGCCGTTTCCGTCCGGGAGGACCGAGATGTATTCCTGCTCGCTCCCGTCGGTTCTGCCCTGTGCCTGAAGCACGGCGAAAAAGGAGGAGCAGGCGCTGAGGATCTCAAAGAGGTGCAGGCACTTGACGTCCGGAGCGGAAGAGACGCGGGAGCCGAGCTCCGCGAGCGGAGTCCCGGTCAGCTTCTCGCCGCAGAGTTTCTCCAGACAGGAGAAGTCGCATCTCCGGCCCTGGCTGCCCCTGCTTCGTTCGTCGATTTTCAGAGTGCGGATGAGTCCCGTCTCATCCAGTTCCATGGATACCAGGATCGGGACCTCGCGGTTGAGGCCTCCGAAGTGATAGATGCTCTTCTGCCAGCCGGTGACGGCAAAACCCTGCTCCGTCCGCTCGACAACGGTTCCGCGGTACCGGGTGATCAGCTTTTTCCGGTCGTGGTTGTGCGCGTCGAATACAAAGCCGTGGTCCGATTTGACCAGCGAGGGGTCAAGGACAGGAAGTCCGGTCAGATTCATAGCGCGTTCTCCTCCCTGAGGATGCGGATGATGTCCGCCACCGTTTCCAGTTCTGCGAAGCGCGCGTCGGGGATCTTTACGCCGTAGGTTTCCTCCACGCTGACGACCGTGTCGGCGAGATCGAAGGAGCTCATGCCCAGATCGCCTGCCAGCCGTGTCTCCCCGGTCAGTTCCGCGGCCGGGACGCCGGAAACCTCGGAGAGGATTTCCCTGATTTTCTCTTCCATCGCTTAGCTCCTTTCCAGCTTGTACCGTTTGATTTTCCTCGTTGCTGTTTTTTCGAATTCCGTCTCCCTCAGCACGATGTCGCTGATCTGCTTGAAGGAGGCCAGGGTGCGGTTGATCGGGCTGACGGCCTTCCAGGCGGCGGCCAGGTCGGGAATCACCGTCCGGTCCGTAAACAGTTCCGCCGTGATCCGGCCGTTTTTTTCATAGACGACGGCGTCGAGGATGCCTTCCGTCTGATAGAGCTTTTCCTCCAGTTCCTCCGGAGAGACGTTTTCCCCGTTGGAAAGAATGATCAGGTTTTTGATCCGGCCCTCGAAGAACAGGTTTCCATTCCCGTCCAGCCGTCCGAGGTCGCCTGTGTGGAACCAGCCGTCCCGGAAGCTTTCGGCCGTTGCTTCCGGGTCGTTGAAATAGCCCGGCGAAACGCTGTCGCCGCGGACGCAGATCTCACGGCCATCAAGCTTTACTTCGCAGCACGGCAGGCAGGGCCCTACGGAACCGATGACGTTTCTGCCGTGCCGGTTCACGGAAACGACGGGCGAACACTCCGTGATCCCGTAGCCCTGCAGGACCTCGACGCCAAGCGCCCGGAAGAAGCGGATCAGCTCCGTGTCTAGCGCAGCGCCGCCGCAGATGACCGTGTGAAGCTGCCCGCCGAGAAGTTCCCGCAGTTCCCGGAAGAGGCGTTCGCTGATGTCGATCCCGATTTTCTGCAGCGTGCCGCTCAGGCGGACCGCCTTCTGCAGTTCCTCCAGCCGGCCCTGCTTCCTGGCGGTGTTCACGATCTCCTTGTGCAGCGTCTGCAGAATCAGGGGAACCGTCACGAGAACGGTGGGACGCTTTTCCCGGAGGTTCTTCTTGACCGTGCGCACGCTCTCGTTCAGGTACAGCGTTCCGCCGCAGTGAAGCGCCCCGGCGATATACGTCATCATTTCAAAGGTGTGGCTCAGCGGAAGGAGGGAAAGCCCCACATCCGTTTCTGAAAGGGGGAGGATCTCGGTCGTGGCGCTGACCTCCGCGCCCATGTTCCGGTGCGTGAGCATCACGCAGCGGGGCTTTCCTGTCGTCCCGGAAGTGAAATACATGGCGCCGACGGAATCCGGTTCGAGTTCCGGGAGAGATTCGCGCTCTTCTTCCCGCAGCTGCCCGATGAACGCGTGCAGGTCCAGAATCTTCAGGCCGGGAAGGGCGCGCCCAAGCGCGGAAGCGGCGTCGGAGCGGCGCCCGTCGCAGATCAGCAGGCCGCACCCGGCGAGCCGCAGGCATTCTTCCAGCTCCTGAAGCTGCATGCTGTCATGCAGCGGGACGGCTGTCTGCCCGGAAGCGAGAATGGCAAAAAAGGCCGTCAGCCATGCCGCGCTGGACGGCCCCAGAAGGGCGATATGCTGTTTTTCCCCGAACCCGTTCAGCACGGCCTCCGCCCTGCGGCACAGTCCGTACAGTTCCGCCCCCGTTACGGACGGCATCTTTTCGTCCGCGCACAGAAAGAATTCTTTGCGCGGAAAGCATTCCGCCGCGTGAGCGACCAGACGGAGCATATCGGGGTATCTCAGGGAAGGTCTTCTCGTCTCCACGTTATCACCCATCAAAATAGTAGGTTGATATCATTCTATCGGAATTCTGTTTATTGTCAATAGATATTTGCGCCCGGAATGACAAAAGGACAGAGGCAAAAAGATTGACGGAACCGGAGTAAATGATGTATAACATAGTAAAAGGATATGTTTTGGAGGCGCTGTTTATGAGTACCCAGACCGCAACGATAAAGGCCGTCTGCATCAGTGAAAAGAAGGGGCAGCAGAAGCATCCGGTCGAGAGCGTGCATCTCCGGCCGGAACACGGAATCGACGGGGATGCCCACGCCGGAAACTGGCACCGCCAGGTCAGCCTGCTCGGCCAGGAAAGCGTGGACCGTCTTCAGGAGAAAATCAGCATCCCGCTGTTTCCGGGCGCCTTCGCGGAGAACATCCTGTGCGAGGGGATCGAGCTGTACAGGCTTCCGGTCGGGACGAAGCTGCGCGTCGGCACAGCCCTGTGCGAGGTGACGCAGATCGGCAAGGAATGCCACGCCGACTGTGCGATCCGCAGGCAGGCGGGAGACTGCGTCATGCCGCGCGAGGGAATCTTCGTTATCGTCCTTCAGGAGGGCGTTGCCAGAGCGGGAGACCTCGTGGCGGTCGAAGAAAACGGCTGACCGGAGAGCGGTCTCCGGAAAACCGGATAAAGCCGGGATAGGAAAAAAAGAAGGCGTCTGCCCCGCGGCGGACGCCTTCTCTGTCTCTGTTCGCTTGTCAGCTTCCGATATCCTCGACGAGGACCCGCATCTTCCCGCCACAGACCATGCCTTCTTCTTCGGCAATGTCGTTGGTCATGTCCACCTCGACGGTTTTTGCCTGCCCGGTGCCGATCAGACGGCGCGCCGCGGTCATGACTTCCGCCTCTCCGCAGCCGCCTCCGATGGTCCCGATCGTTTTTCCGAGGCTGTCCATGACCATGATGGCGCCGGATTCCACCGGCGTCGACCCCCTCGTGGAGATCACGGTCATCAGCGCCGCGGGGCCCTGGCCGCCGGCAAGGAAGCGAAGAAGCTCAAAGTTCGTATCCGTCCGCTCCAGCACGGCCTCGTCCTCTTCCGCAGGATGGCTTCTCCGGTGCTGCACCAGTTCGGCGCAGATGGAGACGGCGATCTCGGCAGGTGTCTCCGCACCGATCTTCAGACCGATCGGCGTGTGGATGGCGGCGAGTTTTTCGGAGTCGTAGCCCTCCTCGCGCAGAAGGCCCAGGAGCCCTGTCACGCGCCGGCGCGAGCCAATCATCCCCAGATAGGAAGGGTATTCGCCCTGCAGGATCTGCCGTAGGCATTCGCCGTCCCAGCGGTGTCCGCGCGTGATCACGCAGATATAATCCGTCGGCCGGATCTTCAGGTCTCCGATCGCTTTGGCAAAGCTGTCGCAGACCACCTGCGCGGCGTCCGGAAATCTGCCCCGGTTGGCGAAGCTCGGACGGTCGTCCACAACGGTAACGGCGAAATCGAGCATGGCGGACATCCTGCACAGAGGAAGCGCGATGTGCCCGGCGCCCAGAATGATCAGCCTGTCCTCCGGGATAAAGCGCCGGACATAGCGCTCCCCGTCTATTTCTTTTGTGATCTCCGAGGCGCGTCCGGCCCCGGTCTCCCGAAGCACGCGGGTGAAA
>ONQJ01000053.1 GCA_900319935.1 uncultured Eubacteriales bacterium | reverse complement strand
TCCTTCCCGAAGAGCAGTTCGGCCACGGCGCGGCCGCCGCCGGCGCCGGGATACCAGCCCAGCAGGATCGCGCCGGCCTTCTCCTGCGCCTCGCTCAGGTCGATCGCGCTGCCCGCGAGCAGGACCACGACCGTCGGCCTGCCGAGCTCGAGCACGCGTCCGAGCAGGATGCGCTGCGGCTCGGGCAGAAGCAGATCGCCCTTGTCGCCGGAGTGATAGCTGTTGCCGGTGTCGCCCTCTTCGCCCTCGAGCGTCTCGTCCAGGCCGAGGACGAGGACGACCTTGTCGCTGCGCTTCGCGGCGGCGACCGCCTCGGCCAGCCGGTCGTTCGGCTGCGCGAGGGGCTCGACGCTCTTTTCGCTCAGCGCGCAGCCCTCGGAGTAAAGGATGCGGCCTCTTCCGGCAAGCTGCTCCCGGATGCCCTCGAGCACCGTGACGAAGTGCGAGGACGTCCCGTGATAGTTGCCGATCAGGCTCCGGCGGCTGTCGGCGTTCGGGCCGATGACGGCGATCGTCTCGCCGCTCGCGGGATCGAGGGGCAGCAGCCCGTCGTTCTTGAGCAGCACGCAGGCGCGCAGCGCCGCGTCGTGCGCGAGCGCCAGGTGCTCGCCGCACTCGACCCTCTCGTAGGGGACGGCGTCGTACTCGCTGCCCTCGCCGCCGAGGATGCCCAGCAGGAAGCGGGTCGTGAACACGCGGACCGCGCTGCGGCGGATGTCCTCCTCGGAGATCATCCCCCGGGCAAAGGCGTCCATGATATGCTGATAGGTGCAGCCGCAGTTGAGATCGCAGCCGGCCTTGAGCGCCTTGGTGACGGACTCGACCGGGGCGGCGGTGACCTTGTGGTTTTCGTGAAAATCGCGGATCGCCCAGCAGTCCGAGACGAAGTGGCCCTCGAAGCCCCACTCGCCGCGCAGCTTGCCCATCAGCGCGCCGCTCGCGCAGCAGGGCTCGCCGTTCGTGCGGTTGTAGGCGCCCATCACGGCCTCGACCTTCGCCTCCTGCACGAGCGCGCGGAAGGCGGGCAGATAGGTCTCCTCCATGTCCTTCGCCGAAGCGACGGCGTTGAAGCCGTGACGCAGGGCCTCGGGTCCGCTGTGGACGGCGAAGTGCTTGGCGCAGGCCGCCGTTTTGAGCGTTTCGCCCTTTCCCTGCAGGCCGCGCACGAAGGCGCAGCCGAGCCGGGCGGTCAGATACGGGTCCTCCCCGTAGGTCTCGTGGCCGCGGCCCCAGCGGGGATCGCGGAAAATATTGATGTTGGGCGACCACATCGTCAGCCCGTGATAGATGTCTCTGTCTCCCTCGGCCGAGAGGGCGTTGTATTTGGCGCGGGCCTCGTCGGCGATCGCGGAGGCGATCTTTTCCAGCAGCTCGTCGTCGAACATCGCGGCCATGCCGATGGCCTGCGGGAAGCTCGTGGCCGTGCCGCCGCGCGCCAGACCGTGCAGCGCCTCGTTCCACCAGTTGTAGGCGGGGACGCCCAGACGCTCGATGGCGGGCGCGTCAAAGCGGAGCTGCGAGGCCGCTTCCGCGACGCTCATGCGGCCGACGAGCTCTTCCGCTTTTTGTTTTGCCTGCTCACGCGTCATAGGTCTGCGCTTTCCTTTCCAAATCAAAGCTGTTTGACCGATTCTCCCTCGAACAGACTGCCCCGGATCACCAGATGCTCCGGCAGCGCCGTGCGCGGATGCTCGATCCGCTCGATCAGTCTGGCCGCGGCCGTGCGGCCGAGTTCTTCGGTGTTCTGCCGCCAGGTCGTCAGCCGGGGGCTGATCACCTGCGCGAGCTTGATGCCGTCGTAGCCGGCGGCGGAGATGTCCTCCGGGATGCGCAGCCCCGCCTCGGTAATGGCGTTGAGCCCGCCCAGATAGGCGTAATCGTCGGGGAAGAGGATGCAGCTCGGACGCTGCGGCAGCGCCAGCAGCTTTTTCACCGCCTCGCCGCAGCCGAGCGGTTCGTGATACTGACAGGAGAGGACGTATTCCTCCGGCACGCTGATCCCGAGCTCTTCGCAGGCCCGGTAAAAGCCCGTCAGACGCCGCTCCGTCACCGCGGTGGGGTTGCCGTGGATATAGGCGATGCGGCGGTGGCCCTTCCGGTAAACATAGCGGACCAGCTCTTCGATCCCGTACAGATTGTCCGAGAGGACCGCCATGCGGTTGTCAAAGGCGTGGTCGAGCGTGATCACCGGGATGTCTGAGAAAACCAGCTCCCGCACCGCGCTGTCAAAGAAGTCGGCGCAGATGATCGCCACGCCCTCGACGCGGCGGGAGCGCGCGTGCTGCAGATAGCCGCCCTCCTGAGCCGGATCGCTGTTGATGAAGGTGATATCATAGCCGCAGCGCTCGGCCTCGAAGCGGAAGCTGTTGAGCATCGAGGCGAAGTACTCGTGCATGAAGCCGCTGTTCTGGAGGTCCGTAAACAGGATGCCGAGATCGTAGGTGCGGTTGGTCTTGAGCGCGCGGGCGACCGAATTGGTCGTATAGCCCATCTGCCGCGCCGCGCCCAGCACGCGCTCGCGCGTCGCCTCGCCGATATCCTGCTGGCCGTTGAGAGCCTTGCTCACGGTGGCCACGGAAACGCCGCATTTGCGAGCTATGTCCTTCATGGAAACCACCGCTGTCGCCTCCTTAATCGTTTACGTAAATTAAAATACCGTATTATCGCAAAAAAAGCAAGTAATCCGGCCAAAATAATACCCGATTTCCTCATCTTTGTAAGACGTGCACAGATTTGCAGGCAGAAACTGGTGATAATGTCCAAAGATTGTAGCTCCTCTGCACCGCGGGACCCCGTTTTTTGACAGAAGCACACGGAGTGTCCAAAGGTATTTCGCGGAGCGGGCGGGAACAGACGGCTTAATCGATTACGCCGACGGACAAAGAAAGCAGCGGATCCGAAGAAGGATCCGCCGCTTTCTTTGTGCTCGCCGCGTCTTTGGGCGCATCCGCCCTGCCGCTTTCTTTCACAGCAGCTCCAGCAGTTCGTCCCGCACGCCGTCCAAACGCGCGTCGGACAGACCGAAGTCCATCTGCTTGTAGCTCCAAAGGCTGCGGGCGACGCCGTGCCGCTCGAAGACCGCGTGCAGGTCGCGGAACCAGCCGAGCGCCTCCTCCGGCGGCACGACGTCGATCACGCCGTACTCGCCGCAGTAGAGCTCGCAGCCCTCCTGCGCGGCTTTCTCAAAGGCCGGGGCGAGAAAGTCCTCGATCCACGCCTCGGACACGCCGCTCTCGGCGTAGCTGACGCGGCGGGCCTTGTCGAAGCTCTCGTCCATCCAGTAGGCGCCCTGGTGGGTGAAGGTGTGCGGCTCGTAGAAATGGAAGTTGTAGATCACGTGATCGTCATAGGGGGGGTCGAGCTCGGGCAGCGTCCGCGCGCTGTTCCAGCAATAGCTGCCCAGCAGCACGTACATCTCCGGCGCGAGGGCGCGGATGCGGCGCACGCACGCGCGCGAGACGCGCTTCCAGGCCGGGAGGTATTCCTTTTCCGTCACCTCGTTGAGCAGCTCGAATATCACGTGATCGTGCTTTTGGCCGTATCGCGCGGCGAAGCACTCCCAGATCGCGTAGAATTTTTCCTGCTGCGCTTCGCTCTCGAAAAAGCCGTCCTCACGCTCGGCCTTGTCGAAGCAGAAGCCCTGCGTCTTGTGCAGATCGAGCACCGCGTTCAGCCCGTGCTTTTCGCACAGCGCGAGCGCGCCGTCGATGCGCGCGAGGCCCTCCGGCTTCATCGAGCCGTCCTCGTTCTGGATCACGTTGTAGTCGATCGGGATGCGCACATGGTCGAAGCCCCACGCCGCGATCTGCGCGAAGTCGGGCCCGGTGATGAAGCCGTCGAGACGCTCGGCGCTGTAATCGCACTGGCTCAGCCAGCCGCCGAGGTTGACGCCTTTGTAGAAACCGCGTTCTTTGAGCATATGGTCCTTCCTTTCGTTAAAAAACGGCTCTCCGGAGAGGGAGAGCCGTTATTCGTACTGTCGTTTGTTTTATCCCTTGACCGAGCCGGCGGTGACGCCCTTGATGATGGACTTGGACAGGAAGATGTACACCACGAGCACCGGCAGGATCGCCAGCAGGATGAACATATACACCTTGCCCATGTCGAACTTCGAGTAGTCCGCCGAGCGGAGCTGGGCGACCATGATCGGGACGGTCTTCATCTCGGCCTTGTCGAGCAGCAGCGCGGGAATGAAGTAGTTGTTCCACGAGGAGACGAAGGAGAAGATCATCTGCACGGCGATGGCCGGCTTCATGATCGGCAGCACGATCGTGTTGAAGGTGCGGAACTCGCCCGAGCCGTCCACGCGCGCGGCCTCGACCATCTCCATGGGCAGCACGCTCTCGAGGTACTGCTTCATGTAGAAGAACACGACCGGAGCGGCGATGGAGGGGATGATCAGCGGGATGTAGTTGTTGGTCAGGTGGAACTTGTAGACCAGCTGGATGAAGCCGACGGCGGAGACCTGCGGCGGGATCATCATGACGGCCATGATGAACAGGAAGGCCGCCCGCTTGAGCTTGAAGTTGTAGACGTGGATGCCGTAGGCCGTCAGCGCCGAGAAATAGGTGGTCAGCACGGCGGAGCACGTGGCGATGAAGAAGCTGTTGAGCATGCCGCGCGGGATGTTGATCGAGGCGTCCGTCCAGGCGTTTTTCAGGTTGACGAAGAAATTGTTCTTCGGCATCAGCGTAAAGCCCGCCTGCAGCTGGGCGTTGGAGCGCGTGGCGTTGATGATCAGCATGTAAAAGCTGAACAGGCACAGGACAGCGAGGAAGATCAGGATCGCGTAGACGACGACGCGGGCGACGATCATCAGGATCCGGCCCTTGGTGTTTTCGGCGTTTTTCATATCTCTGCCCTCACTTTCTGTACTGCTTGGACAGCGAGTTGTAGACGAACATGCTCAGCCCCGCCGAGACGATGAACAGCACCACGCTGATCGCGCCGGCCATGCCGTAGTTCTTGCTCGTGCCGAGATAGTTGTTCAGGTACATGACCATCGTCATGCTCGCGCGGTCGGGCGTGCCCTTGCCGTTGGTCAAAACCTGCGGCACGTCGAACATCTGCAGACCGCCGATCATCGCCGTGATGACCGTGTAGACCAGGATCGGCGCCAGCAGCGGCAGCGTCACGCGGAAGAAGACCTGCAGGGAGTTGGCCCCGTCGATCTCCGCGGCCTCGAACATGTTCTGGTCGATGCCCTGGATGCCCGCCATCAGCAGGATCGTCGTGTTGCCGAACCACATCAGGAAGTTCATCAGGCTGATCAGGATGCGGACGGAAATCTTCAGACCGAGGAAGTTGACGCTCTTTTCCACGATGCCGTGGGCGAGCAGGATCTGGTTCACCGGGCCGACCGTCGAGAAGAGCGTGAAGAACAGCATCGAGAAGGCCGCCGCCATGATGAGGTTGGGCATGTAGATGACGGTCTTGAAGAACTGCTGGCCCTTGATGTTGAGCCGGTAGCTTGTGAAGAAGACCGCCAGCAGCAGCGCGATGACGACCTGCGGCACGGCGCCCATGACCCACAGGATCAGGGTGTTGCCGAAGTACTTGAGCATGCCGATCGTACCGCTCTTGTCCGGCGTGAACAGCGCGACGTAGTTCCTCAGCCCGACGAAGTTCGGCCCGATCTGCTTGAGGCCGTTGCGGTAGTTTTCAAAAAAGCTGTTGTAGATCGTCATGATCTGCGGCGTCAGCGTGAAAATGAAATAGGTGATAAAAAAGGGCAAAATAAAAATGTAGCCCCATTTTGCATAGCTGACGCCCGTCTTCCGCGGTTTCAGTTTTCTGCCCATGGCGTTCCCTCCCGGTCAAATATACACAAAAAGCGCTTCCCGGCGCGCCGCCGTGTGCCGCAGTGCGTCCGGAAGGGCTTTTTGTCTTTCACGGACTTGGGGCAAGGCAAAACGCCTTGCCCCAAGCCTTGCGTATGCTTAAGCGTTTATTCCCTGAGACTCACTCAGATCACGGAGTGACGACGTCGGGGTACTTCTCGTTGATGGAGAGGTAGAAGTTGTTCAGAGCGGTGTCCTTGTCGACGAGGCCCTGGAAGTACTGCTGGAGAGCGTTCTGCAGACCTTCGTTGCAGGCCTGGTCATAGATGGTGTGGTTCTCCCACTTGATGTTGTCGGTCATGGCGGAGAACACGGCCACGGGGTTCTGGCCGCCCAGGAACTCGCTGCCGAAGGAAGGATCGTCGGCGAACTTGGCGTTGACGGCCTGGTTGTTGGAGAACTGAGCCTCGTTGACGACGAGCTTCTCGCAGACGTCGGCGTCGTTGATGAAGGTGTTCATGATGTCGGCAAGCAGGGTCGGGTTATCGGTGCCGGCAGGCGCCATCAGCCAGGTGCCGCCCCAGAAGTGGGCAGCGGGGCCTTCGCAGATGGCCCAGTCGCCGGAGCAGCCCTTCTCGGGATCCTGCGCATTGCCCATGCAGAAGTTGAAGTACCAGGCCGGGCCGAAGAAGCACATGGTCTTGCCGTCGGCGAACATCTGGTCGTTCTTGGGCTGATCCCAAATGCCGGAGTCAGCCAGCGTGTACTCGTTCTCGCAGAACTTCTCGGTCTGGGCGATCCAGGCGAGGATCTGGTCGTCGAACTGCAGGTTGTTGTTCTCGTCGACCCAGGCGGAGGTGCAGTTGTTGGAGAAGGGACGGTAGGTCTCGGCGAAGGAAGCGGTCATGTAGTAGCCCTTGGCCTTGGCGTCGGCGGCGACAGCCTCGAACTTCTCCCAGCTGTCGAGCTTGGCCTGGACCTCGGCGGGATCATCGGTGCCGAGAACGTCCTTGGCGATGGAGCGGCGATAGATCAGCGCGGAGGGGCAGCACTGGAAGGAGACGCCCTTCACGACGCCGTTCTCATCGGACGCAGCCTGAACGGTGTACTTGTACGCGTTGGAGAAATCGTTGACGCCGAGAGCGGTGATGTCCTGGGTGAAGTCGGAGTCGGCATACTTCTGGATGTAGTCGGCTTCGGCCAGGAACAGGTCGACCTTCTCATCGTCGGGCGCGGTGGCCTGGTTGAGCAGGGTCGTGTCCAGCTTGTCCTGATAGGCGTTGTTGTCGCTCGGGGTGATGATCCAGTTGACGGTCACGCCTTCGGGAACGGTGTAGTACTTCTCAAAGAAGCCCTTGAACTCCTCGTTCCAGGCGTAGATGTTGAAGACCTTGCCTTCGGCGGCAGGGGCCTCGGCAGCGGGAGCCTCGGCGGCGGGAGCCTCTGCAGCGGGAGCTTCGGCGGCGGGAGCTTCGGCAGCGGGAGCCGGAGCAGCCTGCTGGCCGCAGGCGCAGAGCGCAAACACCATGACGAGGGCCAGAAGCATTGCGATGAGCTTTTTCATTTCTTTTCCTCCTAAAAATATTGTGTGATTCTATATATTGTGGGTCGCCCCACGGATCACCGTTGTTCTTTTTCGGGGGAGTTCAGATCCTTCACGCTCTCGCCCTCCCACAGGCGGCCCGACACGATCTGCCGGTCGATGAGCGTGGTCCTGGGATGCTCGATGAGCTCGATGAGCCGGGCGGCCGCCTCGCGGCCGAGACCCGTCGTGCTCTGTCGCCAGGTCGTCAGCTTCGGGCTGATGACCTCGGCGAGACGGATGCCGTCGTAGCCGACGGCGGAGATGTCCTCCGGGATGCGCAGGCCGGCCTCCGCGATGGCGTTGAGGCCGCCAATGAAGGAGAAATCGTCCGGGAAGAAGATGCAGCTGGGCCGCTCCGGCAGCGCGAGCAGCTTTTTCGTCGCCTCATAGCAGGCGAGCGTGTCGTGGAAGGCGCCCTGGACGAGGTATTCCTTCTTTTCCTCGACGCCGAGCTCCTCGCAGGCGCGGTGGAAGCCGACGAGACGGCTTTCGGTGACGGTCGTGCGTTCGCCGTGGATGAAGGCGAGCTTGCGGTGGCCCTTGCCGACGACGTAGCGGACGAGCTGTTCCATGCCGTGCACGTTGTCGGACATGATCGCGATGCGGTTGTTGAACACATGGTCGATCGTCACGACGGGGATCTCGGATTCGACCAGCTCGACGACCATGGGATCGTGGAAATCCACCGAGGCGATCACCACGCCGTCGACGCCGCGGTAAAGGCAGTGCTGCAGATAGGTGGTGGGGCGCTGCGCCACGGTGCGGTTGATGAAGGTGATGTCGTAGCCGTTGGCCTCGGCCTCGACGCGAAGGCTGTCGAGCACCGCGGAGAAGTATTCGTGCGCCAGGCCGCTGCTCCGCTCGTCGACGAAGAGGACGCCGATGTTGTAGCTGCGGTTGGTCTTGAGCGCGCGGGCGGAGGCGTTGGCCAGATAGCCCAGCTCCTCGGCCGCGCGGCAGACGCGCTCGCGCGTCTCGTCGCTGACGTCCCGATGTCCGTTGAGCGCCTTGCTGACCGTGGCGATGGAGACGCCGCACGAGCTTGCGATGTCTTTGATCGAAACCACGCCGGTCAGCCTCCTGTGCTTAAACGTTTTCGGTATCAACAAAATAGCGCAAAAACGAAAAAAAAGCAAGTAGGCGCGGGAAATTCGCAAAAATTTGTTTGCTTTGCACAGAAACAGCGTTCATTTTTTGTGTAAAACGCCGGCAGCGTTTTCTTCTTCCGTCCGGTCTCGAAACGAGCAAAGCGAAAAAATGCAAAAAAGAGGGCAAATCTCAGAAAAAAAGCTTGCTTTTTTGAGGGGAATCGGCTAACCTAAACAGGAAGGAAGACACTTAAACGTTTTCTTAAGCTTAAGGAGAACATGTCTATGCGATTCGGATACTTCGACGACGCGCGCCGGGAATACGTGATCACCACGCCGCGCACGCCCCTGCCCTGGATCAACTACCTCGGCAGCGAGGCTTTCTTTACGCTTTGCTCCAACACGGCGGGCGGCTACGCTTTTTACCGCGACGCGCGGCTGCGGCGCCTGACGCGCTACCGCTACAACAACTGCCCCCTCGACTCCGAGGGCTTCCGTATTTATATAAAGGACGGCGAAAGCGTCTGGAACCCCGGCTGGCAGCCCGTGCAGACCGGGCTCGACCGCTACGAGTGCCGCCACGGCCTGGGCTACACCGTGATCGAGGGCAAAAAGGGCGGCGTCGCCGTCTCGCAGGAGCTGCTCGTCCCGCAGGGCGACGACTGTCTCCTGATGCGCGTCACCGTCCGCAACGACGCAGACGCGAAAAAAGAGCTGCGCCTCTTCCCCTATGTGGAGTTCTGTCTCTGGGACGCGATGGACGACGCCTCGAACTTCCAGCGCAACTACTCCACCGGCGAGGTCGAGGTCTGCGGCGCGGCGATCTATCACAAGACCGAGTACCGCGAGCGGCGCGACCACTACGCCGTCTTCTGGGCCGACCGGACGCCCGACGGCTTCGACACCTCCCGCGACGCCTTTATCGGCGTCTACGGCAGCCCGGCGCGGCCGGAGGCCGTCTTCGGCGACGGCTGCACGAACAGCGTCGCCCACGGCTGGCAGCCGATCGCGGCCCAGCAGTTCGATCTCTCCCTCGCCCCCGGCGAGAGCGCGTCCGTCCTCTTCGGCCTGGGCTACATCGAAAACCCGCGCGAGGAAAAATGGGCCGCTCCCGGCGTCGTGAACAAGACGCGCGCCGAGGCCATGATCGCGCGCTATGCCTCCCCCGCCGCCTTCGACGAGGCGATGGAGGCGCTGCGCGCGCACTGGGACGCGCTCCTTTCGAACTACCGCGTGTCCTCCGGCGAGGAGAAGCTCGACCGCATGGTCAATATCTGGAACCAGTACCAGTGCATGGTCACCTTCAACATGAGCCGCTCGGCCAGCTACTTCGAGTCCGGCATGGGCCGCGGCATGGGCTTCCGCGACTCCTGCCAGGATCTGCTGGGCTTCGTGCACATGATCCCCGA
>ONQJ01000051.1 GCA_900319935.1 uncultured Eubacteriales bacterium | reverse complement strand
ACGGCCTTTGCGGCGCGCTCGGCGAGCTCGTTCTGGAGCAGGCAGCGATCGACGCCGATCAGCTCGTGCGAGCGCTCGCGGAAAAAGCCGCTTTGCGGCGCGCCGTTTACTTCGGCCGCGGCAAAAATGCCTTTGTTGCGATAGCGTTCGATCACATCGCTTCCGACGATCTCCTTTGCCTTTACCGTCTGGCGGCCGATCCTTTCGAGCGCCGCGTTGACGCGATCGAGCTTGAAGCGAAGTTCCTCTTCATAGCTCATGTGGCGGCAGTCGCAGCCGCCGCACTTTCCGAAAAAGGGGCAGTCCGGCTCGATGCGCGCGGGAGACGGTTCGAGCAGCTCCTCTCCGCGCGCGTAGACGGCCGACGCGCCAACCTTAACGATTCGCACGCGCCATTTCTCGCCTTCGAGCGCGCGCGGCACGAACACGGCGCGCCCTCCGATGCGGCAGACGCCGTACGCCTCGCTGGAATAGCCGTCGATCGCAACGGTATATATCTGATTTTTCTTCAATTCTTCCATGTTTTTGATTGTAGCATTTTTTTCGCGATTATACAATCGAGGATTCACACGCCGCGCATATTTCCCGGTGAGGCGCAGATACTAACAAGGCAAAAGGAGGGAGAACCGTGAAGAAAATCAAATTTTGCCTTGCTGCTGCGATCCTTTCGCTTTCTGTTCTGTCCGGCTGCGGGATGGCCAGGGACGGCTATATCGAGGATCTGCCCGCGCAGACGGTCGCGCCGATCGAAAGCCCCGCTGTCACGAGCACGCCGCGTCCTGCGAAAAAGCCTTCTGAAAAGGATACTGCGGAAAACGCTCCCGCAGAGGAGACGCCGACGCCGGACGCACAGCAGACAAAAACGCCGAATATGTGAAAAATCGGGCCGAAAGCGGCCCGATTTTCCTGCTTTTCACTTGAATTGGATCGTCCTTTAGGGTATCATACAACAAAAGAACCCAAAGGAGTGACGAGCATGGCATACATCCCGACGGTGGAGCAGGCCGAAGAGCTGCTCAAACATTATAACAAGGAGCCCTTCCATATCCAGCATGCGGAGACCGTTTCCAAGGTCCTGGGTGAGTTCGCAAAGGAATTCGACCCCGAACGAGTCGATTTCTGGCGCGCGGTCGGCATGCTGCACGACATCGATTTCGAGCTCTATCCCGAGCAGCACTGCGCCAAGGCCGACGAGATGCTCCATGAGCTCAATCTTGACGAAGAACTGATCCACGCCGTCCTCAGCCACGGCTACGGGATCTGCTACGACGTCGAGCCGACGCTGTACATGGAAAAGGTCCTTTTTGCGGTCGACGAGCTGACGGGACTGATCGGCGCGGCCGCGCTGATGCGCCCGACGGGCATCTCCGACATGGAGCCGAAATCCGTCATCAAAAAGTTCAAGGACAAGAAGTTTGCCGCGGGCTGCGACCGCGATGTGATCCGTCGCGGGGCGGAGATGCTGGGGATGGAGCTCAGCGAGCTGATCGCCCGGACCATCGACGCGATGCGCGCCTGATGCTGAAGCTATATTATTGCCGTCTGCCGGACAGAACTCCCGCCGTTCCGACGGAACTGCTGTCCGCATATCGACAGGAAAAGCTCGAGAAGCAGAAAAATGAGCAAGCGCGTCTGCGCTCGCTCACGGCCGAGCTGCTGCTGCGTTATGCCTTGAACGACGGCGGCTTTTCTTTTGACGGGCCTTTGGATATCGGCGTGGGCGAACAGGGAAAGCCTTTTCTTCGGGACGGCCGCTGCTTTTTCAGCCTTTCCCATTCCGCGGATATGGTGCTCTGCGCGCTCTGCGATCGTGAGATCGGCGCGGATATTCAGATCGCCTCAAAGGCGAATGACGCGCTGATCAGGCGCTTCTTCGCAGAAGACGAGCGGGACTTTATCTGCAGCGCGCAGGATCCGGACGCGGCATTTTCCGAAATTTGGACAGAGAAAGAAAGCTACTGCAAAATGGACGGACGCGGCCTTGCGCTCCCGCTCGGCTCCTTTTCGGTTTTCGATCCGCGTATTGCGGCTCTCCTGTGGCACACGACGGCAGGGGAGTATCACCTGGCGCTTTGCACAGATATGCTCAATACGGACCGGCCCGAGCCGATCGAGGTCAGAACGGGCGTGCTTTTCCCGTAAGGGGAAGCACGCCCGTTCTTTTCACAGCAGACCGATTTCCCGCAGACAGCCCTGCAGGATGCTCAGATGCTCCTCGCTCATGTCCGTCAGCGGCAGGCGCATCAGGCCGCTGTCCAGGCCGCAGAGACGCATCGCCGTTTTGACAGGGATCGGGTTCGTCTCAATGAAAAGCGTTGAAAAAAGGGCCGCATATTTCCCGTACAGCGCCGCTGCGGCGGCACAGTCGCCCTCAAGGCAAAGCGCGCAGAGCTTGGAAAGAACGCCGGGGACGAGATTGCTGGCGACGGAGATCACGCCGAGCGCTCCCATCGCCATCATCGGAACGGTGTTGTCGTCGTTCCCGCTCCACAGATAGAGATCGTCCCGGCAGAGCGCGAGCGTTTTGCCGATCAGCGAGAAATCACCGGATGCCTCCTTGACGCCGTTGATGTTCGGATGAGCCGAAAGCGTCTTGTAGGTCTCGGCGCTGATGCCGATCCCGGTCCTGCTCGGAACGTTGTAAAGGATCAGCGGGATCTCGACGCGGTCCGCCACATACGTAAAGTGTTCCACAAGGCCTTTTTGCGTGCTTTTGTTGTAATAGGGCGTCACCATCAGAACGCCGTCCGCGCCGACGGCTTTGGCGTTCTGCGCGTTGTGCAGCGCGTGCAGCGTGTCGTTGCTGCCGATCCCCGCGATCACCTTCATCCGTCCCGCCGTGTGATTGACCGTGACGCGCACAAGCTCGTCGTGTTCGGCCTGATTCTGTACGGCATTCTCGCCCGTGGTCCCGCAGATCACGACTGCGGCCGTACCGTTCTCGTACTGCAGATCGATATTCTTTTTCAGTCTCTCATAATCTATCCCGCTCTCATTCAGCGGCGTGATGAGGGCCGTACAGGAACCCTTGAACAGCGGCGTTTTGACCATGTTTGACCTCCTTGAATGACAAGTTCAGGTCATTCTATTCCGCCGCAGGTCGAATTATGATATTGGATTGAAAAAGGCCGGAGCCTTTGTTATAATGGCGGAGCAAATCATTTGCCGGAGCATTCGATATGAAGAAAACGGACTTTTATTTTGACCTTCCCGAGGAGCTGATCGCGCAGACTCCGATCCCGGAGCGTGACCATTCGCGTCTGCTCGTTTTAGACCGCGATACGGGGCGGATCGAACACAGATATTTTTATGATCTGCCCGAATATCTGCACGAGGGCGACTGCCTGGTGCTGAACGATTCCCGCGTCCTTCCGGCGCGTCTGCTCGGACGCAGAAGCAGCGGGGGCGGCGTGGAGCTGGTGCTCCTGCGCGATCTGGACGAGGGAAAATGGGAGTGCCTCAGCCGTCCGGGAAGAAAGACGAAGCCCGGCACCGAGCTCATCTTCGGCGAAGGAGAGCTGAAGGCCACCGTTCTTGAGGTCGCCGAGGGCGGGAACCGCATCGTACAGTTCCATTACGAGGGGATTTTCCTCGAGGTGCTCGAGCGTCTCGGCAAGATGCCTCTTCCGCCGTATATCAAGGAAGAACTGCAGGACGCAGAGCGCTACCAGACCGTGTATTCGCGCGAGCTCGGCAGCGCGGCCGCGCCGACGGCCGGCCTGCACTTCACGGAGGAGCTGCTCGCCCGGATCAGAGAAAAGGGCGTGAAGGTCTGCACTGTCACGCTGCACGTCGGCTTAGGCACGTTCCGGCCGGTCAAAGAGGATGAGATTGAGGATCATGAAATGCACTCCGAGTTCTGCATCATCCCGGAAGAGACCGCCCGTATCGTTACGGAAACGAAGAAAAACGGCGGCCGCGTCGTAGCCGTCGGAACGACCTCCTGCCGCACGCTCGAAAGCTTCGCCCTCGAAGACGGCACGCTGAAGGCGGCGTCGGGCTGGACGAACATCTTCATCTACCCCGGCTATCGCTTCAAATGCGTCGACGCGCTTGTGACGAATTTTCATTTGCCGGAGAGCACGCTGATCATGCTCGTCTCCGCGCTGGCGGGACGGGAGAAGATCCTGAACGCCTACCGTACGGCCGTAGAGGAGAGATATCGCTTCTTTTCCTTCGGCGACGCCATGTTCATTCACTGAAGGAGCATATGCCTTGTATAAGCTGATCAAACAATCCGGACGCGCCCGCAGGGGAGAATTCACAACGCCGCACGGCACAGTGCAGACGCCCGTCTTTATGAACGTCGGCACGCAGGGCGCGATCAAGGGCGCTCTCTCGGCGCGGGATCTCAAGGAGATAGGCTGCCAGATCGAGCTGTCGAATACCTACCATCTTCACGTCAGGCCAGGCGACAGGCTGATTCGGGAGCTGGGCGGCCTGCACCGCTTTATGACATGGGACGGACCGATCCTAACCGACAGCGGCGGCTTTCAGATCTTTTCGCTTGCCTCGCTGCGGAAGATCCGGGAGGAAGGCGTCTACTTCAACTCCCATGTGGATGGAAGGCACATCTTTATGGGGCCGGAGGAAAGCATGCGGATCCAGTCCAATCTCGGCTCGGATATCGCGATGGCCTTTGACGAATGTGTAAAGATCCCCTCGCCGCGCGAATACGTCGAGCGCTCCTGCGAGCGCACCGCGCGATGGCTGGCGCGCTGCAAGACGGCGCTTGCGGAGTTCAACAGGGAAGAGGACGCCGTCAATCCGGGGCAGATGCTCTTCGGCATCAACCAGGGCGCCGTGTTCCACGATATCCGCATCGAACATATGAAACGCATCGCCGAGCTTGACCTTCCCGGCTACGCCATCGGCGGGCTCGCTGTGGGCGAGACGCACCGGGAAATGTATGATACGATCGAGGCGGTCGAGGAATACATCCCGAAAGACAAGCCCCGTTATCTCATGGGCGTCGGCACGCCGGGGAACATCATCGAGAGCGTGGCCCGCGGCGTCGATTTCTTCGACTGTGTGATGCCCGCCCGCAACGGTCGGCACGGCCACCTTTTCACGTGGGACGGGATCATCAATATCAAGAACCAGAAGTATGAGCGTGACGAATGGCCGATCGATCCGCGCTGCTCCTGTCCTGTCTGCCGGCGCTATTCCAGAGCCTATATCCGCCATCTGTTCAAGGCGGAGGAGATGCTCGCGATGCGTCTGGCCGTGGCGCACAATCTGTTTTTCTACAACGATCTTGCGGCAAAGATCCGTCAAAGCCTTGAGGAAGACCGTTTTGACGCTTTCAGACGCGATTTTTCGGAAAAACTGGATATTCGCATTTAATATCCTTGAAATCAGACGATAATGTATGTATAATAGGCTACAGTTTGAAAGGGAGGTACGCTCTTTATGACTCTGTTTCTTGAAGCAGCCGCGACTACCGGAGTAGGCGGCGGTATGCCCATGCTCCTCATGATCATCATCATGTTCGCCGTTTTCTATTTCTTTGTGATCCGCCCGGAAAACAAGAAAAAGAAAAAGACCGAAGAGATGAGGAATTCTCTCTCTCTCGGCGATGAGATCATCACGATCGGCGGCATGATCGGCAAGATCGTCCAGATCACGGAGGATACGATCACCTTCGAGACCGGCGAGGACCGCGTCCGCATCCAGACCAAGAAGTGGGCCATCTCCACCACCGCCAAGATGGAGGCGGAAGAGGCCAAAACCGGCAAGAAATAATCCGCTGCTTTTTGAATGAAAAAGACCCCCGGCCAGTATGATGTATCATCATATCGGCCGGGGGTGTTTTTTTGTCTGAAACGGAAAATAAGTCTTTGGATCTTTCTTTTTTGGTACGCGCCTTCGCCGCGTGGACTGTCTGCGCGGCGGCGCTTCTCCTGTGCGGGTCGGTGCTGTATGCATCCGACGGCGCGGCGCTATCGTCCCTTGGATACGCCAGCTCGCTCATCAGTTTCCTTGCGGCCGTCGGAGCGGGAGCGGCGGCAGCATCGTTTGAAAAAGAAAAGCGTCTTGCTCGCGGTCTGATCGCGGCAATGTGTCTGTGCGCGATCCTTTTGCTGACAGGTTTTCTGATCAGAGGAAAACTTGACGGCAGCGCCGTCCTGAGCGTACTCAGCTTTACGCTGACCGGTTGCGTGCTCGGTTCTCTGCTGCCGATGAGAAAACGAAAACGCGCGCATTTTCGTTCGAGAAAATAAGCGGGGGATCGAGAGAAAGTTTTCATAATCAGAAAAGATAAGGCTGAGGCTCTATATATAGACGAGAAAAAGACTTGCCATACAAAATATTGCAGATAACAAACAAAAAGTTTCAAAGTTGACATAAACTTTTGCTTTTTCTGAAAAAAGGGCTTGATTATTTTGCAATTTTGTAATATATTGTTCCCGTAGCGTAGTTATGTTAATCGTGCCTTTATGTTCACGACAAAGACATGGCGGCGCGCTCTTTATCTTGTCGGTTTTTCCGACAGGAATACAGACAGAAAGGAAAGGAGGGCGTTTGAATGCAGAACAGCGAGTGCATCGAGATCTTTGAAAGCTATCTCGCCAATGAGAAAAAAGCTTCGGCGAATACCCTCAGTTCCTATCTGCGTGACGTCAGGCAGCTCGGAGAATATCTGGATATCCATCACGACACCGTGATCACGGCGGCGACGGACGATCAGCTCTCCGAGTATATCGCCTGGCTCAAGAGCAGCGGAAAATCCGTTGCGACGGTCTCGAGATGCATCGCCTCTATCAAATGTCTGTTCTCCTATCTCTGTCTGAAGCAGATCGTCACGGAAAACCCGGCGGCAAAGCTGGTGCCGGACAAAGGTGAGCATAAGCTGCCGCAGATCCTCAGCAGCAGGGAAGTCGATCTTCTGCTCGAGCAGCCCCAGTGCACGGACGCCAAGGGCTACCGCGACAAGGCCATGCTGGAGCTGCTGTACGCCACGGGCATCCGCGTGACGGAGCTGATCGATCTCGACATCAGCGACGTCAATCTGACAGCGGGCGTCGTGCGCTGCCGCAGCCGCGACAAGGAACGCTTTATCCCGATGTATCCCAAGGCGGTCAAAGCGCTGGAGGATTATATCAATCTCGTCCGCCCGCAGATGATCGCGCTGCCGGATGAGGAATCTCTTTTCGTCAACGTCTCGGGCGAGCGCATGTCCCGTCAGGGCTTCTGGAAGATCATGAAATACTACCAGAAGAAGGCTCATATCGACAAGGACATCACGCCGCACACGCTCCGCCACTCCTTTGCCGCGCACCTGCTCGAAAACGGCGCGGATATCCACGCGATCCAGGAGATGCTCGGACACGCGGATATCTCCTCGACGCAGATCTATTCCCAGCTTGTGAAAAAGCAGCTCAAGGACGTCTACAACAAGGCCCATCCGCGCGCGTGAACAATCGTTTCTTCGCTCCCGTATCCCGTTGAAGGATGCGGGAGCTTTTTCGTGTTGAACTCGCTGAAAATATATGATAAAATCAGCGGAGGAAGTGATATCATGCGGATATTGGGCATCGATCCCGGCATCGCCACGATCGGCTTCGGCGTGATAGACAGCGCGGAAGGGAAACAAAGCCTGGTGCAGTGCGGCGTCATCACGACGCCCGCGCATACGAGCCTTTCTTCGCGTCTGGGGCAGATCTACGACGATATGACGCAGCTCATCGAGCTTTTCAAGCCGGACGCCGTATCGGTCGAGGAGCTGTTTTTCAATACGAATATCACGACCGGCATCGCCGTCGCGCACGGCAGGGGCGTGATCCTGCTCGCCTGCCAAAAGGCAGGGATCCGGATCTATGAATACACGCCTCTGCAGGTCAAGCAGGCAGTCGTCGGATATGGCCGCGCCGAGAAAAAGCAGGTCATGGAGATGGTCAAGCGCATCTGCCGCCTGAACTCTCCGCCCAGACCGGACGACGCCGCGGACGCGGTGGCGCTGGCGCTTTGTCATGCGCGCAGCTCCACATCGCTGCTTTACAGAGAGGAGAGAGAGGATTGTTCTACTATTTAGAAGGCTCCGTCGCCGAGCTTGAGCCCAATCTCGTTGTGCTCGACTGCGGGGGCGTGGGCTACGCGCTCAACACCACGGCCAACACAATCGCCTCTCTTGCGAGAGGAGAGCGCTGCAGGCTGTACGTCTCCGAGTCGATCCGCGAGGACGCGTTCGATCTCTATGGATTTTATTCCAAAAGCGAAAAAATGTTTTTTGAAATGCTCACCTCCGTGTCCGGAATCGGCCCGAAGGCGGCGCTGTCCATCCTCTCCGCCAACACGCCGGAGGGACTGGCGCTCGCCGTGGCGAGCGGGAACGAGAAGGCGCTGACGGTCGCGCCGGGGATCGGCAAAAAAATCGCCCAGCGCGTGATCCTGGAACTCAAAGACAAGATCACAAAGGACAGCGGCTTTTCAAGCGAGAGCTTTTCCGCGCCCGCCGTGCCGGCAAGCGACAACAGCGCCGTCGGTGACGCGGTCGCGGCGCTCACGGTTTTGGGATACGGCTCCAACGAGATCGCGCAGGTCCTCAAGACCACGGATACGAACGGCATGAGTACGGAACAGATCATCAAGACCGTCCTGCGCCGCATGGTCAAATAAGGGGGATATGCTATGGGAATCAGTTTTTCCGACGAGATCAACGAGGAGATCACCACCGCCGTCAGCCTTCCGGAGGACAGCAGCGAGGGTTCTCTGCGCCCCCGTACGATAGCGGAATACATCGGGCAGGAAAAGGCTAAGGAAAACCTTCGTATCTTTATCCATGCCGCCAAGATCCGCAACGAGCCGCTCGACCACGTGCTCCTGCACGGGCCTCCGGGACTCGGCAAGACTACGCTCGCCGCCGTCATCGCCAATGAGATGGGCGTGAATATGCGCATCACCTCCGGCCCGGCGATCGAAAAGCCGGGCGATCTGGTAGCCATGCTCACCAACCTCAACGAGGGCGACATCCTCTTTGTCGACGAGATCCACCGTCTCAACCGCGCCTATGAAGAGATCCTCTATCCGGCGATGGAGGACTATGCCATCGACATCATCCTCGGCAAAGGCCCCTCGGCCAACTCGATCCATCTCGATCTGCCGCATTTCACGCTGATCGGCGCGACCACGCGCTCCGGCCAGCTGACGGCGCCGCTGCGCGACCGCTTCGGCGTGACGCTGAGACTCGAGCTGTATTCGCCCGAGGAGCTCAAACGGATCGTCAAGCGCTCCGCAGGCATCCTGGGCGTCGAGATCGAAGAAGCGGGTGCTTTGGAGATCGCTTCGCGTTCACGCGGCACGCCGCGAATCGCCAACCGTCTGCTGCGCCGTGTGCGCGATTACGCGCAGGTATGCGCGGACGGCGTGATCACCAGCGCCGTCGCGGACAAGGCCCTCTCCAGTCTCGAAGTCGACAAGCTCGGCCTTGACGCGCTCGACAGGCGCATGCTGCGCAGCATCATCGATTATTACGGCGGCGGCCCCGTCGGGCTGGACACCCTCGCCGCCACGATCAACGAGGAAGCCGTGACGATCGAGGACGTCTATGAGCCGTATCTTCTCCAATGCGGTTTTCTTACGCGTACGCCGCGCGGACGCTGTGTGACGCGCAGGGCATATGAGCATCTGGGGATCGAATATCTCGGTCAGCAGCAGATCGAAATGCCCTGAAACGCAAAAAAATCATTGACAAAAAGACCGCCCGCGGTATAATACAATTTGTACACTTATAATAGAATACAGATACTATGACTGATTTTTCTACCTTTACCGATCTCCAGCTCCAGCAGATGGCCGCCGCAGGCGAACGCGAAGCGGAAGAAGCGCTCGTTGGGCGCTACATGCAGCTTGTCCGTGCCAGCGCAAGACCGTTTTTTCTCGCGGGCGGAGACAGTGAAGATCTGATCCAGGAGGGAATGTTCGGACTTCTCTCCGCGGTCAGACAGTTTGACCCCGACAACGGCGCTTCTTTTCGCACCTTCGCAACGACGGCCTGTCGCTCGAGCAACTCTCCGAAGACACCTCACTGCCTTTTGCGGCGATCCCCGCGGTCCAGCCATCGCCTGAAGAGCTTGTTTTAGCCAGAGAGAGCAAGGAAGAACTATACAGCGCCTTTCGAAACCGCCTGTCCAGGCTTGAGATCAAGGTTTTGGATCTCTATCTCGACGGGTTTTCCTACCAGGATATCGCACAGCGCCTCGGCAAAAACGCCAAGGCGGTGGATAACGCTGTGCAGAGGATAAGGCGCAAAATGGCGCAGGACCCCAACTTCGGCGATATCAGCGCGAGCTGAACGCAAATACAGCCCCAAAAGGCACAGATCAAAGAGAGGATTCACCATGTACGAAGACAAGACCCTAGTTTGCAAAGAGTGCGGCAAAGAGTTCATTTTCAGCGCCGGCGAGCAGGAATTCTACGCGGAGCGCGGCTTCCAGAACGAGCCCCAGCGCTGCAAGGCCTGCCGTGACGCGCGCAAGAACGCTGCCCACGGCCCGCGCGAGTATTTCACTGCCGTCTGCGCGGCCTGCGGCGGAGAGGCCAGAGTTCCTTTCCAGCCCAAGACCGATCGCCCCGTCTACTGCAGTGAGTGCTTTGCCAAGATGAAGGAGCAGCAGGCCTGAGCCTTCTGCCCGTTATGCTAAAAGAATGGGGCGCTTGAGCGTCCCATTCTTTTATGAAACAAGAAAGGTTGTAGCAAATGGAGATCACCAGAGAAACCATGCTGTCCGATATCCTTGAGAACTGCCCGGAGGCCATGCCCGCTTTTCAGGCGATCGGCATGCACTGCATGGGCTGCGCTCTTGCCAGCGGCGAGAACGTCGAGCAGGCCTGTGCCGCCCACGGCGTCGACCCCGACGAATTCCTTGAGGCGCTCAAGACCTATCTCGAGTCGCTCTGATCACTCAGGACAAGCAAGCCGGAGAAAAGGCGTTTATCGCTCTTGCTCCGGCTTTTCTTTTAAGGAGAAAGATGAACAAAAGGCTGGAAACGATCGCGGATATGGTGCAAAACGGCAGGGGATTGATCGACGTGGGAACAGACCACGGATACCTGCCCGTCTGGCTTGCCCGGCGGGGATATACGGGCTTTCTCTTTGCTTCGGATATCAACGACGCGCCGCTCGCATCAGCCCGAAAAACAGCCCGTGAGGCGCTTGTGGAGGATCGTATCGAATTCCTTCTCCGCGACGGTCTCGACGGCTGCCCGCCGGAAAAGATCGACACGATCGTCATCGCGGGAATGGGCGGCGATCTGATCTGCCGTATCCTCGACCGCGCAGAATGGTGTCTGAACGAAGCCTATACGCTGATCCTTCAGCCCATGACCAAGGCGGAAGTCCTGCGCTACTGGCTCGTCAACAACGGCTTCTCTCTGCAGGAGGAGAGAATAGTCCGCGACGGCGGAAAGCTCTATCAGGTCATCCGCTCGCGCTATACGGGGAATATGTCCCTGAGCGACGCGGAACTCTTTGCGGGAGCCTTTGAGAACATCGGCGCCGAGCCGCTCTGCGCCGAATGGCTCGATTCGCTGATCCTCCGCTTTGAAAAAGAGGAGAGGGGACTGCTCTCGGCAGAGATGCCGGAGGAGGGGAGACTCTCGATCTGCCGAAGCATAAAAAGGGGATTGCTTGAGATGAAAGGAAAGCTTTGATGAACACGGTAAAAGACATTTTCGAAAAACTGTGCGAGATTGCCCCGCTCGAGCTGCAGCTGGATTACGACAACGCGGGTTTTCTTATCGGCCGCGCGGATACGCCCGTGGAGAAAGCGCTTCTCAGCCTTGACGTGACGGACGACGTCGTGACGGAGGCCGTCGAGCGCGGGGCGCGGCTGATCGTGTCGCATCATCCCGTCATCTGGGTACAGATGAAGAGCCTCACGGATCTAAAGCCCGGGAACGAAAAAATCCTGCGGCTTTTGGAAAACGGGATCGCCGTGATCTCGATGCACACCAATCTCGACATCGCCGAGGGCGGCGTCAATGACGTGCTGATCTCTCTTCTCGGCGCGGAAAACGAAGGGCCCTTCGACGAAGAAGGCTGCGGCAGAAAAGGAAGACTGCAAAAAGCTATGCCGCTGGAAGCTTTTCTTGCACTCTGCAAGGAGAAGCTGAACACGAGAGGGCTTCGCTATTACGACGCCGGGAGAACGGTTGAGCATATCGCCGTGCTCGGAGGCGCGGGCGGCTCCGGTCTCATCGGCGCATGGCAGGCGGGCTGCGATACTTATGTGACGGCAGACGTGAAATACAGCGTCTTCCTGCAGGCCCGCGAGCTGGGGATCAATCTGATCGACGGCGACCATTTCTGCACGGAAAACCCGATCATAAGCGTTCTGGCGCGCAAGCTGAGCGAAGCCTTTCCCGATACTGCTTTTCTTATATCCGAGCGCCACGATCAGACCGCTCGTTTCTTCTGACGAGAGCGGGAAGGGCATAACGAACCTCCGCTTTTCATAGACTCGTACAAACGAGATTATGAAAGCGGAGGCTGTTTATTATGTCGGATGCCAGTATCTACGCAGATATCGCACAGAGGACCGGCGGCGCGGTCATGGTCGGCGTCGTTGGGCCCGTAAGGACCGGAAAATCGACCTTTATCAAACGCTTCATGGAAACGATGGTCATCCCGAACATCGACAACGAGTACAGCCGGGAGCGCGCGAGAGACGAGCTCCCGCAAAGCGGTTCGGGCAGGACGATCATGACCTCGGAGCCCAAATTCGTTCCCGAAGAGGCCGTGAACATGACGATCGACGGCGAAGTGCAGCTTTCCGTGCGGCTGGTCGATTGTGTCGGCTACATGGTCGACGGCGCTGCCGGCCAGTTTGAGAACGGAGAGGAGCGGCTCGTCGCAACGCCCTGGGCGGAAAACGAGATCAGTATGTCCGAGGCGGCCGAGCTCGGTACACACAAGGTGATCACGGAGCATTCCACGATCGGTATCGTCGTCACGACGGACGGCAGTATCTGCGGCATCGAACGGGAAAAGTATCTCCCCGCCGAGGAACGTGTGATACGAGAGCTCAAAGAGATCGGAAAGCCGTTTGCCGTGATCGTCAACAGCACGTCTCCGCTCTCGCGCGAGGCGGCGGAAACGGCCGATACGATCCGCCTCAGGCACGGCGTTCCCTGTCTCTGCCTCGATTGCCTGAACATGGATGAGGCGGATATCCGCAAGGTCATGCGCGCGGTCCTGGAGGATTTCCCGATCGAATCGGTCGGCTTCTTCCTGCCTGACTGGCTGCAGGCGCTCCCTGAGAGCAACGCGCTCAAATCCGAGGTGTATGCGGATATCATCGAGAGCTTTTCTTCCGTTTGCAGATTCCGGGATCTGGAGAAAGCCCTTGCTTCCATTTCGGAAAAAGAAGAGATCAGCGGCGCCGAGCGCAGCGCCGGCGCGTTCGGAGAGGGCAAAAGCTATGTCACGCTCATGCTGCCGCGCGAGCTGTATTACCGATCCATCAGCGAAGAGACCGGCGTGGAGATCCGAAACGACGGAGAATTGTTTTCCGCGCTGAGCGAAATGAGCGCCGTGAAAGGCGAATACGACCGTATCCGGGAGGCGCTGCAGAGCGTCCGCGAAAAAGGCTACGGCGTCGTGCTGCCGGATATGGAGCAAATGCAGCTGGAGGAACCTAAGATCGTGCGGCAGGGCGGGAAATACAGCGTCCGCCTGAAAGCGAACGCGCCGGCCATCCACCTGATGATGACGAACATCGAAACGGAGGTCACGCCCGCGATCGGAGGAGAAACGGCCTCGGAAGATATCATCAATTTCCTTTTGCAGGGCTTTGACGGAGACATCAACAGGATATGGCAATCCAACATTTTCGGGAAATCGTTGTACGATATCGCCTGTGAATCGCTGACGAACAAGATCTGCTCTTTGAGCGACAACGCCCGCTCCAAGCTGCAGCATACGCTCGAGCGAATCATCAACGAGGGCAGCGCAGGCTTGATCTGCATCCTGCTTTGACATCCTGCTGCTTGAACTTATGTCAGCTTTCTTTTATAATGACGGAGGGAAGGCCGGAAAAAAGCCCTCCGTGATGACGATCATTCTTTCGACTGCGGCGATCCTGCTGCTGTGCGCCGCCGCGGTTTGGGCGATCGTGTATTGCTCCGAGCGCATGGTCGAGGCTTCCGCGGTGCTCTGCCCGCCCACGCTCGTCATCGACGCCGGGCATGGCGGCTTTGACGGAGGGGCCGTCTCGGAGGACGGGACAAAGGAGAGCGATATCAACCTTTCCATTGCCCTTAAGCTCGACAGTATTGTACGCTTTTGCGGACAGAAAACCGTTATGACGCGCTTGGACGACAGCCGGAAAACAGATATACTGTCTTACAGCGAACGCGAGGATCTCAGGCAGCGCGCGGAGCTTGCCAACCGTACGGAAAACGCCGTGCTCATCAGCATCCATCAAAACAGTTTTCCGACCGCACAGCTGAAAGGGGCGCAGGTCCTGTATTCCTCCTTCGGGAACAGCGAAAAGCTCGGCAAGCGCATACAGGAGCAGCTCGTCGCCCGGCTCGATCCGGAAAACCGCCGTCTGGCCGCTCCCGCGCCGTCCGATCTTTATCTCACGTCCAACGCCCGCTGTCCGGCCGTTTTGGTCGAATGCGGCTTTATGTCCAATAACTTTGAAGTCTTGAAGCTAAAAGAAAACGGCTATCAGAACGCGCTCGCGCTCGTGATCGCCGCATCCTATCTGGAATACATATCCGACAACGATCTCTTGTAGAACGGAGAAAAACGATGGCAAAGAGAGAAAAAACGGTTTATTGCTGCCGCGAATGCGGTTATGAGACCGCGAACTGGGCGGGGAAGTGTCCCTCCTGCGGCGCCTGGAATTCACTTGCGGAGATAAAACTCGACAGCGCATCCGCGCCCAAGGGCGGGCGTGATCGCCTTGAACGGCCGAAGCCCAGAAAAATCACCGAGCTCGATATGTCCGAAGAGATCCGACTTTCGACCGGGATCTCCGAACTGGACCGCGTGCTGGGCGGCGGAGCCGTGGTCGGCTCGCTCGTTCTGGTCGGAGGCGCGCCGGGGATCGGCAAATCAACGCTTCTGCTGCAGATGTGCGGGAACCTGCCAAAAAGGAAGATCCTCTACGTCACGGGCGAGGAGAGCGAGCGTCAGCTAAAGCTGCGCGCCGTCAGGCTCGGCGTGGAAGGGGAGAATATCCTTGTTCTTCCGGAAACGGATCTGGACGCGATCATAGACAGCATCAACGTCCAGGAGCCGGAGCTCGTGATCATCGACTCGATCCAGACGATCTCGGGCGACGACATTGCTTCGGCTCCCGGCAGTATCAGCCAGGTGCGCGAGTGCACGATGCGCATTATGCGCCTGACAAAAGAAAAAGGCTTGACGGTCTTTATTGTCGGTCACGTGACCAAGGAAGGGAGCATTGCCGGCCCGAAAGTGCTCGAACACATGGTCGACTGCGTGCTGTATTTCGAAGGCGAACGGAACACCAGCTTCCGCATCCTGCGCGCGGCGAAAAACCGCTTTGGCTCGACCAACGAGATCGGCGTGTTCGAGATGGACGACGCCGGGCTCAAATGCGTCGACAATCCCTCGGAAATGCTGCTGTCCGGAAGGCCGGAAAACGCGCCGGGGACCTGCGTGGCCTGCGTGATCGAGGGCAGCCGGCCGCTGCTGGCCGAGGTACAGGCGCTTGTTACGCCGTCGAATTACAACGCTTCGCGCCGCAGCAACGGCGTGGATTATAACCGCGCCGCCATGCTGCTGGCCGTGATCGAAAAACGCGGGGGACTGCCTGTGAGCTCTTGCGACGCGTATATCAACGTCATCGGCGGATTGAATCTCGACGAGCCCGCGGCGGATCTGGCCACCGCGCTCGCGATCGCTTCGAGCTATATCGACCGCCCGCTCGGCACGGATCTTGCAGCGATCGGAGAGATCGGCCTTTCAGGCGAGATCCGGAGTGTCAGCATGATCAATCAGCGCCTCACGGAGATTTCCCGGCTCGGCTTTCGGCGCTGCGTCATCCCGGCACATGTGCGCGACGAGATCAAAAAACCGGAAGGACTTGAGCTGATACCCGTAAAGAATATCCGGGAAGCGATCCTGACGGTACTGAAAGCAAATTGATGTATTAAAATTAAAGAAAAGACCTGATTATTCAGGTCTTTTCTTCGTTTTCCGAACGTTTTCTGCGTCCGATTGGGTTTGCCATGGCAGCCTCGTGCAGCGAGGCGTTGTCCAGATGCGTATAGATCTGCGTCGTATTGAGGTTGCTGTGCCCGAGCACCTCCTGCAGGGCTCGCGTGTCCACGCCGTTTTTCAGCATCAGCGT
>ONQJ01000049.1 GCA_900319935.1 uncultured Eubacteriales bacterium | reverse complement strand
CGATCAGCAGAAAAACGATGATGAACAGCACCGCTTTGATCTTTCCGGTAGTCATACGAAAACTCCTTTCGGGAGAGGAAGCAATTTACATAACGCCATTATAGCGCGTCGAAAAGAAAATGTCCACGGGCTTAAGAAAAATTTATACTAATATCCAATAAGAGAGTTCAACGGATTTCCGAGGAGAATTTGTGTCAGGCAAGGCGCTTTCCGCAGCGAATAATGGAGATATATTTGCAAGGAAAGCAACGCAGCATGGCGCGAAGTCTCCCGGAAAGATGAGAACTTTTCTATTGGATATCAGTATTTGAAATGAAAAAGCTCCCTGTCCGTGCGGACAGAGAGCTTTTTGATCTCGTTTGAGCAGAGCTTACAGCTGCTTCTGGGCGTTGATCTTGACGCCGGGGCCCATCGTGGAGGCCGTGACGCAGGAGCGGATATACTGGCCCTTGGCGGTGGCGGGCTTGGCCTTGATGATGGCGGTGATGAGCGCGACGTAGTTCTCGTACAGCTTCTCCGCGCCGAAGCTCACCTTGCCGATGGGGCAGTGGATGATGTTGGTCTTGTCCAGACGGTACTCGACCTTACCGGCTTTCGCCTCGCCGATGGCCTGGGCGATGTTCGGGGTGACCGTGCCGGCCTTCGGGGACGGCATCAGGCCCTTCGGGCCGAGGATCTTACCGAGACGGCCGACGGTGCCCATCATCTTGGGGTTGGCGATCACGGTATCGAACTCAAACCAGTTTTCCTTCTGGATCTTCTCGACCAGATCCATGCCGCCGGCGTAATCGGCGCCGGCCGCGAGGGCCTCGTCGACCTGCTCGGGCGGGCAGAAGCACAGCACGCGGACGGTCTTGCCGGTGCCGTTGGGCAGCACGATGGCGCCGCGGACCTGCTGGTCGGCGTGGCGGCCGTCGACGCCGAGCTTGACGTGCAGCTCGACGGTCTCGTCGAACTTGGCCTTGCTGGCGCTGCAGACGAGGGCGAGCGCCTCCTGCGGATCGTACAGGGCCTGCTTATCTACGAGCTTGGAGCTCTCTTTATAATTTTTTCCTCTAAACAATGTTGTTTCCTCCTAAAATGTGGTGATCAGTCGGATGGATAAATCCTCCCACGTTTGAGCGCTCCCGCGCTCAGTCGCCGACGACGACGCCCATGGAGCGGCAGGTGCCGGCGATCATGCTCATCGCGGATTCGATGTCGGTGCAGTTGAGGTCGGGCATCTTCTGCTCGGCGATCTTGCGGACATCTTCCTTGCTGATGGTCGCGACCTTGTCTCTCTGAGGCACGCCGGAAGCGGTCTCGATGCCGCAGGCCTTCTTGATCAGAAGGGCGGCAGGAGGGGTCTTGGTGATGAAGGTGAAGCTGCGGTCAGAGTAAACGGTGATGACAACGGGGATCATCAGGCCCATATCGCCCTTGGTGCGCTCGTTGAAATCCTTGGTGAACTGACCGATGTTGACGCCGTACTGGCCGAGGGCCGGGCCGACGGGGGGCGCCGGAGTCGCTTTTCCGGCGGGGACTTGGAATCTGACGTATCCAACTACTTTCTGTGCCAAGTGAAAGCACCTCTTTCTTGTTATTCTTTGATGACCTCGACCTGGTCAAGCTCGAGATCGACGGGCGTCTCGCGCCCGAACATGGAGACGACGACGCGGACCCGGTCCTTTTCGGGCTCCAGCTCGTCCACCACGCCGTAGAAACCGGCGAGCGGACCGTCGCTGACCTTGACGCGGTCGCCGATCGTATAGCCGACGACGATCTCCTGCCGCTCGACGCCGAGATTGATGATCTCCTGCTCGGTAAGCGGCACGGCCTTGCCGTCGCTGCCGACGAAGCCGGTGGCCCCGCGCACGTTGCGCACCAGGTGCCAGCTTTCGTCCGTCATGATCATTTTGACGAGCACGTAACCGGGGAACACCTTGCGCTCGACGGTCTTTTCGCCGGCGTCGGTATACTCGGTAACGGTCTCCATCGGGATATTGACCTCCCGGATCAGGTCGGTCATTCTGCGGTTCTCCGCGGCCTTCAGGATCGCGGCGGCAACCGCGTTCTCATACCCGGAATAGGTATGAACAACGTACCATTTTGCCTCTTCAGCCATGGCGCCTTACCCTGCGATGTTGATCAGGGCGTGCACGAGCCCGCTGGCGAGCATGTCGAAGCCCCAAAGCACGATCGCGGAAGCCACCATAACGACGACGGAGACGACGGTGTTGTTGAGAAGCTGTTTGGGCGTGGGCCAAACGACCTTCTTCAGCTCGCTCTTCATCTCGCGGAACCACTTCGCCGCGCGCTTGAAAAAGCCGGGCTTGGCGTCGTCCTTCTTCACGGCGGTAACGGCTTTGGCCGGAGCGGCGTTCGTTTTCTTTTCTTCAGCCATTTTTACGCGTCCTTTCAGAAGTTACTTGGTTTCCACATGCTTGGTATGCTTGCGGCAGAAGGGGCAATACTTGCTGCGCTCCAAACGGTCGGACTTGTTCTTTTTGTTCTTGACCGTGTTGTAGTTCCTCTGCTTGCATTCTTCGCATCTGAGTGTGATCTTTACTCTTGCGTCTGCAGCCATTCTTTCGGCACCTCCTATTTTATTTACCCGGAAAAAACCGGGCATTGCCTCCCTGCATTTTGGACGGGAAAAGGCCGTCTGCGCGAAAAAATGCGCGCAAAAAGAAACCTCTCGTCCGACAGGTAAGTTGAAGTATAGCACACCGCCCCGCCGCGGTCAACATTTTTTTGCGGGTTTTTTCGCCTTTTTTCAAGGCTTTCGGGCCATCCCGGCCCTCTTTTCCGCATCTTGTTGTGCCCGCCGCTTTTCAACACAAAATATGTGTGTTATAATAAAAAAACCTTATAGCCTTCCCCTTGGGGAAGGTGGCGCGAAGCGCCGGATGAGGGGCGCTTCGACCATTGCCCCGCTCCATAGCCTTCCCCTGGGGGAAGGTGGCGCGAAGCGCCGGATGAGGGGCGTTCCGCCCTCCGCCCCGCCCCATAGCCTTCCCCCTCGGGGGAAGGTGGCGCGAAGCGCCGGATGAGGGGCGTTCCGCCCTCCGCCCCGCTCCATAGCCTTCCCCCTCGGGGGAAGGTGGCGCGAAGCGCCGGATGAGGGACGTTCCGCCCTCCGCCCCGCCCCATAGCCTTCCCCTGGGGGAAGGTGGCCGCGGAGCGGCCGGATGAGGGGCATTCCGACCATTGCCCCGCTCCATAGCCTTCCCCTTGGGGAAGGTGGCGCGGAGCGGCCGGATGAGGGACATTCCGCCCTCCGCCCCGCCCCATAGCCTTCCCCCTCGGGGGAAGGTGGCGCGAAGCAGCCGGATGAGGGGCGTTCCGCCCTCCGCCCGCCCCATAGCCTTCCCCAGGGGGAAGGTGGCGCGAAGCGCCGGATGAGGGGCGCTTCGACCATTGCCCCGCCGCGGGAGGCGGCATGCGGCAAATTTGATTTCAAGGAGAAACACTATGCGCGTGATGGCGATCGACTACGGCGATCAGCGGATCGGCCTGGCGGTATCGGACCCGACGGGCCTGCTCTGCGGCGAGGCCTGGACGATGCAGGAATGGAACATGGAGCGCGCCTCGCAGCGCATCGCCGAGGAGGCGGCGCGCCGGGAGGTCGGGACGCTCGTGCTCGGGCTGCCGAAGAACATGGACGGCAGCGAGGGCCCGCGCGCCGAAAAAAGCCGCGCCTTCGCCGCGCTGCTGGAGGCGGACAGCGGCCTGGAGGTCGTGCTCTGGGACGAGCGCCGCAGCAGCATCGAGGCCCACGCGATCCTGCACGCCGCGGGCAAAAAGGAAAAGATCCACCGCAAGACCGTGGACGCGGTCGCGGCCAGCCTGATCCTGCAGGGCTATCTGGACAAAAACAGATAAAAAAGCAAGAAAAAATTGCCAACAGGCGGTCTTTGCGCGCGCGCAAGGGCCGCTTTTCGTTTGGAAGCAAAGAGAGAATTATCCTTCTTTTTTCCCGCTTGCGGCGCACATACTGTTACATGTGCGGCGAGGAGCACGGAGAGGAGAATTTTTCCATGAAAAAAAGAATAACGGCGCTGCTCGGCGTGCTGCTTTTGTTCGCGCTGACGCCCTGCGCCGCCTGGGCCGAGGAGCTGCTCGTCGGCGGGCAGGCGGTCGGCATCGAGATCAGCGCCGAGGGCGTGATCGTCTCGGGCTTCTGCGAGGTGCAGACCGAAAAGGGCGTCGTCTGCCCCGCGCGGGAGGCGGGCTTTGCCGTCGGCGACCTGATCGTGGGCCTGGACGGCGCGCCGATCCGCAGCGCCGAGGACCTGATCGCCGCGGCGGCGGCTCTCGGCGGCAGCGAGGCCGAGGTAGAAGTTCTGCGCGGCGGGGAGACGCAGCGTCTGCGCGTGTGCCCGGCTCTGTCCGAAACCAGACAGTGGCTGCTGGGCCTGTGGCTGCGCGACGGCGTCTCCGGCATCGGGACGATCACCTTCATCGAGCCGCACAGCGGGCTCTTCGGCGCGCTCGGCCACAGCGTCAACGACGAGAGCAGCGGCCGCAGCGTGCCGCTGCGCGAGGGCTGGATCAGCGCGGCGGAGATCGTCTCGGTCAGCCCCGGCGTGCCCGGCACGCCCGGCGAGCTCTGCGGCGGCGCGTCCGCGGAAAAGATCGGCAGCGTGGAAAAGAACACGGCCGCCGGCATTTTCGGCCATCTGAGCGGCCCGCAGAACGGGCGGCTCGTGCAGACCGGCGAGATCAGGACCGGACGCGCCAGCATTGTCTCGACGCTCGCGGGGCATGAGGCGAAGGAATACGCCGTCGAGATCGACCGCGTGTACAGCGAGGGCGGGCAGACCCACGCGCTGCTGACCGTGACGGACGCGGCGCTCTCCTCCGGCGCGGGCGGCATCGTGCAGGGCATGTCCGGCAGTCCGATCCTGCAGGACGGCAGCATCGTCGGCGCGGTGACGCATGTGTTCGTCAACGACCCGCGGCGCGGCTTTGCCATCGGGATCTACGACATGCTCGACGCGGCCGGAGCCGCGGCGCAGGCGGCCTGAAAGGCGCGGAGACGGCGTCTGCGGACGCTCTCTCCGCGAATTGGGCGGTGTACATAAAAAAAGTGTTGACAAACGCAGATCGATTTGATAGTATAATCAAGCCGTGGCCAAGTAGTTCAGTCGGTTAGAACGCCGGCCTGTCACGCCGGAGGTCGAGGGTTCAAGTCCCTTCTTGGTCGCCACATGCCCCTTGAAAAAGGGGCATGAACTTTCGCTGATATAGCTCAGTAGGTAGAGCGCATCCTTGGTAAGGATGAGGTCGCCAGTTCGAATCTGGCTATCAGCTCCAACTTTTCGCCCTGAAACAATTTCGTTTCAGGGCATTTTTTGTATATATCACCACTTCTTTGGGCTGTTCTGATAATAACGACCAATTGTTGCCTCAATAAAACTCACACAAAAACTCACACGAGACCATAAATTGCGTAAGAAATGCCGGTCAGAAGCTATTCTAACCGGCATTTCTTACGCTTCTTTTTTCTCTTTAAGGGAACTCCTAAAAATGTTCGAAGCACGTTTTCGACTTTGCCTATACCAAAAAAGAAGAGGTCTCTCAAGTTCTCACTTGGGATTCCTCTTCTTTTTCGCTTTGGGACTTTTTTCACAGCCCCTTTTCATAAACCGAATGTGAAGGGGAGACCCTGTTGTCAAATGCGGCGCGGTGTCCTTGCGGACCGTGAATTACAGTTCAGTCTCTGATCACAGCGGAGCAGTGCTCCGTTTACCTCTGTGATGCAGTGATCCCACCGCTCAATCTTTTTCCGGATGATCGCTGGGCACCTTTCAGGATGCGGCGGGTGCCACGGCAAGCACCCAGCCCTCCGTCTCAGTCTGCCCGCGGCCGTCCTCACCGAAGCACAGCACCGTCCCGTCGCGCAGGAGAAAGGCAAAATGCGTGCCTCCGGCGGCGATGGCCACCGCGTCCCGGACGGAGGAAAAGTCGATCGCGGCGTCCTCGTGGAAGAAGGAAGCGAGCACGCTCCCGTCCTCCTTCAGCCCCAGCAGGCAGCTATCCGAGAGGGAGACAGTCAGCAGATCGCTCCACTCCGGAAATTCGCGCCCCTGTCCGGCAAGCCTGCCGTCCGGCAGCAGACCGACGGCGCAGCCGGTCGCCACGCAGAGCTCCACCAGCTCGCCGGGCAGCGGCTCGCCGGGGAGCGCGGGATAAAGCAGCGCCTCGCCTCTGCGCAGCGCGCCGCAGTTGAACGAGCCCGCGCAGAGACTGTCAAGACCGTTCCAGCTTGCGGGCGGCGTATAGCCGAAATTCTTGGTGCAGAGCACGGTTCCGTCCTTCGTCAGCGCAAAGCTGCCGTAGTTCGCGGCGGCGATGGCCGTCACATTTTCCCAGCTCTTGACCTCGCACTGCCCCTCCCTGTTGCGGCCGACGGCACTGACGTGTCCGTCCCGGTGGAGCGCGAGCGTGTGATAGGCGCCCGCGGCCACGGCGACGACGTCATGCCAGCCCTGCACGCCGCACTGTCCGAAGCTGTTGTCGCCGCAGGCGAGCACCGTGCCGTCGCTCCTCAGTCCCACGGTGTGGAAAAAGCCGACGGCAAGCACGCCGCAGGGCAGCGTCTCGCGCTTTTCCTGCAGCGCGCTCATACGCGCCATATCCTCCGGGCTCTTGCCGCTGATCGCTGCCATGGCCTTTTCCGGATCGTCGTAGCCCGTGATCTCGACGGCCAGCGCCAGAAAGCGCGTCTGACTGTCCTGATAGTCGCCGGCCTGCCGGAACAGCGCGGCGGCGCCGGCCCGATCTCCGGCGGAAAGAAGCTGCTCCGCCCAGGCGTAGCGGCAGGCGGCGATCTCCTCCGCGGTATCCCGCAGCGCCGCGAGCTCGGCGTATTTCCCGATCGCCTCTTCCCAGAGACCCTCGCCGCGCAGCGCCTCGGCGATCCGAACGCGGCAGCCCAGCGCAAGCTCCTCCGCGTCCTCGTATTCCCCGGCGGCCTCAAAGCTCTCGGCGGCCTCCTGGAGCTTTCCTTCCTCCATATAGCGCAGCGCGTCCCTGTAATCGCAGCCGGAGAGGATCTGCAGCCGCAGCTCCTCGTCCTCCACTTTCCCGGCGCGGCTGCGGGCAAGCTCCGTGTCCCCGCTCTCCAGAGCGGAGAGGGCAGCGGCCTCGCGCCGGCGGGGGAGCTGCTTTTGCAGCAGCGCGATCCCGCCGAGCAGCGCGAAGAACAACAGCGTCGTCACAGCAAGGGTGGACGCCACCCAGGACCGTTTTCCCCTCATGACTCTGCCCCCGTTTCATGCAGATGGCGGGCGAGCCGCCCCTGGACCCTGTCCCCGCAGAAGGGATAATAGCTGCTGTAGACGATGAAGATATCGTCGATCTCATATTCGCGGATATAGGTCGCGACGTCCGCGCCGGAGCTCTCGATGTCATAGAGCGAATCGCGCAGATCGGTGCTGAGGACGATATCGTAATACGGCGCCATGAACACGGCGAGAGGCAGTGAAAAGCTGTCGCCGATGACCAGCGCGCGGCGTCCGGTGCAGTTCCCGGTCTCGGCAAGCCGCCAGGGGCCGCGCATGCCGCCGTAATAGCAGCTGTAGCCCTTTTCCTCATAGGTGACGAAGATGCCCGGCTTGCGCTGATCCATGTGACTGATCACGCAGCACTCCGCCGGGGAGGTGGGTACGATGACCTCCGTCAGTCCCGGCAGCCCCCTTTGCCCGCGCAGCTGATCGATGGTATAGGGCCCCTTGCCGCTGCCGGGGATGCGAAGATGGTACTGTTCAAAGGTGATCGGAGCGAGCCCCAGCCCGCGAGCAAAGGCGTCCGCGCAAAGGCTGGCGCCCCAGGGCGTCCAGTGGTGGTCCTCCACGTAATAGTACAGGTAAAAATCCGGCGAGGCGGGATCGAGAAAGTCCGTCGGGTCGTAGATATAAACGCCCTCGCCGACCAGACCCTGCAAGACCTCGTCGGTATCGGTGTCCCAGCCCACGTACTGCTTGCGGTTGGTGATGTTGTGGGCGACGCTTGAAACCGGAACATTGGCAAAGTGCAGCGTGCCCCACGCGGGCAGCTCGGCGCGGTAGGCGTCCAGGATCGCGGCGAAGGACTGCAGCTGCGCCGCCGGGAAGTTCATCAGCGGGATCTTGTTCCCGTTCTCGTCCAAGAGCCAGAAGGTTGCGTCCCGCGCCTCGGCGCGCAGCGCCGCGGGCGTCTCGACGGCGGCCGCTTCTTCCGTCAGGGCCGCGCTCTGCGTCTCCTCCTGCCCGGCCTCGGCGGCGGGCTCGTCGCCCAGCAGCGCCTCGTCGATCGCACCGGTGTCGGGCGAATCGTCCGGTACGGAGAAAAGTCCCGTCAGAGAGTCGGAAAAGGCGGCCGCTCCGCTGCGGCAGAAAAACGCGTCGGAGAGATAACTCTCGATCCCGTCCATGAAATCGCCGCTCAGCAGGCTCTGCGCGCTCAGCGCGGGGAAGCCGCTCAGCATGCGGTTTTCCTCCTCCGAGGGGCGCGGCGCCTTGTCGACGAACAGCAGCTCGGATATACCGCAGCAAAAGGCGGCGAGCAGGCAGAGATACATCAGCGCCAGCGATAGCTTTTTCATCTGTTGCCCGCCTCCTTAAAACCGGAAATAGATAAAGGGGTTGTAGCTCTGCCCGACAAGGAACAGCACCGAGGCCGCGAAGACCGCCACGGCGCACAGCAGCCGGACAAGCTGCCCAAGCTTCCCGACGCGCGCAAGCAGCTTTTCCGCCGCGGGGAACACCGGCAGACTCAGCAAAAGCGCCAGCAGCGGGAAGAGCGTGTATTGCCTCAGCACGCCCAGCGTCACGCCGTCCGTCAGCGGCAGTCTTCCCGCCGCGCCGAGACCGATAAGCGCGCGCAGATGTTCGCCGAGCGCGGCCGCGTCGGTATAGTAGAAAATCACCCAGCCGACCATCACGACCGCAAAGGTCAGCAGCATGCGCAAAAGCCGCGGCAGCCTGTCCAGCGCCGTTTTCAGAACAAAGCGCTCCAGAATCAGCAGCACGCCGTAATAAGCGCCCCAGAGGACAAAGTTCCAGCTCGCGCCGTGCCAGAGCCCGGTGAGGCTCCACACGATCAGCATGTTCAGAATGGTGCGCCCCGTGCCGCGGCGGTTGCCGCCGAGGGGGATGTACACATAGTCGCGGAAAAAGCTGCCCAGCGAGATGTGCCAGCGCCGCCAGAATTCCGTGACGGACGAGCTGATGTAGGGATAGTTGAAGTTTTCCTTATAGCGAAAGCCCAGCGTGCGCCCCAGGCCGATGGCCATGTCCGAGTAGGCCGAGAAGTCAAAATACAGCTGCAGCGTATAGAGCAGCGCCGCCAGCCAGGCCCCGGCAAGGGACATCTGCGCCCCGCGCCCCGCCAGCGGCAGCGCCTCCAGCGCGGCGCCGCAGATATTGGCAAGCAGGACCTTTTTCCCCAGCCCGAAGCAAAAGCGCTGCATGCCGTCGCCGAAATCCTCAGGACAAATGGCCCGCTCCTCCAGCTGCGCGGCGATATCGCCGTACTGGACGATCGGTCCGGCGATCAGCTGCGGGAAGCAGCTGATATACAGCAGCAGCCGCAGGGGGTTGTGCAGCGCCCTCTCCTTGCCGCGGTAGACGTCCACGGTATAGGTCAGGATCTGGAAGGTGTAAAAGGAGATCCCGATGGGCAGCTTCGGCGCGGAGAGGGGATTTTCAAGCCCCAGCAGGCCGGTGACCGTACCCAAAAGGAAGGCGGCGTATTTGAAATAGAAGAGGAAGCAGATCGAGGTCACGATGCCCAGCACAAGGAAGAGCTTGCGCCGCGCGGCACTGCCGCTGCGCTCGATCAGCAGCGCAAAGACATAGTTCGCCGCCGTTGAAAAGAGCATCGCGAGCACCCACACCGGCTCGCCCCAGGCGTAAAAGATCAGCGAGAAGACGATCAGCACGCCGTTTCTCCACCGCGGCGCGGGGGAGAGGAACACAAAAAGATAGAGCAGCGGCAGGAACAAAAACAGAAAGGTCAGACTGGAAAAAACCAAGATTCCACCCCATTTAAGACTTATCAAGCAAGGATAGATAAACTATAGCACGCCGCGCCGCCGCCGTCAATCAAAGCGCTGTGTGCCCGGCACGGCACGCATGCCGCCCGGGCCGCGCCGCGGCCATGGTTGTATTGCAAAAGGCCGCTAATTCAGACTTGACATATGAAAGAAGGGGCTGTGAAAAAAAGCAGGAAGAAACCTGCGGCTTTTCACAGCCTCACTTTTTTTGCTGCTTACTGGAAGAAAAAACCTGCTGGAGAGCACAATA
>ONQJ01000056.1 GCA_900319935.1 uncultured Eubacteriales bacterium | reverse complement strand
CTCACCGGCCAGGGCGCCGACCCCTTCTCCGCCGTCAAGGGAAAGTAGGAGCGAAAACAAAGAGAAAACGAAAACGCGGGCTTCCCCAACGGGGAAGCCCGTTTGCGACTGCAAGCAATCTCTCGCGGCCGGCCTTCGACACGCAAGGGGAGAGCGAAGAGAGGGGGCGGAGAGCCCCCTTTCTTCGTTCAATCACAAAAAAACGGGAACTTTTTTGAAAGTTCCCGTTTTTGCGCGTCAAGCTGTCGACGCATTGTCGACGCTTGACGCGGGCTTCTCCAACGGAGAAGCCCGCGTTTTCGGTATTCCAATATAACTCAGTCCACGCGCTCGCTGCCCCAGAAGAACAGCGCGACCGTGCCGGGACCGGTGTGGCTGCCGATGAGGTTGCCGACGCTGTTGATGAGCACCTTGCCGTTGAGCTTCGGAAAGCGCTCCTCGATCAGGTCCGCCACGGCGCGCGCGTCGTCATAGCAGGCGGACTGGCTGATGAAGCACTTGCCGGAGTAGTCGAGCCCGCCCTCGGCGCACTCCTCCATTTTCTTGACGATCTCGCGGATGACCTTTTTCTTCGTGCGGATCTTGAAGCGCGGGATCAGCCTGCCCTGATCGTCCATGTTCATCAGCGGGCAGATCTCCAGGATGCCGCCGAACACGCCCGCGGCCTTGGAGATGCGGCCGCCCTTGACGAAGAAGGTCAGGTCCGAGGAGAAGAACCAGTGGTGGAGCTTCAGCCGGTTTTCCTCGATCCACTGCGCCAGCTCCGCGGCGGAAAGGCCCTCGCTGCGCTTCGCGGCGGCGGTGTCCATCAGCAGGCCGTAGCCGGAGGACGCGCCCAGCGAGTCGATCACATAGACCGTGCGCTCGGGAAAACGCTCCTTTAAGATCAGCGCGGCGTTGGTGGCGGAGTTGATCGTGCCGGAGATGCCGGAGGAGAGGCACACGTGCACCACGTCCTTGCCCTCCTCGAGGAAGGGCGTGAAAAAGTCCACGTACTCCGAGACGTTCACCTGCGCGGTGCGGGTGTCTGCGCCGGCGCTCATGCGGGCGTAAAACTCCTCGAAGGGGATGGTCTGGCCCAGATCGTCGGGGTATTCCACGCCGTCGAGGAAGTAGTGGAAGCAGACGTAATGCACGTCGATGGACTCGAAATGCTCCTTCGACAGGTCGGCGGGGGAGCAGCAGCTCAAGATATAATCACTCATGATTCTTTTCCTTTCGCACACAAATCGGCGTATGATCCTGATAACAGCGTAGCTTGTTTTCCGCTGTTTGACAAGCTACCCTCCGCGCAGGACCCTCTAAAGCAAGTAGAGCGGCCTTCCGGCCGCTCTACGATTTGTAGAATTCAGGATTTTTCCTGCTTTTTCGGGTGATGATGCTTCTTTTTCACGTTGCAGGCGAGGAAGACCAGCGCCTCCGCGGGAACGAGGATCAGGAACAGCTGCCAGGGGTTGGCCGTGGGCAGAAAGAAATAGACGATCACGAACAGCGAGGCAACGAAAAGCGCGATCACATACTGCAGCTGCCGCGTACGCTTGAAAACGCAGATCAGGATCATATAGACCAGGATCGCGGCGGAGAGGGCGAAGAGGAAGATCCTCCATTCGACGATCCCCATCAGCCACAGCGTGACAAAGGCGATCAGAAAAGCCGTCAGCACGCCGATCACGGCAATGGCGATGATATGCTCGACGCTGTAACGGACCTCCTCGACCTCGTTTTCCTTCGGCTTTTCCCATTTGTCGTGGGACGAGAGCAGAAAATCCACGCTCACGCCGAAGAGCTCGGCAAGCTGGGTCAGCACGAACGCGTCGGGGATGGCCTCGCCGCGCTCCCACTTGGAGATCGTCTTGTCCGAGTAGTTCAGACGCGCGCCGAGCTCGGCCTGGGTCATGCCCCTGCCGGTGCGGAGACGGATGATGTTGCTCGCCGTGACGAGCTTCAGTTCGTTCAGATCCATGCGCAACTCCTTTTTGCGGAGAAAGAAACGTATACCGTATTTTAATCTGTCCGGCGCGGCAAGTCAAGGAAATAAGCAAAAGGAACGTTGAAATGAAACGCACATTTCGGTATAATCGGCAGGGAAGCGCTCCCGCGCGGCCGCTTCGGGGCTATGTCCGCTGGCTGCGCTTCTGGGGCTCGGCCCTCGCGCGGCTGCTCCGGACCGGGACGCTCGCGGGAGTGCTCGTGTGGACCGGGGACGAAGCCGACGAACTGCTCGCGGCGGGCTTTCCCTCTCTGCTCGCCGTTCCCGGGCCGCTTTTTGCCGAGACGGCGGCCCTCCTCCCCGACCGCCTCCGCCTGCTCGCGGCGGGCTCGGAGGAGGAGCTCCTCGCGGCGATCCGCCTGGTCGAGGGAAAAAGCGGCGAGCGTTTCGACTGGGACGCCTTCCTCGCCGCCTGTGAAAAAAGGGATCGCCGCGGCGGCCGTCTGCGCGCGCTGTCCCGGAAGCTGGCGGAGCTCGCCCCGCCGCCGCTCGACGCGCGCACGCCGCACAGCGCGCTGCGCAGCCTTTCGGAAAGGAAAAGAGAAATATGAAAAAACTGTCGGTCCTCATCCTCGCCCTCGCGCTGCTCGCGCTGGCGGGATGCGGCAAAACAGAGGCCCCCGCTCCCGCGGAGGAGAACATCGTTGCCGGGGAGATCATCTCCGGCCTGGGCGACGCCGTCGAAGAGAGCGCGGAGGAAAGCGCCCCCGCCGAAGAGAGCGCGGTGGAAAACATCCCCGCCGAAGGGGCGGGAACGCAGGAGCTCCCGGCCGGCTTCGAGCCGGAGCTCCGCTTTTCCACGACGACGCTCGACGGCGCGGCCGTCGACGAGAGCATCCTTGCCGGACACGCGCTGACGATGATCAACTTCTTCGAGCCCTGGTGCCCGCCCTGTATCGCCGAGCTGCCGGACCTCGAAAAGCTCTACGAGGCGTACGCGCCCGAGGGCTTCCAGATCCTCGGCGTGTTCTCGACCGAGGAGGGGACGGCAAAAGTGGTGTCCGACGCCGCGCTGAGCTATCCCGTCCTGCGCTATGTGCCGGAGTTCGATCCGTTCCAGACGGGCTACGTCCCCACGACGATCTTCGTGGACGGCGACGGCCGGATCGTCGGCGAGACGAAGATCGGCTCGAACAGCTATGCCGGCTGGGAAGCGATCGTAAAGGAGCTGCTGGGATGAAAAGGCTCGCTCCGTATCTCGCGCTGCTCATCGCCGCCGCGCTGACGGCCGCGGGACTTCTCTCCGGCCAGTACGCAGCGGTGCTGGCAAAGGCCGCGCGCGTGTGTCTCGAATGCGTGGGGATCGGCTGAACATGGAGAACAAAAGACGTTTTTCGATCCAGGCCGCCGCGGCGCTGCTGCAGAACGCCCATCTCAAGGGCTTTTTCACGGGCCGCATCTGGCAGGGCGCGTCCAAGGGCGTGTGCGTGCCGGGCCTGAACTGCTACTCCTGTCCCGGCGCGGTCGGCGCCTGCCCGATCGGCTCGCTGCAGAGCTTTCTCGCCGCGCGCCCGATCAAGCTGCCGTACTATGTGGTCGGCCTGCTGATCTTCTTCGGCGCGCTGCTCGGCCGCGCGGTCTGCGGCTTTCTCTGCCCCTTCGGCCTTCTGCAGGAGCTGCTCCATAAGATCCCCTTCCCGAAAAAGCTGCGCGGCTTCCGGGGCGAGCGCGCGCTGCGCCGGCTGAAGTATCTCATCCTCGTCCTGCTGGTCGTGCTGCCGCTCTTCTTCGCGCTCACGCCTTTTTTCTGCAAATACCTCTGTCCGGCGGGGATGCTCGCGGGCGTGCTGCTCGCGCTCGCGGACGCGGCCGTGCGGCCGCTCCTCGGCGGCCTTTTCGCATGGAAGGCCGCGGTGCTGCTCGCGCTCGTCGTGCTGAGCCTGATGATCTGGCGTCCCTTCTGCAAATACCTCTGCCCGCTGGGGGCCGTCTACGGCCTGTTCAACCGCTTCGCGCTCTGGCGCGGAGAAGTGGATGCGGACAAATGCATCCGCTGCGGGGCCTGCGCGGTGGCCTGCCGCATGGGCGTCGAGCCGACGGAGAACGTCAACTCCGCCGAATGCATCCGCTGCGGCGACTGCGTCCGCGCCTGCCCGACGGGGGCGATCCGGATGGGCTTCCATATAAAAAAATAACGTACGGGGCGTACATGCTTTCCGCCGCGGGAGACCGCGGCGGAAATTTTTTTCAAAAAAAAGATAAAATACCCCTTGACACACAATACTATGTGATGTATAGTATGACGCGAAAGGAGGTATAGCCGATGTTGGACGCACAGATGAAACGCGGTCTGATCGAAAACTGCGTGCTCGCCGCGCTGGCGCGGGGCGACTCCTACGGCTATCAGATCGTCAAGGATCTCTCCTCTGTCGTCGCGGTCACGGAATCGACGCTCTATCCGATCCTCCGCCGTCTCGAGGGCGGCGGCGCGCTCACGGTATACAGCGTCGAGCACAACGGCCGCCTGCGCAAGTTCTACCGCCTCACGCCGGTCGGCCGGCGACAGCTGGAGAGCTTTGCCGCCGACTGGGACGAGCTCGCGGCGATGTATGATTTTATTCGGGAGGGATTGAGCCATGAATAGAGAGGAATATCTGGAAAAGCTGCGGCTCGCGCTCGCGCAGATGCCCGCGGAGGAAAAGGAACGGCAGATCGCCTATTACGACGAGCTGATCAACGACATGTGCGAGGACGGCATGAGCGAGACGGAGGCCACCGCGAAGCTGGGCGATCCCGGCAAGGTCGCGGAGGAGCTGCTCGCGGCGCTGCCGCTGGGCACCCTGGTCAAGAGCCGCATCAAATCGGCCGGCGGCCTCTCGGCGCTGACGATCGCGCTGCTCGTGCTCGGCTTCCCGCTCTGGTTCCCGCTGCTGATCTCGGCCTTCGCGGTCGTGTTCTCGCTGCTGCTGGCGCTGCTCGTCACGATCTGGTCGCTGGCCGTGGCCCTTGCGGCGGTCGTGCTCTCGCTGGGCGTCGCGGCCGTCGCGGCCCCGATCGGGCTGATCAGCGGATCCGTCACGGGCTCGCCGCTCGTGATCATCGGCACCGCGCTCGCCGCGGCGGGGCTGTGCCTTCTCGGCGCGCTCGCGCTGCCGCCGCTGTTCCGCGCGCTGGCGAGCCTGAGCCGCACCCTCTGCCGGGGCCTGTGGCGCGGGATCAAATCCATCTTCATCAAAAAGGAGAACTAAGCCATGAAAACCTGGAAAAAGATCGTGCTTCTCATAGGGATCCTGCTGCTGGCCTTCGGGCTGACGGCGCTGCAGATCGCCCATCACCGCGGCGAGAGCTTCGCGGCCGGACTGGCGGGACTGAACGGCCTCGGCACGAACAGCGCGGTGCATCTCGACTACGACCAGAAGGGCTACACCGTCCTCAAGAACGGCGAGGAGAGCTTTTCGGCCGGGGAAGTCGAGGCGCTGCAGATCGACTGGATCAGCGGCGGCGTGAGCGTCGAGCGCTGGGACGGCAAAGAGCTCGTCGTGCGCGAGAAGGCCTCCGCCAAGCTCTCCGAGGACGAGTGCCTGCGCTTCCGGCTCAGCGGCGGCACGCTTTCGATCCTGCCCTGCGCCAACAAGGTCCGCGCTCTCCCGGAGAAGCAGCTCACCGTCCTCGTCCCGCAGAGCCTGACGCTCTCGGAGCTGACGGCGGACGCGGCCTCCGCCTCCGTCGCGCTGCGCGGTCTCGACGTCGGCGGCACGATCGATCTGGATTCCGCTTCCGGCTCGCTGCGCGCCGAGGACTGCCGCTGCGCCGCGCTGGATCTTGACAGCGCCTCCGGCAGCCAGCACGTGCTGCGCTGCGAGGCAAGAGGCGCGGTCGACGCCGACAGCGCCAGCGGCAGCATCACGGTCGAAGAGCTCGGATGCCTGTCCCTGAACGCGGGATCCACGTCCGGCAGCCAGAAGATCGGCGCGCTGAGCTGCGATACGCTCAAGCTCTCGTCCGTCAGCGGCTCGCAGCGTGTTTCCGGCCTCGAGTGCCGCACGGCGGAGTCCTCCTCCACCAGCGGCTCGGTGCGCCTGGACTTTGCCGCCGCTCCCGCGGGCGTAGACGTCGAAACGACCTCCGGCTCGGTGGAGCTCACATTCCCGAAGGGCACGGGCATCGACCTGGATTTCGACCGGACCTCCGGCAGCCTCCACGGCGAGGTCCTCCGCGGCCCGATCCCCGTCGACGTGGAAACGACCTCCGGCAGCCTGACGATCCGCTATCAGTAAGAAAAGAAAAAACAGCAGGGACGACAGTCCCTGCTGTTTTTTGCCGTATTTCGGAGCTTACTTGAGAGCGCCCTTGATGACGTCGGCCAGGATGTTGATGCCCTTGACGATCTTGTCGTCGGTCGAGCAGGAGTAGTTCAGACGCATGCCGTTGTTGACGTCGCCCTTCGGATAGAAGCCGGAGCCGGGCACGTAGGCCACCTTCTGCGCCATCGCCTTGGGAGCGAGCTCACGGGTGTTGACGTACTCCGGCAGCTCGACCCAGGTGAACAGGCCGCCGTCCGGGTCGGTGAACTTGGCCTCCTTCGGGAAGGTAGCGCGCATCGTGTCGATCATCAGGCCGCAGCGGTGCTTGTACACCGGCAGGATCTTGGCCACGTGCTCGTCGATGTCGAACATGTCCATATACTTGGCGATGGCCATCATGTTGATCGTGGCGGTCTGCAGCACCGCGGCCTGCGCGATGTGGTTGACCTTTTCCACGATCTTCTCGTCGGCGATGATCCAGCCCACGCGGAAGCCCGGGGAGAGGATCTTGGAGAAGGAGCCGAAGTAGACGATCAGGCCCTCGGTGTCCATGCTCTTGAGAGAGGGCAGATACTCGCCCTTGAAGCGCAGGTCGCCGTAGGGGTTGTCCTCGATGGCGGGCACGCCGTACTTGTTGATGATCTCCATGAACTGCTTGCGGCGCTCCAGCGGCCAGGTGCGGCCGGAGGGGTTCTGGAAGTCGGGGATGATATAGATGAGCTTGACGTTCGGCGTGGTCGCCAGGACCTTGTCCAGCTCTTCCATGATCATGCCGTTCTCATCGGTGGGGACGGAGACGAAGTTGGGCTGATACTGCTTGAAGGCGTTGATCGCGCCGAGATAGCTCGGGCTCTCGAGCACGACGTAGTCGCCCGGGTTGAGGAAGAGCTTGCCCAGGAAGTCCAGACCCTGCTGGCTGCCGGCGGTGATGAAGACGTGGCCGGGATCGGTGTGGATGTTGTTCTTGGCGGCGACGCGCTCGCAGATCTGCTCGCGCAGGCGCAGGTTGCCGTCGGTGGGGCCGTACTGCATGGCGACGCGGCCCTTCTCCGTCATCACGGCGTCCAGGGCGGTCTTCATGTCCTCGACCGGGAAGAGCTCGGGCGCGGGCAGACCGCCGGCGAAGGAGATGATGTCGGGCTGGGCGGCGATCTTAAGCAGCTCGCGGATGTCGGAAGCCTTGATGTTTGCCATTCTGTCGGCAAAGTTTACCATGGTGGATCCTCCTTGCTTTTCATTATTTGTAAATCTTGTCTGAATTGTCGCTATTTCACCATTACAAATATATCACATTCGACGGCGCTTGTAAACATAGCAAAGATGAATAAAACGCGTCCTATTTTTTCAGCAGTTTGGCAAGCAGGCCTTTGCGGGCCGGTTTTTCCTCCGGCGCGGCGAGCGCGCCCCAGGCCGGAGGCCCGAGGTACTTGAGCACGGCCACCTGCGGCTCCGTCTCCGGGGTGATCTCGATCGTGTCGCTCTCATAGAAATGCGCCATCCCCGGGGCGTTGAAATAGTGCAGCAGCTCGTCGACGTGCTCCAGTCTCCGCGCCCCGTGCTCGCCGAAGCGATAGTGCATCGGGATGACGACGCGCGGGAAGACCTCCTCGCACAGCCGCCAGACCTCCTGCGAGGGCAGGCCCGTGCAGCTTCCCGCCGTGATCATCAGCGCGTCCGCGCCCAGGATCCGCTTCGCCTCGCCCGAGAGCAGCTGCGTCCCGATATCGCCCATGTGCACGAGCTTGAGCCCGTCCGCCTCGAGGATGTGCACCAGGCTCTGCCCGCGCGTGATGCCGCGCATGTTGTCGTGCCACACCTCGAAGGAACTGATCGCGAAGGGACAGTCGCTCTCCGGCCTGCCGGAGAGCACAACGCCCTCGCGGTAGTTGTGGCCGTAATGCTCGTGGCTGATCAGCAGCTTGTCCGCCTTCACGCGCAGCTTCGGATAGCCCGCGGTGTAGTCGCTGTCGTAGGGGTCGATCACGACGGTGTAGCCCCTGTGCGTGATCGCAAAGCAGGCGTGACCGAGCCATTTGATCTCCATTTGATCACCTTCCTTACAGGCTTCCCCCTCCGGGGGAAGCTGTCGCCGCAAGGCGACTGATGAGGGGCCCCGGTCCTTCCGGGCGGCCGTTGGAAGCCGTCGCCGCAAGGCGACTGATGAGGGGCGTTTTTTCTTGCAGATGGGTTTTCCGCCTTGCGGTTCCCGAAAAACGCGGCGGGGTTTATCCTTCCATAATATGCATCGCGCGGATCTCGGGGTTTTCGATGCGGCCCTGTATTTCAAAGGCCGGTCCCTCGAGATAATCCCCCGTGCCGCGGCAGAGCTCCTGCGCGGCCAGCTCGCGCAGGACGCTCGCGCCATGTCGGAGAGCGTCGGCAGCTCGCGCAGCGCGCGGAAGCACCATTTATAATAGGGCATGTGCCGGCGGTTGAGCAGGAACACGGTCTCCGCCGCGTCCCGCACGAACTGCCCGAGCGCCAGCATCGCCGCGCCCGCCTCGCCGTGGCGGAGGCAGCGCGCATAGTTGTACTGCCCGCTCTGCGCCATGCCGATCACGCGCGCGGCGAGCTTTTTCTTGCGCACGTCCTCGGGCATGCCGTGCGCGATCGTCTCCCGGATCGCGGAAAACTCCCCGAGCTCGTCGCGCCAGACCTCGCCGTTCACGGCCTCGGCCAGCGCCCAGGAGGGCAGGCTCATCCACTGCTGCCAGCTCTCCGGCGCGCCGGGCGAGCCGGTATAGCGGCGGTAAAAATCGCCGATGCGCTGCACGCCCACGCCGCTGCTGCCGAGCGCGCTGCGCTCGCGCGGCCCCTCCGCGCCGAGCGAACGGTAAGCTCTCGCCAGCGCCACGCCGATCTTCAGGTCGTCCTCGTCGGTCAGCCACAGGCAGAAGCCCTGCTCGAAGTCGTGGTCGCGCGAGAGCGCGTCGTCATAGCCGAAGCACTGCGAGCCGCGGCCCGCGAGCCCCACGGCGATGCGCCCCTCATAGTCCGGGAAGCGGCTGCGTATCATCGCCTGCCCGCGCTCGGCATAGAAGCGCCTGGCCTCGTCAAGTCCTCTCATGGATCGTCCTTATCCTTTCTTCCAGCTCCTTCGCGTAGAGAAAAAAGCCCAGCCGGTCGAAGACCGGCACGCACTTCGAGGCCATGAAGGCGTAATAGCCGTCGCGCCTGAGCTCCGGATCGTCGAGACACTCCCACGCGCGCTCAAGGCACTGCGCGATGCGCTCGTCCTCCGGGTCGGCGGCGTCGTAGAGTTCGGCGAGACTGCACAGCGTCACGGCGATCTCGTTCCCGCCGCCCCCGAGCCCCTCCATGATGCCGATCGCGGAGCGGAAGGCCGCCTCGGCCTGCGCGGACTCGCCCAGCGCGGCGTGCGACTGGGCCATGTTGTTGAACAGACCCGCAAAGCGGTAGTCGTGCGGGTCGAGCTGCTCGCCGTACACGCGGCTCACATGCCGGAAGATCGGCAGGGCCTCCTCGTGCCGGGAGAAACAGCCGAGCGTCGTCGCCGCGTTCAAAAGCACCGTCGCGCCCGAGACCGTGCGGCCCAGGCGGTGCTCGCGGATCAGCGCGAGCGCGTGCTCCACCGCGGCGAGGCCCTTTTCCTCGTCCATGCTGCGGCGGTACTGGCCCAGCAGCTCGCTGACGAGCGAGAGCTCCGCGCGCCAGTCGCCGACCGCCCGCGCCTCGGAAAGATGCCGCTCGAGATAGTCCTGCGCCTCGGCCTCCCGGTTCTGCGCGTACAGCGCGTCGAGCCCGCGGATGATCGCCGGGACGTCGAGCGTCTCCGGACAGGGCTCATGGTCCGGCACGCCGGTATATTCGCTTGCGTCGAAGCAGCAGCGCATGGGGGATTCCTCCTTGAAGTGACGCGCACGGGCGTGTATAATACGGTTACTATTATAAAAGGTATCATTCCGAATTACAATACGGAGCGTGTTTTATGGAAAACAAGGGATCCTTTGCCGAACTGGCTCTCGCGGGCGTGGAGCGCATGAGGGCCCGGGACTGCGACTTCCGCGGCCGCGTGAGCGCGCTGCTTTTGCTGCTGCGCGGGGCCTGCTATACGGGAGAGGAAAAATGGCGCGTCCTCGCGGAGGAGGATCTGCGCGCGCTGTGGCGCGGCGGCGTGCACGACCATATCGGCGGCGGCTTTTTCTCCGCCTGCCGCGACGCCGAGTTTCTGCGCCCGCGCTTTGAAAAGCGCCTCGACGACAACGCCTGGCTCGCTTTTGTCTACGCCGAGGCCTGGGAAAAGGGCCGCATGGGCTTCTACCGCGAGGCCGCGGAGGAGACGCTGGACTGGATACTGCGCGAGCTCTCCGACCCCTCCGGCCTCTACCGCGCCGGACAGCGCGCCGCGGAGGAGGACAATCCCTTTCTCTTCACGCCCGCGCAGATCAGACAGATCCTCGGCGAGGAAAAGGGCCGCGGCTTCGCCGAGTGCTACGATATCACCGACGAGGGCAACTGCGGCGGAGAGGGGAGCGTCCCCAACCTGATCCTCAATCAGCGCTGGAACCTGATCCCGGAGGGCTATGACGACCTGCGCGAGCGCGTGCGCCTCGCGCGCGGGAAGCGCGGCGGCCTGCTCACGGACGAACGGACGGACGACGCGGCGAACGCGCTGCTGCTCGCCGCGCTGGCCAAGGCCGCGCGCGTCTTTTCCGACAGGCGCTATCTCGCCGCGGCCGAAGAACTGGCCGATAAGCTCGCCGCGTCCGACCGCGCCGCGCGCGCGGCCATGCTCTTCGCCCTGACCGAGCTCTACGCCGCCGACTTCTCTCCCGCGCGCATCCTCGCCGCGGCGGAGATCGCCAAAACGCTCGATATCCGGCCATACCGCGCCGACGGCAGGCCCTCGCCCGAAAACGACCGCGCGCTGAGCCTCGCCGCGCTCGGCCTCGACGCTCTCTGGCGCCTCACGGAAGAGGAGGCCTGGCAGAGCAAAAGCGTCGCGATCCTTCTCGAGCTCGGCGAGCATCCCGAACGCCACGGCCCGGAAAGCCTGAACGCCCTGTGCGTCTCTCTCGGCCTGGAGCGGGCGCGGCGTATCCTCTGCGCCTGCCCGGAGGAGGAGCCGCCCGCGGTCCTCGCCGCGCTCAGGGCCCGCTACGCCCCGGACCTGACGATCCTGCTCAAAACGCCGGAGCGCGCCGAAGCTCTCGCCGCCGCCTCGCCCTGGACCGCGGCGATCCCGATCGGCCGCGAGACCCTGTTTTACCCCCGCGAAAAGGGGAAAACGGGGGTCCCGGCCGGCCTGTGAAGCGATGTTAACATAAAATTAAGAAAAAATTTTTATTTTTTGTTACCAAAATGAAATTTTTCTCTTGCATTTTTGAAATCTTTGTCGTACAATGGGTCCATCAAGAATAGCTTCTTGGGAGGAAAAGGAAATGACAAAGAGAATTATCAGCCTTCTTCTGGCCGTTCTGATGTTCGCGGCGCTGCCCATGGCGGGCGCCTTCGCGGACAAGGAGACCGTGGAATACACGATCGGCACGGAGACCATGAAGGACATCTGCAAGAACAACGGCCTGGATTATGACTTCTGCAAGGACGCCATCATCAAGCTCAACCCGACCAAGTTCACAAAGGAATCGGACTTCTCGAGCCTGATGGTCGGCTGGAAGATCAAGCTGCCGAAGACCAACCAGGACGCCGCCGACATTCTCGGCGTTGCGCTGCCCGACAAGCTCAAGCCCAAGGCCGCGGGCGATACCCAGATCTACACGGTCGTGAAGAACGACACGCTCATCGGCATCTGCAACAAGCTCAAGCTCGACTACGGCAAGTGCAAGGCCGCGATCATGAAGCTCAACGGCTGGAGCGACTATAATCTTCTGACGCTCCATGTCGGCGACAAGGTCAAGCTGCCCAAGTCCGACGCCGACGCGGCCGTGATCGCCGCCTCCGCCACCGGCACGGCCACCGGCACCACCACCGCCACGGGCGGCATCTTCCTGCCCACCGACGGCGCTGTCGCCGCGTACATGGTCCCCCACGTCGTCAAGACGGGCGAGACCCTCTACGGCATCTGCGTGGAGAACGGCATCGACTTCAACAAGTACATCAACCTGATCATGAAGGCCAGCGGCCTCAAGTCCGCCACCATCTACACGGGCGACATCGTGTTCATCCCCAGCGCCTCCGCGACCAGCGGCGCCACGAGCGTCATCACCCACATCGTCAAGGGCGGCGAGACGGTTTACGGCATCTGCCAGACCTACGGCATCGACTTCAACGCGAGATACAACATGATCGTCGCGCTCAACCCGAATAAGAACATCAACAACATCCACTCCGGCGATGTTCTGTATCTGCCCAAGGGCGGCACGACCACCGGCGGCGGCACGGCTACCGGCGGCGGCACGGCCACCGGCGGCAGCAGCGGCGGACCCGGCGGCGGCTACACGCCCGCTGCGGCCGATCCTGCGGTCACGCAGAAGAACCTCACGGCCAAGGAAGGCGCCATGTACTACCTCAAGGAGTACACGGTCGCCACGGACGACACGGTCTACAACCTGCTGACCAAGAAGGAGAGCCTCGACTCCCAGTACTTCAACTACTACGTCAATGTGATGCTTGCCGCCAACGCCAGGGCCAGCTTCAGCAACCTCAAGTCCGGCGAAAAGATCCTGATCGCCTCGGCGAGCTCCGCTGGCGCCAAGGTCGCCGTCACCGGCGTCAAGGTCAAGACCGGCGATACCGTCATCAAGATGTGCACCGCCGCCGGCATCAGCTACGACGACAACGCCAACCTGATCGCCAAGCTCAATCCGGGCGTCAACTTCAACAACCTCAAGGTCGGCGACATCGTCGTCCTGCCGAAGAAGCCCTGAGGCATAAGCGTATGACCGAAACCGGGTCTGCAATCCGCAGACCCGGTTTTTTCATATCCGTCTGTAAAAAACGCGGGCGGATCGGTAGTATATGAATGAACACGAAAAGGAGGAGGACGGCCCATGACGGACGAGGAGATCGTCGACCTGTTCTTTGAGCGCTCGGAACAGGCGATCGCCGAGCTCGACAAAGCCCACGGCGGGGCGGTCCGGCGGATCGCGCTCAACATCCTCGGCGACCCCGGGGACGCGGAGGAGTGCGTCAGCGACACCTATCTCGGCGTCTGGAACAGCATCCCGCCGCAGCGTCCCGCGCCGCTGAGGACCTATGTCTGCCGGATCGCGCGCAATCTGGCGGCGAAAAGGTACCATGCCAACACGGCGCAGAAGCGCGGCAGCGGCTACGATCTCGCGCTTGACGAGCTCGACGGGATCGTGCCCGCGCGCGGCGGCGTGGAGGAGGCGGTCGCAGCCAGAGAACTTGCCGCGCTGATCAACGCCTTCCTCGACACGCTCCGCTATGAGGACAGATATCTGTTCATGCGCCGCTACTGGTATGCCGACCCTCTGCGCGAGATCGCGCGGACGGCGGGGATGAGCTACGGCGCCGCGGCCGTCCGTCTGCACCGTGTTCGGGAAAAACTCAGAAACTATCTGCTGAAGGAGGGAGTGAGCGTATGAAGCGCCGGATCATATCTCTCGCGCTGGGCGAGCTGGCCGAGCGCCATATCAGCGACACACAGTCCTTTTCCCCCGGAGCCGCGCCCGACTCCCCGGAAAGGAGCGTACCCATGAAAAAGAAACGTATCGTCACCCTGGCCCTGGCCGCCGCGCTGATCCTCGCGCTGGGCGTCACAGCCTACGCCGTCGCCGGAAGAGGCTCGATCGGCACGCATGCGATGCCGCAGACCGGAGAATACACCGACCTTTCGGAGCTGCCGCGCATCGAGAAGCTTGTCGGCTACCCCCTGACCGTCCCGGAGAGCTTTTCGGACGGCTATGTCTTTTCCCGCCTGATCGTAAGAGGCGAGGCCGTTTTTTCCGATACGGGCGAGGTCGAAAAGGAATTCTACGGCGTCCACGCGGACTACTCTCTGCCCGGCGCGCCGGATCGATGGCTGGATCTCGAACCGTATCTCGGACCCGCGCTGACCGAGCCGACCGAGCGCCGCACGCTCGGCGGCACGGAAGTGGATCTCAGCCTCGACCATTACAAGATGGTGCCGGAGGACTATGAGAAAACGCCGGAGGATCTCGCAAGGGAGGCCGCGGGACACTATTACGTATCCTTCGGTTCCGACAGTATCGAGGAACATGACTTCGCTTTCGCAGTCTTTGTGCTCAACGGCACAAGCTGCGTTCTGACGGACACGGCGGCCTCTCCCGGCTCGCTCGACGCGCTCGCAAGGGCGGCGGCCGAGCTGATCGCCGCGGCCGGATGAACCACCGCATACGCAAGGCCCGCTTCTTCCGAACGAAGAAGCGGGCCTTGTGTGTTATAATATGATCAAAAACAGAAGCTTCCCGAAGAGCTCCTGTTTTTGCTCGATTGAACGAAGAAAGGGGGCTCTCCGCCCCCTCTCTTCGCTCTCCCCCTGCGCGTCAAAAGTCAGGCGCGCGGGTTTGCTCACAGTCTCGGCCCGGGGCTGCTCTCGCAGCCCCGGGCTTTCTGCGCCCTTCCAAATACTAAAAACTAAAATCTAAAAACTAAAAACTACTGCGCCCCCTGCGCCATGACGTAGCGCACCACGTAATCGCAGAAGCGCTGCGTGGCGGGGCCGGGGTGCGAGCCGACGGCGTAGGCGATGCCGATCGTGCGCTTGGCCTCCGGCACCAGCGGCAGCGTCAGAAGCTCGTCGTGCCGCCCCTTCAGGAGCAGCTCCGGCATGATGCTCATGCCCAGGCCCTGCTCGACCATGGCGATGATGGCGTAGTCGTCCTTGGTGTAAAAGCGCACGTTCGGCTTCACGCCCGCGGCCTCGAGCGCGCGCCGCGCGTCGTGGTCGGAGGACTGCAGCAGCGAGATGAAGGGCTCTCTCTCGCACTCCGTCAGCGGAAAGCGCGGATAGCTGGCGTAGCGGCTGTCCTTCGGCAGGATGGCCAGCAGCCTGTCCTCCATCAGCGCGATCGTCTCGCATTTGAGCTCGCAGGGCAGCGCGACGAAGCCGATGTCCACGCTGCCGTCGGAGAGCCACTCGTTCACGTCGTGATAGTCGCCGTTGAGCAGCTTGAATTCCACGTTGGGATAGTCGCGCTGGAACTCCTTCAGGACCGGCGGCAGCCAGTGCACGGCGACCGAGGTGAAGGCGCCGATGCGCACCGTGCCCTGATCGAGCCCGCGGATCGAGGCGGCCGTCTGGCGCAGCTGCTCCTCGGCCGAAAGCAGCGAGCGCGCCGCGCCGAGCAGCCGCTCGCCCTCGTCGGTCAGACGCACGGCGGAGCGGCCGCGCCGCAGCAGACGAAAGCCCAGCTCCTCCTCCAGCGAGGAGATCATGTGGCTCACGGCCGACTGCGTACAGCCGAGACTTTCCGCCGCAGCCTTGAAACTGCCGTTTTCCACCGCGCTCATCAGCGCCCGGAGCTTTGTGACCATGCAAAACGCCTCCCTGAATCGTTTACGTGAAAAACTTTCATGTAAACATGAAAAGAATTAAAGATATTCCCATTATACGGACTTTTCGCAAAAAAACAAGTGCTTTTCCTCTCCGCCCGCCTTGAAAGTGCGGAAAAAAGCGGTATAATGACCACCATCCGAGGGAAAAGAGAGGAAATCATCATGAACGGTATCGGCTATGTGCTCGGCGCGATCGCGGTCTACCTCATCGGCATGCTGGTGATCGGCGTCCTTTATTCGAAGAACAACAACTCCGAGGACTTCTATCTCGGCGGACGCAAGCTCGGCCCCGTCGTGACGGCCATGAGCACCGAGGCCTCGGACATGAGCGCCTACCTGCTGATGGGCGTGCCGGGCCTGGCGATGTTCTGCGGCGTGGCGGAGGCCAGCTGGACGGCGATCGGCCTCGCGGCCGGCACCTAT
>ONQJ01000108.1 GCA_900319935.1 uncultured Eubacteriales bacterium | reverse complement strand
TGGAAATTCCCGTGGATGACGGGACAATACGGCGGGGGCGGCTTCGTGCTCGTCTACATCCTGTGCCTGATCCTGCTCGGCCTGCCCGCGATGGTCATGGAATTCGCGATGGGCAGAGCCTCCCAGGCCAGCCCCGTCCGCATGTATCAGAAGCTGGAGAAGCCCGGGCAGAAGTGGCATATTCACGGCTATCTCGCCCTGCTCGGCAACCTGGCGCTGATGGCCTTCTACACGGTCGTCACCGGCTGGATGATGTATTACTTCGTGATGTTCCTGCTCGGCAAAAGCGCCGACCTCGGCTTCGTGAGCATGATCACCAATCCCGGCATCAACGTCGGCTACCTGTTCGTCGCCGTGGTCCTCGGCTTCGTCGTGCTCAGCTTTGATCTGCAGGGCGGCCTCGAGCGCGTGACGAAATACCTCATGGGCGCGCTGTTCCTGCTGATGCTGGTCCTTGCCGTGCACAGCGCCACGCTCTCCGGCGCCGGAAAGGGCCTGCGCTTCTACCTGGTGCCCGACTTCTCCAAGATCAACGGCTCGGTCATCGTCGGCGCGATGAACCAGGCCTTCTTCTCGCTGAGTCTCGGCATCGGCTCGATGGCGATCTTCGGCAGCTACATCGGACGCGAGCGCAGCCTCATGGGCGAGAGCGTCAACGTCATCGCGCTGGACACCTTCGTCGCCATCATGGCCGGGTTCATCATCTTCCCCGCCTGCTACACCTACGGCATCGAGGTCAACGCAGGCCCCTCCCTGCTCTTCGACACGATGGCCACGGTCTTCAACAACATGGCCGGCGGCCGCGTCTGGGGCTCGCTGTTCTTCCTGTTCATGGTCTTCGCCGCTTTTTCGACGGAGCTGGCCGTGTTCGAGAACATCCTCGCCTGCGTGCGCGAGATGACCGGCTGGAGCCGCCCGAAGGGCTGCGTGATCTGCGGCGTCGGCATTTTCGCCCTCGCCATCACGACCGCTCTCGGTTACAGCCTCTTCAGCTTCCAGCCCTTTGCGCCGGGCTCCGCTTGGCTCGACTTCTGGGATTTCATCGTCAGCACCAACCTGCTGCCGCTGGGCGCCTTCGTCTTCTCGGTCTTCTGCTGCTGGAAGTTCGGCTGGGGCTGGGACAACTTCCTGGAGGAGGCCAACGCCGGCAAGGGTCTGAAGGTCAAGAGCTGGATGAAGCCGATCTTCAAATACTTCGTTCCGGCCGTCGTCCTCGGCCTGTATATCTACGGCCTTGTCACCTTCCAGTGGAAGTAAGCGCAGCCGCGTCGTATTCGACACCCAAACACCGCCCGCAAAGGCGCGCTCACACAGGGAGACGACAGGTTTTGAGCGGCACTTTTCCGCCCATGCTTCATAGAAAAAACCGGAAATACATCAAGCACCTCAAAAGAGAGATTTTTGTGTCGGGCGAGGCGAAAAGCGCAGGAATACTGGCTATGTATTCCGAGCATTTTCAACGAAGCCCGGCGCGAAAAGCTCCTTTTGAGGCTGCCGTGTCCCTATGTGAACGCGCCTAAGGGCGGTGTTTTTTATCTTGCTTCCCTTTCCCGCGCGTGATACACTTTTGCCATCCCGACGAGGAGGCGCAAGACCATGCGGTACGAAAGCTGTTTCTTTGACCTGTACGGCACGCTCGTCGACGTCTGGACGGATGAGCGAAAAAGCTCTCTCTGGCGCGGCGCCGCGGAATTCTGTTCGCTGTGCGGCGCGTCCTATACCGCCCCTGAGCTGCAGGCGCGCTATCTCGCCCTCTGCGCGGAGGAGACGGCCGCTCTCGCCGCGGCGCATCCGGAGCTCGGCCCGGAAGGCGTCGAGATCGAGCTGCGGGGCGTCTTCCGCCGTCTGTTCGAGGAAAAGGGCGTCCGCGTATCCGACGAGCGCACGGCCGACACGGCGCTGCTGTTCCGCACGCTCTCCTTCCGCCGCGCGCCGCGGCTGATGAAGGGCGCGCGGCAGACGCTCGCGGAGCTGAGGCGGCGCGGGACGCGGATCTTCCTGCTGTCCAACGCGCAGAGCTGCTTCACGATGCCGGAGCTGCGGCGGCTCGGGATCGCGGAGGCCTTCGACGGGATCTTCCTCTCCTCCGATTTCGGCGCGAGGAAGCCGGCCTCCGCCTTTTTCCGCGCGGCGCTCGCGCGCGCGGGCGCGTCGCCGGAGAACGCGCTGATGGTCGGCAACGACCCGGACGCGGACATCCGCGGCGCGGATGCCCTCGGGATGGCGAGCCGCTATATCCACAGCCCGCAGTCGCCGCCGCGCGGCACGCCGCTTCCCGGAAGCTGCCGCGAGATCGCCTCTCTGACGGATCTGCTGAAATAAAAAAGCGCCGCAGGCGGATGCCTGCGGCGCTTTTATGATCGTTTATCTGCCCAGCATGCGGATGAATTTCGGCAGCTCGAGCTCGAACTTCACGCCGTACCAGTGATCGGGATCGCCCTGCGTGACCTCGATGCAGGCCACGGTGTAATCCGCGGCCAGCACGGCCGCGTCGTAAGCGTCCTGCCCGTTCATCAGCGCGCCGACAAAGGCGGAGGCGTACACGTCGCCCGTCCCGTGGCAGCCCTTGGCGATCTTTTTGTGCTCGTAGTACCGCGTCTGCGCGCCCTCGCGCCGAGAGCCGCGAGCCTGTCCAGCAGCAGGGCGATATAGCCCTCGTCATAGCTCTCGCGGTATTCCGTGTCCGTGAGGAAGCAGGCCTCGGTGATGTTCGGCAGGATGATGTCCGCGCCGGCGCACAGGGTCTTCATCGCCTCGACGTAAGCCGCGTCGAAGGCGGGATAGAGCCTGCCGTTGTCGGCCATGGCCGGATCGACGATCTTGAGAGCGCCCGGCTTGAGCAGCGTGTCGAAAATGTCTCTGACGTAAGCGATCTGCTCGGTGGAGCCGAGATAGCCGGTGTAGACCGCGTCGAAGGCGATGTTCTCCTTGCGCCAGTGCGCGGCGACGGCGGGGATGTCCTCGGTCAGATCGCGCACCGTGAAGCCGGTAAAGCCCGCCGTGTGCGTGGAGAGCACGGCCGAGGGCAGGATGCAGGTCTCTGCGCCGGCGGCGGAGAGGATCGGCAGCGCCACGGTCAGCGAGCACTGGCCCACGCAGGAGATGTCCTGGATCGTCAGGATCTTCGGATATTTCATGGTATTCCCTTCCTTTTCTCAGATAAAGCGCTTGACACTTTCTGTTTTGCAGTATACTCTTAATCTGGTCTTATTGATACTACCAGATAAGGACTTTTTTATATGACCAGATTCAAGATAGAAAAGCAGGGCCCCAGCGCTTACCGCCAGCTGTACGCCCAACTGAAAGAGGCTCTCGTCTCCGGCGCGTACCCGCCGGGCAGCCGGCTGCCGTCCAAGCGCGCGCTGGCCGCGGAGCTGGGGATCAGTGTGATCACGGTGGAGCATGCGCTTGCGCTGCTCGCCGACGAGGGCTGGGTCGAGCCGCGCGAGCGCAGCGGCGTCTACGCCCTGCCGCACGGCGGCGTCGCTCCCGCGCGGGCCGCACTGGAGGAGATGAGCCTGCCGCAAAACGTCCCGAAGGATTTTCCCTTCAACGCGCTGGCGCGCATCATGCGCCGCACGCTCGCCGACAAGGGCGAGCGGATCCTCGCGAAATCCCCGCCGCTCGGCACGATCGAGCTGCGCGGCGCGATCCGCCGCTATCTCGCGCGCAGCCGCGGCCTGGACGTGGACGAGGGCCGGATCCTCATCGGCTCGGGCGCGGAGGCGCTCTACGCCCTGCTGGTGCAGCTTCTCGGACGCGGGACGCTCTTCGCCGTGGAGGACCCCTCCTGGGAGAAGATCCGCCTGGTCTACGAGCACAACGGCGCGCGCTGCGTCTTTCTGCCGATGGGCCCGGACGGGATCGACGACGCGGCGCTCTCCGCCTGCGCGGCGGGCGCGCTGCATGTGACGCCTTACCGCAGCTATCCCAGCGGCATCAGCGCCAGCGCGGCCAAACGCGCGGCGTACGCCGCCTGGGCCGAGGCGCGCGGGACCTGGCTGATCGAGGACGACTACAATTCCGAGCTGGCCTCGCCCCGCGGGCGGATCGAGACCCTCGCCGCGCTCCTGCCGGAGCGCACGCTGTATCTGTCCACCTTTTCCAAGACGATCGCGCCCTCGTTCCGCACGGGCTATCTGGTGCTGCCCGCGCCGCTGATGGCGGAGTATCGGGAACGGCTGGGCTTCTACTCCTGCAGCGTGCCGGTCTACGACCAGTACGTGCTCGCCGAATTCATCGACAGCGGCGAGCTCGAGCGCAGTCTCAGCCGCCGCCGCAGGAAGCAGCGCGGCTGAAAAAAAAAGAGCTGTCTGAGAGATTCTCAGACAGCTCTTTTATCTTTTCTGTTCTCAGTTCGTGCTCGCGGAAGCGATGAGCGTGCCGAGCTCCAGCGTGTACGTGCCCGCCTCCAGGTCCGAGGACGAGAAGACCGCCGTAGTATAGCCGCAGCGCGCCTCGATCATGCCGACGAGCTCGTTGGAGGAGCTCCAGATCTCGGCCGCGGTGTCCGCCGCGCCGTTGAAGCGGAAGAGCAGCGAAGGCTGCGAGCTGCCGGAGGAAAAGCCCTCGGGCGTTTTCGGACTGCCGACGCCGCTGAAGCTGCCGCCCGTGATCACGGCCCCGCCCTTGGTGTCGAAGGGGTCGCCGTAGGCGCTGACGTTCACGCTGCCGCCGGAGATCAGAAGCGTGCCGCTGCCCGTGCCGTTCCGGCTGCCGGCCTTGAGACCGTCGGACCCGGCGTACAGCCGGACCGTGCCGCCGCTGACCGTCAGCGCCTCTTCCGCGCAGACGCCGTCGTCGGCGGCGTTGACGTCAAGGTCGCAGCCGCTGATTTCCAGCGAGCCGTGGGAGATGACGCCCTTGCCGCCGCGGGAGCTGATCGTCAGCGTGCCGCCGGAGAGGAACATGTCTCCCCCGCTGCGCAGGGCGTGATCCTCGCTGTCGAGCTCGAGCGTGCCGCCGGAAACCGTCAGCGTGGTCTCGGCCTTGACCGCCTTGCAGCTGACGCCGACGACGTCGCCGCTGGTCTTTACGCGGAGCTTGCCGCCGGAGATCGTCAGCGCGGTCTCGGCCGCGATGCCGTCGCCGTCGCAGACGACGTCGAGCTCGCCGCCCTCGATCGTGACGAAGCCCTTGCCTTCCTTCTTGGCGGAGCTGGACTTGATGCCGTCGTTGCCGGCGCGTACGCTGATCGCGCCGCCGTAGATCTCGACGGATTCGGAGCCCTTGATGCCGTTGTTGACGGCCGTGACGGAGATCGTGCCGTCCTTGATGTCCAGGTCGTCCTTGCAGGTGATGCCGTTGTTGAGATAGCCGAGGATCTCCAGCGAGCCGGAGCCGAGGATGTCCAGATCGTCCTCGCAGAAGATGACCGCGCCGTCCTGCTTGAGCTCGCTGATCGTTTCCTTCGAGCCGGAGACGAGGCGGTTTTCCGTGCCCTCTCCGAGCACCAGATCAAAGTTCTTGGCCTGGATCACATGGATCGCGGGGCCGCTCAGGCAGGTGACGTCCGCGCCGGCAAGCGTGAGCGTGACGTCGCCCTTGACCTCGCCGGTGTTAACGACGATGCAGCCGTCGTCGAGCTTGCCGGAGACGGAATAGCTGCCCGGAGAGGCGATCGTCACCGTGCTGCCGGAGACGGATACGCCGCCGCCGTCGATCGTCGCGCCGCCGCCCGTGAGCGTGATGGCCGCGCCTTTGGGCCCGTCGTCCCGCACGCTGCCGATAACGTCGGCAGGCTGCGTCTCCGAGGCGGGAGCGGCGGTCGGCGCGGGGCCGATCACGACATCGCCGCAGCCCGTGAGAGCGCCGAGGCACAGGCTCAGTATAAGAAGAATGACACTCAGTTTTTTCATATCACAGCATGTCCTTGTCGGATTCGCGTCCGCAGACGATATTCAGATTGCCGTTGCGGCAGCGCAGCTCGTCGATGAAGTCCTTGGAGACGTCGCCGCCCTTGATGTGGATGTGGTAGCTCAGCTCGTAGAGCGTGCCCATGTTGGTGGTCTTGACCTTGTGCAGCTCGTGGTCGGTGGTGTACTTGTCGAAGATGTCGTCGAAGAGCCCGTCGTAGTCCAGGTTCTCCGGGATCGTGATGCGCAGGTGGCGGTAGCTGCGGCTCTTCTCGCCGAAGTGCAGCAGCGTCAGCGCGAGCACCGTGGCCGCCACGACGAGGAAGAACAGCGCCGCGATGCCGACGTAGCCCATGCCGCAGGCCAGGCCGATCGCCGTGCCGGTGAACAGGCCGCTGAGCTCGCGCGCGGTGCCGGGGGCGCTGCGGAAGCGGATCAGCGAGAAAGCGCCCGCGACGCCGAGGCCCGCGCCGATGTTGCCGTTGACCATCATGATCACCAGCGTGACGATGGGCGGCACCAGCACGAGCGCAAAGGGCAGATTGCCGCTGTGCTCGCTGCGGAAGGAAAAGACCAGCGCGGTCAGCACGCCCAGCACGAGCGCGGAGAGCAGGCAGATCAGAAAAGCCGAAACGGTCATGGCCGCCGGGATCACACAATTAAACACAGTTGATCACTCCGTTAAAGTATTCGCTGAGGATATGGTCCCTGTAACAGGTGCCGTATTTGGAAAAGCCGGTCGGGAAAAGCGACAGCTCCGAGAGCAGATGCGCCAGCCACAGCGGCGCGGTGCCGGGGATCTTGATCTCCATGAGCACGTTTCCCGGCGCGGTGAGAGGCTCGCCCGCACTGCCGAGCGTGAGATCGAGGTCCCTCTCGCGCCAGCGCAGATCCTCGTCGAAGGTGATGCGCAGCTCGGGATCGTCCTTCGCCACCCAGGCCGTGCGGTCGCAGGCGATGTAGGCCTTGGGCCTGACGGCGTTCTCGTGCAGGAACCAGTCGATCTCCCGCGTCATCTGAGACTTCTCCGGCGGCGGGGCCTTGCCGGCGAGATAGGCCGCGGCCGCGGCCGCGCTCATCGTGAGACGCCGCTTGTAGACCATGCCCTTGTACTTCTTTTTCAGCTCGATGAACACCGTGTCCTCCGGTCCCGGGACGCCGTAGCTGCGCAGCCGCAGCTTTTCCTTGTAGACGGGCGCCTCGATCGAATGGCGGATGAGCGCGTAGTCGTCGGTGTCGTAGTAGAGACTGCAGACCGTGCTGCGGAAATACTGGTCGGGCACGATATGATCCTCCAGCGCCCGGAAGAGCTTTTCGTACTGCTCGCGGGTGAGGAGATATTTTTTCTCGTAGCGCTTGAAGGTAAGCCGTGTCTCGCCCACGCCGCAGCCTCCTTTTTCATGTAACTAATGTATTTTACCACCCTTCCGGGCAAATTTCAACTTTCCTTTTTCCTTTTCCCCTCGTTGCATATTCCCGCCGCGATTGATATAATGCGGATTAGATGCTTGGCCTTTGGAGGAAGAAGAAATGAAACGCATCCTGATGATCGGCACGGGCGGCACGATCGCCTCGGAAATGACGCCGGAGGGGCTCAGCCCCGACCTCACGCCCGCGCAGCTGCTGCAC
>ONQJ01000020.1 GCA_900319935.1 uncultured Eubacteriales bacterium | reverse complement strand
CGCGCTGCGCGCGGAACATGGCGGCGAGCTCCTCGGGGGAGTCGGCGCGGTAGTCCACCGAAAAGCCGCTCTTTCTCGTGTAGAAGGCGGGCAGCTCGTCCGTGCCGTAGCCGATCACGGGCACGCCCTTGGTCTCGAGATACTCGAGCGTCAGCCCCAGGTCGAGGATGGACTTCGCGCCCGCGCAGACGACCATCACGGGGGTCTGCGCCAGCTCCTCGAGGTCGGCGGAGATGTCCATCGTCGTCTCGGCGCCGCGGTGTACGCCGCCGATGCCGCCCGTGGCGAAGATCCGGATCCCGGCCATGTGCGCGATGATCATCGTGGTGGTCACGGTGGTCGCGCCGTCGGCCCCGCGGGCGACGAGCGCGGGCAGGTCGCGGCGGCTGGCCTTGGCGACCGCGCGCCCGGCCTTGCCGAGGTGCTCGATCTCCCCGCGGCTCAGGCCCGCCTTGAGACGGCCGCCGATCACAGCGATCGTCGCGGGGACGGCCCCGTTGTCGCGGATCGTCTGCTCGACGCGCAGCGCGGTCTCGACGTTCTTCGGATAGGGCATGCCGTGGGAGATGATCGTGCTCTCGAGCGCGACGACGGGTCTTCCCTCGTCCAGCGCGGCCTTCACCTCGGGGGATATGTCAAGATAAGGATTCATAATGCACTCCTGAAAAAACAGATTTCATGAAACGAAGGATATGGATGCCCTCCATATCCTTCAAGCGGACGGCAGAGCGCCGACCGCTTGAAAGGCAAAACGAGAACTTTGCGAAAAAGTTCCCGTTTTGCCGTGATCGAACGATGAAAGGGGACTCCCGTCCCCTCTCTTCGCTCTCTCCATGCGTATCGAAAGCGTTCCGCAGGGGCATAAGGTCTGAAGGATGATAGGCTTGCTTTCCCTGTCGGGGATGCCGCTTACTTCGCGCGGACGAAGGGACGGCCGTTGGCGCTCGGCACGCGGGCCTTGCCCACGAAGAGCACCAGCACGATGATCGTGACCACGTAGGGGATCATCGAGATCAGCTGCATGTCGATGCCGGACGAGCCGCCGAGCACGACCTTGAGACCGGAGCAGAAGCCGAAGAGCAGGCAGCCCAGCAGCGCGCCGTGCGGACGGAACTTGCCGAAGATGACCGCCGCGATGGCGATGAAGCCCTGGCCGACGATGGAGATGGGACGGAACTGGTTGGAGATGGCCATCGTGACGAAGGCTCCGCCGAGACCGGAGAGGAAGCCGGAGATGCACACGCAGATGAAGCGCATCTTCAGCACGTCGATGCCCAGGGTCTCGCAGGCCTGGGGATGCTCGCCGCAGGCGCGCAGCCGCAGACCGAAGCGGGTCTTGTAAAACACGAACCACACGACGAGCGCCGCGATGAAGACCAGGTAGGTCGCCGCGTAGTTGGCGAACACGTTGTCCATGAAGCGGCCGAAGACCGTGGAGGTGTCGAACACGCCGCGGAACAGGCGCGGGATCTTCATGGAGGCCTCGAGCGGGATGGTGTCGGTGGAGTTGAACATGACCTTGGCGATCATGATCACGATGCCGGGACCGAGCATGTTGATGGCGGTGCCGGCGATGGTCTGGTCGGCGCCGAGGTTGACCGTGGCGATCGCGTGCAGCATGCCGAAGAAGGCGCCCGCGAGACCGCCGCAGAGGAAGCCGATCCAGGGGTTGCCGGTGAAGTAGGCCACGACCGTGCCGGTAAAGGCGCCGGCGGTCATCATGCCTTCAATGCCGATGTTGATGACGCCCGAGACTTCGGAGAAGCAGGAGCCGAGCGAGGCGTAGAGCAGCGGCGTCATGTAGATCAGCGTCGCGTAGAGCATGATGCCGATGGTGTTCAAAAGGTTCGTCATTTCTCAGCCGCCTCCTTTCCTTCCGCTTTCTTGTCCGGTTCCGCCGGTTTCGGTTTATCGGTTTTTTTCTTAAGGAATTTCAGACGCGTGAAGATGATCGAGATCGCGATGAAGAACACGACCGTGCCGACGATGACGTTGATCAGCTGCGTCGGGGCGCCGACGAGGTTGAGCTTGCTGCCGCCGAAGGTCAGCGCGCCGTAGAAGATGCCGGCGATCAGCACGCCGAAGGGATTCGAGCAGCCGATGAGCGCCACGACGATGCCCGCGAAGCCGAAGCCCTCCTGCGAGGAGAACACGGAAATGCGGCTGCCCATGCCCATGAGCTGCAGCGAGCCGCCCAGGCCGGCCAGCGCGCCGGAGATGGCCAGCGCCGTGAGGATCGAGCGGTTGACGTTGATGCCGCCGTATTCGGCCGCGAACTTGTTCGAGCCGACGGCCTTGAGCTCGTAGCCCAGGGTGGTCTTTTCGATGATGAACCACACCAGCACGGTCACGGCGATCGCCACCAGGATGCCCCAGTTGGCCGTGGGGCAGAGACCGAGCCGGTTGATCAGGTCCTTCGACAGCAGGGTGCTGGCGTTGTCGGAGATGTTCTTCGTGGCCTCGGCGGTGCCGTCGGAGTGGATGGCCGGGATGCCCGCGATGAAGTTGGACAGATAGAAGGCCACCCAGTTGAACATGATCATCGAGAGCACTTCGTTGATGCCCCACTTGGTCTTGAGCACGCCGACGATCACGCCCCAGACCGCGCCGGCGAGCATCGCCGCGAGGAAGCACAGCGGGATCAGCACGATCTTCGGCAGGCCGCCGGCGAGGATGCCGACCACGGCCGCCGCCATCGAGCCCATGACGAACTGGCCCTCGGCGCCGATGTTGAACACGCCCGTCTTGAACGAGAACGCCACCGACAGGCCGACCACGATATAGGGGATCGAGTAGACGATCACGTAGGAGAAGCCCTTGACGGAGGTGACGCTGGTGATCAGTCTGCCGTAGGCCTCGCCCACGGACAGGCCCATGATCGCAAGGAAGATCGCGCCCACGAGGAAGCCCAGCAGGATGGAGAGCAGGATGTGGATGAAGCGATTTTCCGCAACGAAGTTCAGAAAGCCTTTTTTCTTACTCATTCCTTTTTCCCTCCTCCCGCCATCATCAGGCCGAGCTCGTTCTCATTGGCGTCCTTGCCCGGGAGCGAGGCGACGATCTTGCCGTCGAAGATGACGTCGATGATGTCGGACAGGCTCATGATCTCGTCAAGCTCGAAGCTGACGAGCAGGACGGCCTTGCCCTTGTTCCGCTCCTTGTCGTTCTGCACCTCGCGCGCGATGATGACCTTCTGCTGGTTGCCGCCGGAGAGCGTGCCCGCGGGGCGCTTCTCGCTGTTGCCGGGGCGGATGTCGTACTTTTCGATCGATTGCGTCGCGTGCGCGAAGATCGGATCGCGCTGCAGGATGTTCTTTTCGGAGAACGGATCCTTGCCGTAGTTCTGCAGGATCAGGTTGTCCTCGATCGAGAAATCCAGCACCAGGCCGTGCTTCTGCCGGTCGGCGGGGATGGAGGACACCCCGTGCTTGAAGCCGAAGTTCGGGGATTTGTTGAACACGTCCACGCCGTTGACGAGGACCTTGCCGGAGGTGCCCTTGCGCAGGCCGGTGATGACCTCGACAAGCTCGGTCTGGCCGTTGCCGTCGATGCCCGCGATGCCGACGATCTCGCCGCGGCGCACCTGCAGGTCGAGACCGCGCACGATCTCGATGCCGCGGTAGTCCAGGCAATGGAGGTCCTGCACGTCCAGCACGACCTCGCCGGGCTCCTGCTCGGGCTTGTCGACCTTGAAGGTGACGTTGCGGCCGACCATCATGCTGGCCAGGTCGCTCTCCGTCACGGTCTCGACGTCGACGGTGCCGATGTACCGGCCCAGGCGGATGATCGTGCAGAAGTCGGCCGACTCCTTGATCTCCTTGAGCTTGTGGGTGATGATGATAATGCTCTTGCCGTCCTTGACGAGGTTGTGCATGATGTCGATGAGCTCGACGATCTCCTGCGGCGTGAGCGAGGAGGTCGGCTCGTCGAGGATCAGGATGTCGGCGCCGCGGTAGAGCGCCTTGAGGATCTCGACGCGCTGCTGCATGCCGACGGAGATGTCCTCGATCTTCGCGTCCGGGTCGATGGACAGGCCGTAGCGCTCGGAGATCTCCACGACGTTTTTGCGCGCCGTGGCCATGTCGAGCTTCACGCCCTTGGTCGGCTCGGTGCCGAGGACGATGTTTTCCGTGACCGTGAAGGGCTGAACGAGCATGAAGTGCTGGTGCACCATGCCGATGCCGGCCGCGATCGCGTCGCGCGGGTTGTTCATTTCGATCTTCTTGCCGTTGACCAGAATGTCGCCGGAGGTGGGCTTAAGCAGACCGTAAAGCTGGTTCATCAGCGTCGATTTGCCCGCGCCGTTTTCGCCGAGGATCGCGTGGATCTCGCCTTTGTGGACCGTGAGATTGATGCCGTCATTGGCCGTGAAATCGCCGAATTTCTTGACGATGTTGCGCATCTCGATGACGGGCGTGTTCATGTCCACATACTGTTTTGCCAAAATTGACCGCCCCCTGTATCTGAAATAATGTTCTTCGCTCAGTTCTCAAGCAGACGGAAGAAGGCCTCCGCCTCCGCGGCATGCCGGCCGCGGCAGATGATGTGGTGGTTGTTGATCGGCCTGGTCAGGAAATAGCTGAAGTCGTCGAGCTCGACCTTGATCTGCGTGCGGCAGAGCATATCGCTCCACGGCACGTCGACGATGCGGCCCTCCTGCGCGTGGAAGCGGCTGAGATCGCCCTCGCACTTGAAGATCGTGCAGTCGCCCTCGTCGAAGCGGCCCTGAACGGCCACGCCGATGCCGGACTCGAAATGCGTGTTGAGCGTGAAGTCGCGGAGCATCGTGACGGGGATCGTGCAGTGGGCGAAGACCGCATAGCCGTTCTTCGTGTCGAAGCGGCTGGGGTTGCAGAGGAACAGCGGCTCGTCGGTGATCGCGCCGAGCACGGCCATCGAGATCAGCGCGGGCATGTCGCCCTCGCAGCCGCCCCAGATGCCGCGGGCGTTGAGGATCGCCAGACCCAGGCAGCCGGTGGTGTGCACGGTGTCGAGCAGATCGAAGCAGCGCACCGTCAGGCCGCAGAGTCCGTATTTGTCGATCAGACGCTGGAAGGCGCCGTAGACGTACAGGGCCTTTTCGATCTCGGCCTTGTCAAAATCCTGCGCGAGGAAGAGATCGGCGTACTCGTCGCGCTCATAGCTCTCCTTTCCGATCTCGGCGATCAGCTCCTCGATCGGGATGGACACGAAGCCGAGCCCCAGCTTGTCCATCAGGGCCTTTTCGGAGAAATTGCTGGCGATCAGCCAGTCGGACGGCGCGCCGATGCAGCCGAGCTTTTTGCCGCGCAGCTTCGCGCGGGCGCGGTGGGCCAGCGCCAGGGCGCGGATCTTGCCGGCGACGTCCTCGATGTCGCCGTGGAGGATCTCGCCGCTGCCGCCGTGCTTGTTCAGGAAGCTGAGGATCTCCATCGAGGCGGCCAGGGAATTGCTCTCGCCGCTGGTGAGGATGTAGCAGTGACGGCCCTTGAGCTGCTCGAAGACCTCGAGGAAGAAGCCCTCGCTGCCGCCGGAGGCGACGTAGAGCAGGGCGAAGTCGTCCGCGAGATACTGCTCGAGAGACACTTTTTCAAGCTTCTCGCCCAGCGCGTCGGACAGCGCGTTGACAAAGCGGTGCATCCGCTCCTCGGTGATCTGGGAAAGAGGACTTCTGATTTGATAGAAATCAACCATAGACATATTCTCCCAAACTACAAAAGATACTTTATTGTAACATAGGTCCGACGGTTTTTCTACTGTTTCTTCGCGCAAAACATAAAAAAAGAACACGGCTCGAACGGGCCGTGTTCTCAGACCGAAGACAAACCTGAGGGAGCGTTTCGACCTGCGGGGGGAGAGCGAAGAGAGGGGGCGGAGAGCCCCCTTTCTTCGTACGATCACAGCGAAAACAGGAACTTTTCGGGAAGTTTCTGTTTTTGCCTTTTGCTGTCGACGCCTCGTCGACAACAAAAGAACACGGCCCGAACGGGCCGTGTTCTCTGTGTGATCCGGGACGATTATCAGCCGGCGAGGGTGAACTGGGGGACTTCCTCGGCGAGCTGCGGGACAACGATCTTACCGGCGATGATGTCGGCCTTGGCCTGCTCGACAACGGCGAGAACGTCAGCGGGGATGTGGTCGCGGGTCGGGGCGAGGTCAACGCCGCCGTTGGACAGATCGTAGAGGTGCACGCCGGAGACGAACTTGCCGTCGGCGACAGCCTTGGAGATGTCCTGAGAAGCAACGTCAACGCGCTTCATGGCGGAGGTGATGACGTGGTCGGGAGCCAGGATGCTCTGGTCGGTGTCGACGCCGATGGCCCAGATGCCTTCCTCGTTGCAGGCCTCGATGACGCCCATGCCGGTGCCGCCGGCAGCGTGGTAGATGACGTCGGCGCCCTTGGTGATCATGTCCTTCGCAGCGGTGGAGCCGCCGGCGGAGTCACCAAAGTTGTTGGCGTTGTACTGCAGAACGGTGGCGTCGGGGCAGACGGCCAGAACGCCGGAGATGAAGCCCACGCCGAACTTGTTCATGGACGGGAACACCATGCCCTGAACATAGCCGATGGTCTTGCTCTGGGTGACGGAGCCGGCGACCAGGCCGACGAGGTAGGAGGCCTGCTCCTGCGCGAACATCAGGCAGGCGACGTTCGGCAGATCGGCGCAGGTGTCGTCGTCGATGATGGCGAACTTCTGATCGGGGTTGGCCTCGGCGGCGGCGCGGGTGGCGTCGGCGAGCATGTAGCCGACCGAGATGATCAGGTCGTACTTCTCATCGATGAAGGTGTTGATGTTGGTCTGGTAGTCAGCGTCGGTCTTGGACTCGAGGTAGTTGACTTCGAAACGGCTGTCTTCCTTGGCGAGAGCCTGCAGGCCTTCCCAGGAGGTCTGGTTGAAGGACTTGTCGTTGACGCCGCCGACGTCGGTGACCATACCGATCTTGACCTTGGCGCTGGCAGCGGGAGCAGCAGACTGGCCGCAGGCGCAGAGGGCGAAGATCATGCACAGCGCGAGGACGAGTGCGAGAATCTTTTTCATGTTTGTTCCTCCATAGCATTTTTTGTTTTGTCCCATCGGCGTGCTCTCACACGCCGCAGAGTATTATATCACGCGCGGGGGGAGTAAATCAAGGAAAATCCGCTTGTTTTACAGAAAATTGCAGCTTCCCCTCCGCGCGGCGGGAGCGGCGCTTTATTTGATCTCCGCCATTTTCACGGCCGTGTCGAGGGCAATTTCCATCGCGTCAAAACAAGGCCGTGAGGCCGCCGCGCCTCGTTTCCTCGGCGCTTTCCGGCCGCCGACCTTGTTTTTCCTTTCAGATCCGCACCCGCCCGCGGCTGGGCTGCGGATCTGTTCTTATTTGATCTCTGCCATTTTCACGGCCGTATCGAGGGCAATTTCCATCATCTGGGTGAAGGAGGTCTGGCGCTCCTCGGCCGAGAGATACTGCTGCTTGTAGAGGTGGTCGGAGATCGTGCAGATGCACAGCGCGCGCTTCTTCGCGTAGGCCGCGTTGGCGTAGAGCCCCGCCGCCTCCATCTCGATGGCGAGCACGCCCATGCGCTTCCACAGGTCGTTGGCGCTCTGCCCCTCGGCGGCGTAGAAGTTGTCGGACGAGAGGATGTTGCCGACCATGAACTTCGCCTTGTGCTCCTCTGCGGCCTCGACGGCCTTCTGCAGCAGCGTGTAATCCGCGATCGGGGCGTAGAGCCCGGGCGTGCCGAAGGTGCTCGGCAGGACGGAGTTGGTGCAGGCGCCCTGGCCGATGACGATGTCCATGACGTCGAGATCGTCGCTCAGCGCGCCGGCCGAGCCGATGCGGATGATGTTGTCCACGTCGTAGTAATGATACAGCTCCCAGCTGTAAATGCTGATGGACGGGATGCCCATGCCGGAGGCCATGACCGTGACGGGCACGCCCTTCCAGGTGCCGGTGTGGCCCTGCACGCCGCGCACGTTGTTGACGAGCTTCGGGTCGGTCAGAAAGGTCTCGGCGATGAATTTCGCGCGCAGCGGATCGCCCGGCATCAGCACGGTCTTGGCGATCTCGCCGGCCTTGGCGTTGATATGGGGGGTGGGGATGGACATGGCTTTTACCTCCTGGATGATTCGTATAAGAAGATTATATAAGTATAAATTGCAAAAGTCAAACCAAGATGGTAAGATAGGGGAGGAAAAAGACAATACGCGGGGGTACATGCGATATGAGCGACGTCATGATCATCGGCCTGGCCGGCGGCACTGGCAGCGGCAAGACCACGATCACCAAAAAGCTGATGCAGCGCTTCGGCGGAGAGGTCTCCGTCATCTACCACGACAACTACTACAAGGCGCACCACGACATGCCCTACGAGGAGCGCGCCAAGCTCAACTACGACCACCCCGACGCCTTCGACAACGAGCTGTTCGTGCAGGCCGTGCGCGATCTCAAGGCGGGGAAGGACGTCGTCTGCCCGATCTACGACTACTCGATCCACGACCGCAGCGACAAGACCGTTATCGTCAAAAGCGCGAAGGTCGTCATCGTCGAGGGCATCCTCATCTACGCCGTGCCGGAGCTGCGCGAGCTCATGGACATCAAGCTCTTCGTCGACACCGACGCGGACGTGCGCATCCTGCGCCGCATCCGCCGCGACGTGCGCGACCGCGGCCGCAGTCTCGAGAGCGTGATCGACCAGTATCTCACGACCGTCAAGCCCATGCACGAGCAGTTCGTCGAGCCCAGCAAGCGCTACGCCGACCTCATCATCCCCGAGGGCGGGCACAACCAGGTCGCGATGCGCATGGTCGTCTCCCGCGTCCGCGCGCACATCTACGGCGAAGAGGAGTAAGATCACGTGGCCAAGCTCTATTTCAAATACGGCGCGATGGGCTCGTCCAAGTCCGCCCAGGCGCTGATCACCAAATTCAATTACGAGGAAAAGGGTATGCGCGTCTGGCTCATCAAGCCCAGCGTCGACACCCGCGACGGCGCGGACCTGATCCGCAGCCGCATCGGGCTCGAGGCGCACGCGCAGATCATCACGCCCGAGCAGGACATCGCCGCGGAATACCGGAAGATCGGCGCCTACGACGTGATCATCTCCGACGAGGCCCAGTTCTTCACCCCCGCGCAGATCGACCAGCTGCGCGCCCTCGTCGACGAGGAGGATATCCCCGTGCTCTGCTTCGGGCTGCGCACCGATTTCCTCACGCGCTTCTTCCCCGGCTCGCAGCGCCTCATGGAGCTGGCGGACTCGCTGACCGAGATCAAGACGGTCTGCGCCTGCGGCAGCAAGGCCACGGTCAACGCCCGCATCGACGCCTCCGGCCGCATCGTCACCAGCGGCGGGCAGATCCTGCTCGGCGGCAACGACAGCTACGTCGCGATGTGCCACCGCTGCTGGAAAAAGAAGATCCGCGAGCAGGAGGGCCAGCTCTCCGTCGAGGGCTTCTTCCCGCCGGACAAAAAATGAAAAGAGAAAACGAAGAGGGAAGCCCGACGGCTTCCCTCTTCTTGCTTTTGTCTGTATCAGGGCGCGGGTGTCGGAGCGGCGGTCTCCGCGTATGCGGGATTGCCCGGCCAGAGCGGCGTCTGCAGGGACAGACAGCTCACGCGGAGATTCCCTGGATCTGTAGGATCTCCGACGGGAAATAAGGCGATCAGATGGTCGCAGAAGGTGTCCCCGTAAATACATTCGCCGAACTCGTCGAGCGACGCGGCGGCGACACGCTGACGGAACTCTTCGATCCCGTTTTTCGTATAAAAGCCCTCGTCCTGCATGGAGCTGACAAATTCGGTCTCTGTCCATAGGTGGAAGCTTCTGTCATCGGAATAGACCGCCAGCGGGTAATACATCTTTTTCGACAGAGCCTCCCAGTCGCCGTCCGCGATTAGGCGCTGGATTTCGGCAGCGAAGAGCATTATCGGGCTGTTCGGATCATACGAATGGGCCACGTCGTTAAAGTGCGGGTTTTCAAGCTCTGCAATTGACAAGCGAGTGGCCAGCTCCACTTCCTCTTTCCGCGCCTCTAGGGCTTCCTCTGGCGAGAGGCCCGATGCCGGATCGACAGGCGACTGGTTTTCGTCTATATCGAACTGCATGCCGACGAGCGCCTCGCCGTTCCAGCTCACATCACGGCAAGCGTTGAAATAGAGCGCGGGCGAAGGCACGTCCGTCACGACGCAGCCGGTGAAGGCGATCCCTTCGGTCTGGAAGAAGCTGCCCGCCCCCTGCGAGCATTCGTAGATCTTGGTCGAGTCGATCCGCAGGTCCCGGCAGTTCCGCGTCTGCAGGCCGAGGATGCCGCAGCCGAAGAGACGGCAGCGCTCGATCAGCACGCCGCCGCAGTTTTCAAACAGCAGCACGCCGCCGGAGCAGGAGCCGGGCTCCTTCGTGTGGCCGGCGGTGAAGCCGGAGAGCGTGATATTCTCGCAGTCGACAAAGCTCAGCACGTCGGCGTAGCGCGGCACGGCGGAGACGGTCGTCTCCCGGGGAGAATCCGCCTCCGCCCGGATCGCAAGGTCCTTCACGCCCTTGATCACCAGCGCGGGCCCGTCGAAATCCTCCCTCCAGTAGTAGTACTCCCCTCCCTTGGAGCCGTAGTTGGCGGCCTCCGAGAGGTCGAAGAGCTCGGCCTTGAGCACGATCGTGCGCTCCGGCCCGATGGCCTTGAGAAACTCGTCCACCGTCGAGACCGCGATCTCCTCGCCGGCGGGAACGTCGACGGACTGTGCCGCGTGAACGGGCGGAGTAACGGTGTTGAGGTCAATCTCCTCAAGCGTCATAGCTTCGAGCGCAGCTTCATCCAAAGAATCTCCATTGCGGTCGTATATGCCGAGTTCATTGCGCATCGACCATGTCAGAGGCAGATTAGGATTCGAACTGACGTTGTCGTGGAAGGAACAGCCATCCACGATGCAAGAATACGGATCCAAATCGAAAACAGCAGTATCAAAACGGTTGTCGTAGACCTCGTTGGAAAGAAAACTGATGTCTTCGGCATATTTGCTATGTAGCAGATACTGTGCGGAGTTATCATACACACGGTTTCCGCAGATTGAGACACCATCCGAGAAAACGACATCAAACAGAACCGAGGCAAGTTCCTGTCCTTCCTGTACGCCGAGGCGATAGACTTCGTTGTCTGTCACGCGCACGTTGCGACAACCAACGACATACAGGGCATGTATACTGCATTCATAAATATGGCTGTCTGCCACGCTCAAATTGTTGCAATCTTCTCCGTAAACAGCGATTGTTCCACAGCCGTATAGGCCGCAGTAAAGAACAGAAACATCGCTGCAGGTCTCCAGACAGAGGACCCCGCCTTGGCAGAAGCCAGATTCTTCTGTATGTCCAGCGGTTAGGTCGGACAGTGTGAGACCGTGGCAGTCGACAAACTTCATCACGTTGGCGTATCTCGGTTCTGCGGTGATTGTTGTCTTGTCCATTCCGGCGCCGAAAAGGTTGAGATTGTCCACGTTGTGAATACTCAGCTCATATCCACCCTTATCCTTGGGATTCCAGGAATAATAGGGACTCGGATCCGCTTCGCCATAAGTCGAAGCGGAGGATAGGTCATACTCTCCTTCTTCGAGAAGAATCAGCGTGTTCGGAGCGATGGCATCAAGCAATTCGTCTATGCTGCTCACGCGCAGGGCATCAGTTGGATCGGGCACATGGCTCGCTTCTTCTTTCTCCAAAGCAGGACCGGCAACCACCCCACAGCCTGCGAGAAGCACAAGTGTCAGCATGGCTGCAATCAGGCGGGCTGTGCTTTTTTTATAAGTCATGATCTGCTCCAATCTTTCTTTTAAGTTTTTCTTCTCGGTCGAGAAGGTCGTGGCGACGACGCCGGCGGGGAGCGCGCCGGAGGCCGCCGTATTCAGAAGCGTATTGCCGTAAGACTGCTTTTCAAAGCGCGTCATGCCGCGCAGCAGCATCTCGTCGCAGCTCAGCTCGCAGGCGCGGCCGATCTCGCGGCGGATGACCCAGCTGAGCGGGTTGAACCAATGCGCGCTGAGGACGAACACCGCCAGCCACTTGTACAGCGGGTCGCGTCTGCGGTAATGCATCAGTTCGTGGCGCAGGATGTTGGCGAGCTGGTCTTCGTCGTATTCCCGATCCGGCAGCACGATCCGTGGAGAAAAGATGCCGTACATCAGCGGCGTTTTGACCGCGCGGCAGCGCCAGAGCGAGGGCTTTTTGCCCGGAAACGAGGCATAGAGCGCCTGGGAGAACGGATCCGCTCTCCGAAGCGTCTGGCGCAGCCGCCGCGTGAAGGTCAGATAGGCGCATACGGTGATGGAAAGGCTAAATACAGCGCCGAAGGCCCAGATCGACAGCCACAGGACGGGAGAGCGCCAGTCGAAGCTGTGCGATGGCGCACGCGTTGTCGGGGTAACGGCCGCGGGAGCGGTCTCTGCCTGTGCCGTCTTCGGCTCGGCTGGAGCTGCGATTCCGGGTGCTGTGGCCTTCTCGGACATGGGGAAATCCATCTGCTCCGGCTCTTCCTCAACAGGCGCGGCGGTATAGACCGGCGCGGCGGCCGGGTGCTCGCTCTGACGCAGTTCTGTCGGAACCAAACCGGGGAGCGGAAGCGCAAAGCGAAGCAGAACCAGCAGCCAGGCGTAATAATACACCGTGCTCGGCATCTTCCGGAAGCAGAGATAGCGCAACGCAAGCAGCAACAGCGCCAGCGCACTGCCGCCGAGCGTCATATACAGCAGCATTTTCATGCCCTTTTATTCCTCCACGCGAAACATATTGCGCAGCTCCTCAATATCGTCCCGGCTCAGACCGTCCGACTGGACGAGCGCGGCGACGAGGTCGCGGGCGCTGCCGTGATACAGCTTGCGGATCAGGTTGTCCGTCGCCCAGGCGTTGTACTCCTCCTCGCCGATGAGCGGGGAATAATAAAAGACGTTTCGCTTTTCCTGCCGGACCGCGCCTTTTGCAACAAGGCGGCCGATCAGGGTCTTGACCGTGGTGGGCTCCCAGCCGCGGTCTTTCTGCAGGGTCTCGCGGATCACATTGACAGGCAGAGCGTCCTCCGCCCGCCACAGGACCTTCATGACCTCCAGTTCGGAATCGGAGATCTTGTCGGCTAAAAACTGAGACATGGCCATTTCCTCCTCGGAGAGATTACACGTGTAGTCTAGACAACTGCATCATAGCACCGCAGACTACAACTGTCAACCGCCTGTTTCTTAAGAATTGTGAAAGGACAAAAAACGAAGAGGGAAGCCCGGCGGCTTCCCTCTTCGTTTTGTTTCGGATCACTTCGCCGCGGCGGCGCGTCCGGCGCGGTAGGCTTTCAGGTTCAGCTCGAGGAACTTCGGCGGGACGGTCTCGCGGAGGATCTCTTCCCAGTCGATGTCCTCCATGCCCAGCGCGTGCGTCAGCGCGCCGAAGAGCACGATGTTCATGCATTTGGCGTTGCCCAGCTCTTCGGCGATCCCCGCCGCGTCGAGCGTGTAGCATTTGAAGTTCGCCTGCATGGCCTCGAGACAGCCCGCGGGGTACTCGGCCAGGCCCGCCGCGATCGTGGCGGAGGCCTGCTCGTAGTCGTTGATGACGGCCACGCCCTCCGGCTTGAGGAAGCTCGCGTAGCGCACGGCCTCCATTTTCTCAAAGGCGACGAGGACGTCCGCCGCGCCCGGGCCGATCAGCGGGGAGTAGACCTTCTCGCCCCAGTGCACCTGGGTCGAGACGCTGCCGCCGCGCTGGCTCATGCCGTGGACCTCGGACATCTTGACGTCATAGCCGGCCTTCATCAGGCCGCTCACCAGCACCTTCGCCGTCAGGATCGCGCCCTGACCGCCGACGCCGACAAGGATCGCGTGTTTGACAGCCATCACTTGCCCTCCTTTCTGGAGATCGCCCCGACGGGGCAGACCTGCGCGCAGAGCGTGCAGCCCACGCACTGATTCGGATCGATCGAGGACTTCCTGTCCTTGATCATCACGGCCGGGCAGCCGACCTTCAGGCACTTTTTGCAGCCGATGCACTTGTCGCGGTCGACGACGCAAAGGCCCTTTTCGTGGCGGATGCGCTTGATGAGCAGGCAGGGCCTGCGGCAAATGATCGCCGCGGGCGTTTCGGAGGCGAGCGCGTCGTCCACGGCCTTCTGCATCGCGGCAAGGTCCTGCGGATCGACGATCATCACGTTCTCATAGCCGAAGGAGCGCAGCACGTCCTCGATCCGGATGGCCGCGGCGACCTCGCCCTGCAGCGTGTAGCCGGAGCCGGGGTTGTCCTGATGCCCGGTCATGCCGGTGATGTGGTTGTCGAGCACGACGGGGATGACCCGGCCCTTGTTGTACAGGATCTCGGCCGCGCCGGTCATGCCGCTGTGGAAGAAGGTGGAGTCGCCCACCACGCCGAAGATCTTTTTCTGCTCGCCCTTGGCCTCGAAGGCCTTGGACATGCCCATGGCGATCGAGAAGCCGCCGCCCATGCACACGCAGGTGTCCATCGCGTCCAGCGGCGCCGCGCCGCCGAGCGTGTAGCAGCCGATGTCGCCGGCGATCACGAAGTCCCTGCCCTTCGACATCGTGTAGAAGAAGCCGCGGTGCGGGCAGCCCGGGCAGAGCACGGGCGGGCGCGGCACGGCCTTGACGGCAAGCTCCTTCGTCACGGGCTTGACGCCGAAGATCATCTCGCGCAGACGCTCGGGATTGAGCTCGTATAGGTTGCTGACCAGCTCCTTGCCGACGCAGGGGATGCCCGCGGCCTTGATCTGCTCCTCCATGAAGCCGTCGAGCTCCTCGATGACGTAGAGCTTTTCGACCTTCGCGGCGAAGTCGCGGATGAGCTTCATCGGCAGCGGGTTCGTCAGGCCCAGCTTCAGAAAGGACGTGTCCTCGGGAAAGACGTCCTTCGCGTACTGATAGGCGATCGAGGCCGTGACGACGCCGACCCTGGAGCCGTTGAGCTCGAGCTTGTTGATCGGGCAGCTCTCGCCGTACTCCTCCAGCGCCCGGAGGTTTTTCTCCACCTTCGGGTGGTTGCGGTAGGCGTTGGCCGGCGAGCAGTTGAACTTGGGCTGGTTGCGCACATAGGGCGCGGTCTCGGCCTCCCGGCGCTCGGAGAAGCTCACGAGGCTCTTCGAGTGGGAGATATTCGTCGTCGTGCGGAAGATGACCGGCATGTCGAAGGTCTCGGAGATGTGATAGGCCTCCTTCATGAAGTCGATGCACTCCTGCGAATCGCTCGGCTCGACGAGGGCGACCTTCGCGCTCCTGGCGTAGTTGCGGTTGTCCTGCTCGTTCTGGGACGAGTGCATGCTCGGGTCGTCGGCCGTGACGATCACAAAGCCGCCGCCCACGCCGTTGTAGGCCGCGGTGAACAGCGGGTCGGCCGCGACGTTGAGCCCCACGTGCTTCATCGCGCACAGGCTCCTCACGCCGCCGATCGACGCGCCGTAGGCCACCTCCGTGGCCACCTTTTCGTTCGGCGCCCATTCGCAGTAGAGCGCGCCGCCGTACTGCGGCAGCGACTCGAAGATCTCCGTGCTGGGGGTGCCGGGATAGGCGGAGCAGACCTTCACGCCCGCCTCATACGCTCCCCGCGCGATCGCCTCGTTGCCGGAGAGCAGATGCTTTTCCATGGTACGCTGATACCTCCTTTTATGGTAGCGGTCTTTCCGTATAATGGCTGCTTTCATTATATAGTTTTTCTTGTCGAAAAACAAGTCGTGTGATAGGATAATGGTATTCCCGTCAAAGCGCTTTTACAGGGAGGGACGGCCATGGTCGCGGAGAAAAAGAAAACGAAGATCCTCGTTGGTCTGATCGCGCTGGTGCTCACGGCGATCGCGGTGGTGTTCATCGTGTACGCGGTCCGGAACGCAAAACGGCCGGAGACGCCGCTTTCCGTCACGCCGCGCCCCGCGCAGGAGGTCGTCGTGCGCGAAAAGGAAGTGGAGAAGATCGTCACCGTGGAAAAGGAGATCGACTCCGCCATCCTGACGGACGGCGTGCGCGAGCTGGGCCTGCTCGTCACGGACGAGTACTACTTCACCGAGGTGGTCAGCTATTCCAGCGTCAAAAAGCTCTGGAAGTTCGAGCTCCCGCTCACGGAATCGAGCTATCTCGTGAGCTATGACGGCGTGGTGCGCGCGGGCGTGGACCTCGGCGCGGCCTCGATCGAGAAGGACGATGAACAGCGGCTCATCACCGTCACGCTGCCTCCCGCCGCGATCACGGACGTGGACATCGACCCGGAGAGCTTCCTGCTCTATTCCGAAAAAGCGGGCCTGGGCAACCCGATCTCCGCGGCGGATTTCAACAACTCCCTCATCGAGCTGGAGACCACCGCGCGCGAAAAGGCCCTTGAGCGCGGCGTGCTCGCGCGCGCGGACGAAAACGCGCACGCGCTGGCGCGCAACGTGATTGGGGCGCTCGTCGATCTGAACGAATACACGCTCGTGTTCGCACGGGCGAAGGGATGAGGTGAGGGACATGTCGGAAGCCGCGCTCAAGAAGATCCTGCTGTCCGCGCTGCTGCTTTTGCTGGCGGTGTTCTCCTTCCTCTTTCTCGCGGACAGGGCGGCCGCCCCCGCGACCCACGCCGCGACCGTCGGCGTGATCGACGAAAAGACCGAGGACGTGCTCAAGCTGACGGCCTCGGCTTCGCTGGCCTCCTTCGGCGTGTCCGCCATCCCGGGCGACACCGCCACGCCGATCGCCGGCAAGCTCGCGGATTTCTCGGAGTATTTCCTGCTGATCCTCTGCGTGCTCTATTCGGAAAAATACCTCATCGGCATCATTGGCGCGGGCGTGTTCAAGGTTCTGATCCCCGTCGCCTGCGCGCTGGGGATCGTCTCGGTCTGGCACGGCGGGCCGCTTTTCCGCCGCCTGGGCTTCAAGCTGGCGGCCGTGGGACTGGCGCTGTACCTGATCATCCCGATCAGCTTCAAGGTCTCGGATCTGATCTACGGGGCCTACCGCGAGTCGATCGACACCACGATCAGCGCCGCCGAAACGCTCTCGGACGAGACGGCCCCGCTGGCCGACGCCGCCGGGGACAAGGGCCTGGTCGCCTCGATCCTCGATCGGATCTCCGAAACCGCGACCTCGCTGACCGACCGGGCCGTCGACACCGTCAACCGCTTCGTCGAGACCCTGGCCATCATGATCGTGACCTCCTGCGTGATCCCGCTGCTGGTGCTGCTGTTCTTCCTGTGGGTCATCAAGCAGCTCACGGGCATCGACGTCGGCGCGGCGCTGCCCGGGCCTCGCCGCCGCCCCCGCCGCGGGAAGGAAGAACCGGAGAGCTGAACAGAAAAAAAGAGCCCCCGAAGGAAAGACCTTCGGGGGCGTTTTTTTGCGTTCAGTTCTTGCTCAGAAGGGTCTGGTCGCTCTCGAGCTGGTAGCCCGCGTTCTGGGCGAAGAGGTCGATCAGCGCGCGCTTGGTGAGCTTCTTTTTCTCCTCGCCGCGCACGTCGAGGATGATCCTCCCCTCGTCCATCATGATAAGGCGGTTGCCGTGGCGGATCGCGTCGCTCATGTTGTGGGTGATCATCAGCGTGGTCAGCTGCGACTCCGAGACGATGCGGTCCGACAGCTCGAGCACCTTCGCCGCGGTGGCGGGGTCGAGCGCGGCGGTATGCTCGTCGAGCAGCAGCAGCTTGGGCCGCCGCAGCGCCGCCATCAGCAGCGTCAGAGCCTGGCGCTGGCCGCCGGAGAGCAGGCTCACCTTCACGGTCAGCCGGTCCTCGAGCCCGAGTCCGAGATCGGCCAGCAGCGCGCGGTAGTCCTCGCGCTCGAGCTTCGTCACGCCCCACTTCAGGCCGCGCTTCTGCCCGCGCCGCAGCGCCAGGGCGAGGTTCTCCTCCAGCTGCATGTTCGGCGCGGTGCCCATCATCGGGTCCTGGAACACGCGGCCGATGTGCACGGCGCGCCGGTATTCCGGCAGGGCGGTGATATCCTCGCCGTCGAGCAGGATCTGCCCGCTGTCCACCGGCCACACGCCGGCCACGGCGTTGAGGAGCGTGGATTTGCCCGCGCCGTTGCCGCCGATGACGGTGACGAAATCGCCGTCGTCAAGGTGCAGATCCAGGTCGACGAGCGCCTTCTTCTCGTTGATCGTGCCGGGATTGAAGGTCTTGGAGACGCCGATGAGGTCAAGCATCGCCCGTCACCCCCTTCTTTTTCCCGCCGCGGAAGCTGTGCTGCTTCCGGTCGCGGAAGTGCGGCACGGCGAGGAAGAGCGCGACGATCACGGCCGTGAAGAGCTTGAGATCGTTCGAATCGAGCTTGAGCCACAGCACGACCACCACGACGAGGTAGTACAGCACGCCGCCGAGCACCGTGAAGGCCAGAAGGATCGAGAAGTTGATGTAGCGCTTGAAGAGCGCGCGCACGAGCACCTCGCCGATGATCACGGCCGCCAGGCCGATCACGATCGCGCCGCGGCCCATGTTGATGTCCGCGAAGCCCTGATACTGGGCCATCAGTCCGCCCGCGAGCGCCACGATCCCGTTGGAGAGCGCAAGGCCGAGCACCTTCATGTTGTCGATGTTGATGCCCAGCGCCCGGCTCATGGCCGGGTTGTCGCCCGTGGCGCGGATGGCGCGGCCCTGCTCGGTGCCGAAGTACCAGTACATCAGCGCCACGATCACCGCGGCGATCACAAGGCCCTTGCCGATGGCCGCGCCGATATGGCGCGAGGAGAGCAGCAGCGGGTACTTGTCCACGCTCAGGGCGCGGTTGGCGGCCATGCCCATGATGTGCAGGTTGACCGAATAGAGCGCGAACTGCGTCAGGATGCCCGCGAGGATCGCCGGGATGCCCAGCTTGGTGTGCAGAAGACCGGTGCACAGCCCCGCCAGCATGCCCGCGATCAGCGCGACGCCCAGCGCGGCCCAGGGGCCGTGCCCGGCGAGGATCATCATCGCCGCGCAGGCGCCGCCCGTCGTGAACGAGCCGTCGACCGTCAGATCGGCCATGTCCAGCAGCCGGAAGGTGATATAGATGCCCAGCGCCATCAGGCCCCAGATCAGGCCCTGCGCGATGCCGCCCGGCATGTTTTTGAGCAGCTTGAGCAGGCTCAGAGAAGAAAAATAGGCTTGGATACTCACGTTGCGTTATCGCTCCGTTTCGTAAAGGATCAGTCGATGGCCGTGTAGCCCTCCGGGACGGTGATGCCGAGCGCCGCGCAGATGTCGGCGTCAAACTTCTTCATGAAGGGGGCAAACTGGATCTCCATGTCGCCGGGGTTCTTGCCGTTGAGGAGGATCTCGGCGGCCATCTCGCCGGTCACGCGGCCGAGATCGTAGTAGGAGATGGACAGCGTCGCCACGCCGCAGCCCTTGCACAGGCCCTCCTCGCCGGCGATGATCGGGGTCTTGGCGTTGAGCGCCACGTTGCTGATGAGCTCGGAGTTCGAGGCGGCGGTGTTGTCGGTGGGGATGTAGAGCACGTCGCACTCGTCGCAGGCGGTGGTCGTCACGGCGGCGACGTCGTTGGAGTCGGCGAAGACGAATTCCTTCACGCTGTAACCCATGCCCTCGAGCGCGGGAGTGATCGCGTCGGCCTGCACGCGGGAGTTCGGCTCGGCCGAGCAGAAGAGGATGCCGACGGTCTTGGCGTCGGGGAAGAGCTCGTTGAGGACCTTGGCCTGCTCTTCCTCGGGCACGCGGTCGGAGGTGCCGGAGATGTTCGTGCCGGTCTTGCCGTTCCAGTTGTCGATCTCCAGCGCGGAGGCGTAGTCGGTCACCGAGGTGCCCAGCACGGGGATCGTGTTGGTGGCGGACTGGGCCGCGAGCAGCGCGGGCGTGGCGTTGGCCATGATCAGGTCGACCTCGTCGCCGACGAACTGGTTGCAGATGACCGCGCAGGTCGGCGCGTCGCCGGAGGCGTTCTGCTCGACAAAGACGACGCGGTCGCCGAGCTTTTCGCTCAGCGCGTCGCGGAAGCCCTGCGTGGCGGCGTCGAGCGCGGGGTGCTGCACGAGCTGGCAGATGCCGACGGTAAAGGTCTTTTCGGCGGCGGGCGCGGCGGTCTGGCCGCAGGCGCACAGCGCAAAGACGAGGCACAGCGCGCAGACGAGAGCAAGGATCTTTTTCATGTTTCTTTCCTCCTGTTTCTCACAAAGGCTTTGTCCGAAAAAGAAAAACCGCACAGTCGTCTGTGCGGCCCGGACTTGTTTTTCAAAACGGCTTGGTTTTTCCCGCAGCACAAACGACCCCTATTTCCCTTTGAAATAGCGGTAATAGCGGTAAGCGGCTGCGAAGCGGAAAAACATCAAGTCTGCACCTCCGTGGAAGATGGCCTTACTTTAGCACCACAAATCGCAAAAGTCAACGCCCTTTGTCATTTTTGTGAAAAAGGGGGAAAGCGCGCCGCGCTCTCCCCCGTGTTTTCGTTCATTCTGTCGCGCCCGGAGCCTCGGGCGGCGCCTTGTCTTTCTTCCGGCGCGCGATCGCCCGTCCGCCGACACGAGCGCGAGCAGCGCCGCGCCGCCCGCGGCGGCCCAGAGCAGCCCGTCGTGCCGCGCCTCGGCCGCCGTCACGGCGAAGGAGCCGCCGTTGGGAAGGCCGAAGACGAGATAGCGTCCGTCCCACTCGCTCTCGAGCGCGCGCCAGCCCCCCTCGCCGTCCGGCGCGAAGACAGCCGCGCCGCCGTCGGAGCGCATGCGCACCGTCAGCGGGCCGTCGCAGCCCTCGACGCGCAGCGTGTAGCCGCCGAGGGACTCGCCCTCCTCCGGCGCGCCGTCGAAGGGCAGCACCTCCAGCTCCTGCCCGTCGAAGAACTCGCCCTCGACGAGGAAGAGCGGGAAGTCCCCGCCCGAGGAGATGGTCTTCACCGGCTCGAGATAGGCGCCCGAGACCTCCGCGTCGCAGTAGATCGCCGAGGCGTCGAAATCCTCCCAGACCCAGGCCGCGCCGCCGCGGTCCTCGACGCGCGGCAGCGCTTCGAGCGCGCCGCCGAAGGGGACGGAGAGCGTGCGGCAGAGCTCGCCCTCGACGTAGAAGCGCACGCTGACGTTTTCGAAGCCCTCCGGCAGCCCGCCCGTCGCGAGGAACTCCGAGCGCGTGACGGGATCGGCCTGGCCGATGCGGCCCACGCCGTCCACGCCCTCCACGCCGTCCGCGACGTAGAGATTGTCTTTGACCGTCCCCTCGCACCAGCCGGCCAGCGCGCCGGCATACTCCGAGGCGCGCGCGATATGCGTCCAGGCGCGGCACTCCGTCAGGTCCGTGCCCAGACCCGCGGCGCCGCCGACGTAGCGGCCGCCCTCGAGCTCGCAGCGCGCGGTGCAGCGCGCCAGCGTGCCGCCGGCCTCGCCCGCGATCCCGCCGACGTAGTCGCCGCTCTGCGAGGAGATCTTCCCCGTGCTCACGCAGTCCACGACCGCGCCGACGTCCATGCGCCCGACGACGCCGCCCGCGCAGTCGCCGCGGCTGGCGACCGCGCCGCTGTTTTTGCTCCCGCGCACGACGGCGAAGAGCAGACGCTCGGCCTGCGTGGGCAGAAAGTCCGCGCTCGAGAGCGTGTCCTCCTTGTCGAAGGACAGCTCGAAGGCGATGCAGCCCACGACGCCGCCGGCGTTGAGCTCGGCACGCACGCTGCCGCGGTTCTCGCAGCGCGCCACCGCGCCCTCGTCGTGGTCGTAGGCTTCGCTGAGCGAGAGATCGCGCGAGGTGATGAGGTCGCCCTTGCCGACCTCCTCCATCATCGAAAAGAGCAGGTTGAAGATATAGCTCATCTGGCCGCTGATGCGCTGCCAGTCCTCCGCCGCGCCGCCGACGCCGTTCTCCATCGCGCCGGCGATCGTCTTCATCTGTGCGAAGAGCCCGCCCATCGCCGCCGTCAGCGCGGAGGTGTCAGCCATGGCGTAGTTCGCGTTCGGCAGCGTGATCTCGCCCGTCACGGGGTCGACCGTGATGCCCGCGAGATAGTTGGAGGTCTGCCCTGCGGCGGCGCCGAGCAGCTGGCTCACCGCGCTCATGGCCTGGGTGGACAGGCTGCTCATGTTGTCCAGCTCCCCCGCGAGCGTCGTGCTCAGCGCGCCGATCGTGCGCGAGGCCGAGCCCAGCAGGCCGTTGAGCGCGGCGATGCCCTTTTCGAGCTCCTTGAGCTTCCCTTCGGACAGCTCCCAGGCCGCGTAGGGGATGCTCTGCCCGACGACGCCGCCCACGTCGCGGCGGCCCTCGACGGAGCCCTCGAAGCGGCAGTTGTCGACAAAGCCGCTGTTTTTGCCGACGATCCCGCCGACGTTGTAGCCCGTGTAGTGCCAGCCCACCGCGCCCTTGGCGCGGCAGAAGCGCACGACGCCCGTGTTCTCGCCCGCGACGCCGCCGACGTCGCCCAGGTCCGTGAAATCGTCCTGGGAGAGGGTCGCGAGATCGAAGCTCTTCTCGCCGGAGGGGGTGATCTCCTCGGCGTTGACGGTCCCCGCGCTCTCGCAGTTGAACAGCACGCCGGCGTTTTTGCCGGCGACGCCGCCGACCTGATGCTCGCCGCAGACGCGCGCGTCGACGCGGCAGCCGGACACGCTGCCCGTATTCAGACCGATGAGGCCGCCGACGGCGTTCACGCCGAGCACTTCGCCGGAGAATTCGCAGTTTTTGACCGTCCCCGCGTTCACGCCGCAGAGACCGCCGAGAAATTCCCGCGTGCCCTCCGGCGCGACGCTGCCGGAGACGGTGAGATCGTGCACCGAGGCGCCCTCGCCGATCTGGCGGAACAGCCCCAGGCGCGAGCCCGCGCGCCCGACGCGCAGACCGCTCACGCTGTGGCCGCCGCCGTCGAACTCGCCGGCGAAGTAGGGGACGCTCTCAAAGTCCGTGTCCGTGAGGTCGATATCCGTCTCGAGCACGAAGCGCACGCCGCTGGAATAGCTCTCGCGCGCGCAGGAGCGCGCAAAGCGGAGAAAATCCGTCGTCGAAGCGATCCTGCGCTCGACGATCCGCTCCTCCGGCTTTTCCTCCGCGGCAGGCGCCGCGGCCAGCGCCGCGCCCGGGAGCGAGAGAAACAGCAGCGCCGCGAGGATCGCGGAGAGGATCTTTTTTCCGTTCATGTCTCTTCCTCCTCCCGAAGCGTCAGACGGAAACGCGTTTTTTCCACCGCCCCGTCGAGCAGCACCAGCAGCTGCGGCAGGACCGTGAGCACCAGCACGACCGAGCAGAAGGCGCCGCGCCCGACGGCGAGGCCGATGTGACTGACGTACACGTCGCTCACGCGCAGGCCGATCAAAAGGCCCGCGATCGTCATGATCGAGCCGGAGGTCAGCACCGTGGCGAAGCTCTGGTTCACGGCGCGGGCCATGGCCTCGCGGATCGGAAGCTCCTTTTTCAGCGCCTGATAGCGGTTCATCAGCACGATGGCGTAGTCGATCGTCGCGCCCATCTGGATGGCCGAGACGATCATGTTGGTCACGAACGAGGGGCTGACGTGCTGCAGATAGGGGAAGGAGAAGTTGATCCAGATGCTGCCCTGGATCACGAACACCAGGATCATCGCGCCCACGACCGTGCGGAAGGTGACGAGCAGGATCGTGAAGACGAAGACGATCGTGAGGATGCTGATGAGCAGCGAGTCGCCCGTATAGGAATCGCCGAGGTCGCGCGCGGAGGTGATGTCGCCGACGACGAGGATCTCCTCGCCGGG
>ONQJ01000013.1 GCA_900319935.1 uncultured Eubacteriales bacterium | reverse complement strand
CCGCGCAGGCAGGCCGCCCGATCCCGCTCGCGAGGACAGAGCCATGGACAACAGGGAAACGCCGCGGAGCTCCCGCACGGGAGAACGGATCGCCGTCTGCGCGATCGTGGCGGCGATCGTCTTTTTATTTTTCATATTTTTCAGCAACGTCATGCTCCCGCTGATCCGGCTGCAGCTGCGGCACGATCTGACCGGGGCGCAGCGCCTGCTGCAGGAGGAGGGCCCGCTCGGCGCCGTCAGCGTCGTGCTGATCGAGGCGCTGCAGATGCTGGTCGTGTTCATCCCCGCGGAGTTCATCCAGATCTCCAGCGCGCTGAGCTATCCGATCTGGGTGTCCGTGCCGCTGTGCGACCTGGGCGTCTGCCTGGGCGCGAGCGTCATCTTTCTGCTCCTGCGCCGCTTCGGGCTGATCAACACCGCTTTTGAAAAGCGGCGCGGGAAGATCGAGCGCCTGTCGGCCGAGCTGCACGAGCGCAACACCGTGCTGCTGCTCTATCTGCTGTTTTTCATGCCGCTGATCCCCTTCGGCGCGATCTGCTATTACGGCAGCGCGAAGCTGCCCTACCGCCGCTATATCCTGACGGTCGCGACGGGCGTGCTGCCCTCGGTGCTCGTGTCCAATCTGATGGGCGCGGCGGGGACGGCCTTCCTCGTCAACGAGCTGCCGCTGTGGCAGCTGATCCTCCTGATCGTCCTGCTGGCCGCGCTGCTCTTCGGCCTGATCCTCTTTTTTATCCGCCGCTTCTGCTTCCGCGGCCGGGAGGGGACGCCGGACTCGATGGCCTACGCCTTCATCTTCCTCCTGGTCCGGATCTGGCTGGGCAGGCGGCAGCGCGTCGAGATCGACGACGCCCTCCTGCGCGAGCTCGAGCCGCCGTACATCCTGCTGTCCAACCACGAGTCCTTTGAGGATTTCTATTACATCTCGCAGATGGCGCATCCGCGCAATCCCAGCTATCTCGTCAACGAATACTACTGCACGCGCCCGCTCCTCAAGACTCTGGCCAGGCGGGGCGGCATTCTGTCGAAGAAGCTCTTTACTCCCGATCTGGCCGCGCCGCTCGGCATCCTGCGGACGATCCGCAGGGGCTACCCCGTGGTCATCTTCCCGGAGGGCCGCCTCTCGCCGGACGGGCGCTCGAACCCCATCGTCGAAAGCGGCGCCGCGCTGTACCGGCGGCTGAAAACGCCGCTGGTGCTGCTGCGGATCGACGGGGCCTACTGGGCGCACCCGAAGTGGCGCAAAAAACGCTTCCGCTCGGATATCCGGCTGAGCGTGCGCCGCGTGCTGCGGCCGGAGGAGCTCTCCTCCATGTCGGACGCGCAGCTTGACGAGCTGATCCGCGCAGAGCTTTACAACGACGCCTCCGCGCACGGGACCGGACGCTACCCGCAGAAGGACAAGGCCGCGGGGCTCGAAGGCCTGCTGTACCGCTGCGCCGACTGCGGCGCGCTGTACCGGACTGAGGGCGTGGGCTGCGAGCTGCGCTGCCGCGCCTGCGGGGCGGTCCACCGTCTCGACGAGAGCTACCGCTTCACCGACGAGATCGGCACGATCCCCGGCTACTGCGACGCGATCCGCCGCATGGAGGAAGAGGAGCTCGACGCGCTCTGCCTGCGCGCGGAGGTCAAAACGAAGATCTTCGGCGCGGACGGCGGCCCCGTCCGTTGGGAAAAGGGCGTATGCACGCTGGACACGAAGGAATTCCGCTACCGCTCCGAGGCGGAGGATTTCGCGATCCCGGTCGAAAAGCTGCCCGCGCTGGCCTTCTCCTGCTCAGAGGAATTCGAGCTCTATCACGAAAACGAACTGCACTACTTCTATCCGCTCGCCGAGCCGCGGCAGGTCGCCCGCTGGGCGCTCGCGGTCGACCTGATGGCGGAGAGAAGAAAAAAGAAGGAGAGATAAACGATGGAAAAGCGTAAAGACAAGCCGACGCTCATCAACATCTCCCGCAAGTCCTTCATCCAGGTCACGCTGCTGCTGCTGGGACTGCTCGTCGTCTCGATCGCGCTGACCTATATCCTGCCGAAGGGCGAGTTCGGCCTGCTGCCGGACGGGACGCCGAACTATCTCGACTATGTGCGGCGCGACGATCTCGGCGGCATCCCGCTCTGGCAGGGCCTGCTCGCTCCGGTGCTGGTCTTCGCTTCTTCGGACGGTCTCGCGCTGATCATGCTCTCGCTGTTCCTGTTCGTGATCTCCGCGGCCTTCCAGGTGATGAACGACGTCGGCGGCATCCGCGCGCTGGTCGGCGCGGTATCCGAGCGCTTCCGCGACCGCCGCGGCCTGCTGCTGGTGCTGATCGCCTTTTTGTTCTACTGCTTCGGCTCCTTCCTCGGTCTGTTCGAGGAGATGCTCACGATGCTGCCGATCGTGTGCGCGCTGTGCGTGCTCGTCGGCTTCGACTCCTTCACGGGCTTCATCTGCTGCATCCTCGCCTGCGGCTTCGGCTTCGCGGGCGCGATCACCAACCCCTTCACGGTGCTGCTGGCCTCGGAGATCATCGGCGCGAACCCGATGGAGCACATCTGGTTCCGCATCCTGATCTTTTTCGTGATGTTCGGTCTGCTGCTGGCCTTTCTGTTCTTCTATCTCCGGCGGCTGAAAAAGGACCCGCTCTCGAGCCTGACGCTGCGCCGCGACGAGGCCCTGCGCGCCTCCGCGGCGGAGACGCTGCGCCCCGGGGAAGCGGCGCCGGAGCATGCAAGGCGGCTGAAGCTCTGTTATGCGGTCTTTCTGCTCGTCTCGCTGACGCTGATCGTCGTCTGTTCGCTCTCGGCGGCGCTGCGCGGCTATACCGTCCCGGTCCTGATCGCCTACTTCCTGATCTTCGGTCTGCTGGCCGGGGCGATCGCCTGCGGGGATTTCCGCTTTGTTCTCAAAAGCTTCCTGCGTGGCTTCGGCGGCGCGGCGCCGACGATCGTGTTCATCGCGCTGGCGGCCTCGATCAAATATGTCTTTGACCGCGGCGCCGTCCTGCCGACGATCGTCAATTCCATCAACACGCTCATCGCCGGGCGCAGCCCGGTCCTCGTGGCGCTGATCATCTATCTCATCGTGCTGCTGTTGGAGTTCTTCATCTCCTCCTCGACGGCGAAGGCCATCCTGGTGATGGGGCTGCTGGCCATGGTGAACACGGGGCTGTCGAAGCAGATGCTGGTGCTGCTCTACACCTTCGGCGACGGCTACACGAACGTGATCTTCCCCACCTCGCCGGTGCTGCTGATCTCGCTGTCGATGATCGAGGTCGAGTACTTCACCTGGATCCGCAAAAGCGCGCCGCTGTTCCTCGTCAATTTCCTGCTGGTGCTGGGCTTCATCGTGCTCGGCGTCGTCGTCGGATACTGAATGCGTCGCAAAGCATTGCGCGCTCTTGCGCGGCAGCGGCGCGCTGTGGTAGAATAAGGTCGTAAAAGGACGCCTCCGCCCGCGCGGCGTTAAGGACGCTTCGAAAGGAGTTTTCTTGTTATGGACAGAGCGATGAAGATCACCAAGCGGCAGTGCCAGCTGGCCTTTTTCAGCGCGGCCGTCGTCGTGATCTGCGTGTGCGTCGGCGTGACGATGAATCTCACGACCATCGCGGACGAGAACTTCGACCACATGGGCCTGCGGACCTTCTGCATGTTCACGGTCAACTCCAACATCCTCTGCGCGGCCGCGATGGCGATGGTCATCCCCTATACGCTCGACGGGCTGCGCACGCACAATTATCACATGCCGCGCTGGATCGTGGATCTGGTCTACATGGGCGTGACCGCCGTGGCGCTGACCTTTCTGGTCTCGCTGTTCATCCTCTCGCCGGCCAAGGGCTTCGTGCTGATCTTCACGGGCTCGCGCTTTTTCCTGCACGGGGTCTGCCCGATCCTCGCGATCGTGGCCTTCTGCTTTTTCATGAGCGAAAAGCGCCTGACCATCCGCGACTCGCTGCTGGCGCTGATCCCCGTGCTGATCTACGCGATCGTCTACTACGTCATGGTCGCGGTCCTGGGCGAGGAAAAGGGCGGCTGGAACGACTTTTACGGCTTCCTTTCCCGTCTGCCCCACTGGATCCCGCTGACGGCCATCATGCCGCTGACCTTTCTGATCGCCACGGGCATCCGCGTGCTGCACAACCGCTCCTATGACAAGCGCAAGGCGGACGAGAGCGCCTTCTTCACCCAGCTCTTTGCCGACGCCGACGTGCGCAGGATCGTCGCGGCCATGGCGCGCAGCCACAGCTCGGCCAGGATCCTTGACATCGTGATCCCCAGCCGGATCATTTCCATCATGCTCGAGCACAGCAAGAGCGACGCCACGCTGGAGGAATGCTGCGAGATCTATCTCAAGGAGTATATGGAAAACAGCGAGGTCCTCAATCTGGAGAAATACTGGATCTGAGCGCCGCAGCTTCAAAAGGAAAGCCCCGTCCGCAGGACGGGGCTTTCCTTTCGGAAGTCATGCTTGTATTTCGCCCGCCCGGCGGTGTAAAATAGAGAAAAGAAAAACGTCTCCGGAGGTTTTTGCCATGGCTTTCGTGTTCCCGGCCTATCACGCGCCGGACTTTTCTTCTCCCCAGCTGAAAAACGCGCCCGACGCCGCCTGGGCGTCCGTCGAGCGGGACGGCGTCGCGCCGGAGGGCTTCCACAGCACCTCGATGTATCCCGAATATTTCAAGATCGACGGACAGTGGCGGCTGGCCGAGCGCAGCCGCATGGATTCGAGCGTCGTGCTCCGGGACGACGGCACGCTCGCGGTGGTGGAAAACCGCAACCTGCGCCGCGGCGACCGTGTGATCCTCGGCCGCACGGAGCGAGGGGAGGAGGGCATCTTTCTTCACGCCCACGGCTTCGACGAGGGCGCGGCCGCGGGCGGCGACCAGTTCGTCTTCCGCCAGGGCCGCAGCCGCGAGACCTCCTACGCCCGCGACTATGACCGGCTGATCGAGCTGCTCAGGGCCGAGCGCGAGGAGGGCAACATCCTCTGGGTGATGGGCCCGGCCTTCGCCTTTGACCGCGACGCGCGCTACGCGATGTCCCAGCTGATCGAAAACGGCTACGCCCACGGTCTGATGGCGGGCAACGCGCTGGCGACCCACGATCTCGAGGGCGCGCTGCTGCACACGGCGCTGGGCCAGGACATCTACACCCAGCAGTCCATGCCGAACGGCCACTACAACCACCTCGACGTGATCAACCTCGTGCGCCGCAGCGGCTCGATCCCGCAGTTCCTCGAGGACTACCGGATCGAGAACGGCATCATGTACAGCGTGGTGAAAAAGAACGTACCCTTCGTGCTGGCCGGCTCGATCCGCGACGACGGCCCGCTGCCCGAGGTCATCGGCAGCGCCTACGAGGCGCAGAGCGCCATGCGCGCGCTGGTCGAGAAGGCCTCGACCGTGATCTGCCTGGCCACGATGCTGCACACGATCGCGACCGGCAACATGACGCCCTCCTTCCGCGTGCGCGAGGACGGGAGCGTGCGTCCCGTGTATTTTTACTGCGTGGACGCCGACGAGTTCGTGGTCAACAAGCTCATCGACCGCGGCTCGCTCTCGGCTACGACGATCGTGACGAACGTGCAGGATTTCATCTGCATCGTCGCCAAGGGCCTGGGGCTGATGTAAAGCAGCTCCTGTCCGCGGCGGAAAAAGAAGAGCCCGATCCGGGAAACCCGGATCGGGCTCTTTTTGTTTGTTTGCAGGCGCTCAGCCCGCGTCGGGCAGGGGCCGCTGCATCGCCCACTCGAAAAGCTCCTTGAGCGAGCGCTGCGTGTTGGTGAACACGAACTCGGTCCCGCTGTCGGTGCGGAGGCTCACGTTGGAGAACGGCAGCTTTTTCTCGAAGCGATACTCGCTGATCGCGCTGCGGCGCATGACCGTCACGTTTTTCGCGGCGAGCGCGCCGGCAAAGAGGATGATGACGCGCTGGTCGGTGATCGCCAGCATTTTGCGGTTCCCCTCGTGCACGCCGGTGAGGATGCAGTTGAGCTGTTCGCCGTCCTGGATGACCTGGGCGAGCGCACCCAGCTCCTTGCGGTAATAGAAGTCGCTGTAGATCGACAGCTCCCGCATCCGCTTGTCAAGCGCAGTTCGGTTCATCGCTTACAGGAGAGCGGAATCCTCTTTCACGAATTTCGTCGACTTGGCGATGCAGCAGGTGCAGGTCAGGTCGCCGACGACGTTGAGCGCGGTACGGCCCATGTCGAGGATGGCGTCGATGCCGAGGATCATCGCGTAGGCGCCGGCCAGGACCGTGCCCTCTGCGATCGGCAGGTTGATGCCCTGCATGACCATGGCCAGCATGATGGCGCCGGCGCCGGGAACGCCCGCCGTGCCGATCGAGGCCAGGGTGGCCAGCAGAACGATCATGCCCATCTCACCCATGGTCAGGCCGCGGCCGAAGCAGGACATGACCAGGAAGAACGCGCAGACGCCCTGGTAGATGGCGGTGCCGTCCATGTTGATCGTCGCGCCGAGCGGGAGCGAGAAGGCATAGACCTCCTTGTCCACGCCGAGGTTCTCGGCCGCGGTCATCGTGGTGGGCAGCGTGGCGTTGGACGAACGGGTGACGAAGGCGGTGATGAACGGCGTGCGGGCTTCCTTGAAGAAGGAGCCGATCTTGATGCGGAAGATCTTCAGCAGGCCGCCGTAGATCAGCACGACGTGGATCGCGTAGCCCAGGAAGCAGGCCACCGTGACCGTAACGAGCGCGCCGGCGACCTTGGCGCCGTTCTTGGCGAAGACTTCGCAGATCAGGACCGCGACGCCGATGGGCGCGTACTGCATGATGCCGGAGACGACCTTCATCATGATCTCGGTCAGGCAGTCGAAGATGTCGAACATCGTGTTGGAGATCCTGCGGATGCGCTCGTCCTCGGAGTTCTTCATGTAGGACAGGCACAGGCCGAAGATCAGCGCGAAGAAGATGACCTGCAGCACGGTCTCGTTGACCAGAGAGGACAGCACGCTGGTGGGGATGATATCGGAGATGGTCTTCCAGACGCTGACGTCGGCGGTCTTGCCGGCGGCGTCGGCGGCCAGCTCGGTGACCTTTGCCAGCTCGGCATGCGGCTGGAAGATGTTGCCCATCAGCAGGCCGATGATGACGCCGAAGGCCGAGGTGATCAGGTAGATGACGACGACGCGGATGCCGACCTTACCGACGTTGGCGGGGGAGACAGAGGATGCGCCTACGACCAGAGAACCGACGATCATCGGGATGATGATCATTTTCAGCAGTCTGGTGAAGATGGTGCCGAACATGCTGATCCACGCGGGGATCGCCGTGACGCCGTTGGCGGCAAGTATCACGCCGGCGATCGCGCCGATGACAAGACCGATCAGGATCTTGTACAGCACGTTGAAGTTCAGGTATGCCTGAAGGATACCCTTCTTCTTGGGTGCGTTTTGTTCCATGATAGCCCTCCTGTATTGTTTTTTTTACCTGTTTTCCGGCCGCCGGGAACACGGCGGCCAATCCGGTTAATTCTTATTATACAGATTTTTTCCTTTTTGGGAAGTGCTTTTTGTCCTTTTTGTGAAGAAAATATGAACGGCGAGCCCAAGGCCCGCCGTTCATATCTCCGGGAGACTTTATTTTACCCTGTACCCGCAGAAGCGGATCGCCGCCTTCGCCAGCTCCAGCGTGGGGTCGACGAAGGGGCCTGGATGGCCGAGATGGTCCGCGAGGATCGGCAGCTCCGTGCAGGCGAGGATGAAATACTCCGCGCCGCGCCCGATGAGCTCCGTGAGCAGCTCATGCCAAGCCTCCGTCTCCGGCTCCAGGGGCTTCGAGGCCTTGACCACGTCGTAGATCAGGCGCATCAGCTCCGTCTGCTCGTCCCCGTTCGGGACGAGGAAGTCGACTCCCGCCGCCTCCAGCGCGCCGTCGTATATCCGCGCCGCGATCGTGCCCTTCGTGCCGAGCAGGCAGGCGCGCTTTCCCGGATAGCGCTCCGCGCAGACCGCGGCCGTGACGGCCGTCATGTCGATGAAGGGCAGAGCCGTCTCCGCCTGCAGGCGCGGGAGGAAGTGGTGCGCGGTGTTGCAGGGCATGATCACGCAGTCCGCCCCGCATTTTTCAAGGCTGCGCAGCGCGCTGAGCATCTCCGGGACCGGGTCGGGCCCGCCGGAGAGGATCGCCGCCGTGCGGTCGGGGATGGCGGAGTTCCCGTCGATATAGACGCGGATATGGTCGTTGTCGCCGTCGGCCGCGGTCGAGAGGACGATCTTTTTATAGAGGTCCACAGTGGCGAGCGGCCCCATGCCGCCGAGGATACCGATCGTTTTTTTCATCATACCAACTCCGTTATCACTTTGATCGCGAGCAGGACCAGAACGACCAGGATGACCGGCCGCACGACCTTCGAGCCGTTCTTGATCGCCATGCCCGAGCCGATGTAGTGCCCCGCGACGGACGCGACCGCGCCGATCAGGCCGAGGACGAGAAAGACCTTGCCGTGCGTCAGCGAGGTGAAAAGCGCGCCGATATTGCTCGCCAGGTTCACCAGCTTGACGTTGCCCGAGGCGGTGCGCAGGTCCATTTTGGCGAGATTGCAGTAGATCAGGATCAGAAAGGTCCCCGTCCCGGGGCCGTAGAAGCCGTCGTAGGCGCCGACGATAAAGGAGGCGGCCCACACGATCGCCGCGCGTCGCCGCGGCGGGATATCGCCCGGCACCTCGGGCAGCTTCTTCTGCCGCAGCACGACAAAAGCAACGATCGGCAGCACGATCAGCAGCAGCCATTTGAGATAGGTCTCGTCGAGCGCGAGCTGCGCCCGCGTGCCCAGATGCGCGCCGTAGAGCGCCAGCGCCACGGAGGGCAGGGCGAGCTTCCAGTCGACGTAGCCGCCGCGGATGAAGCGCGCGGCGGACACCGCCGTGCCGATCGAGGACGAGAGCTTGTTCGTGCCCAGCGCCAGATGCGCCGGCAGGCCCGCGAGGAAATAGGTCGGCACCGAGATGATGCCGCCGCCGCCGGCCACGCCGTCGGTAAAGGAGGCGAGAAACACGCCGATCACGACGATCAGGACCATCTTCGGCGTCAGAGCCATCGGCATGAGCATCGCGCGCATTTTTCTCTCCTCCTTCCCGCTGCTTGTCAAAAGGCATTGTAACACGCTCCGGCCCAAAGGGGAAGAGGCAGTTCCGCTCCCGAAGCGAAAAGTCTTCTTTTATGATATTTCGACGAATACTCGCTTGATGAAAGCGTTTGTTTATGGTATGATTGACTAAAAGCGCAGCCAACAAATACGACGGCGAAACGCCGCGGGTTCAGAAAGGAACAATTCTATGAAAAAGTACGCCGAGATGACCAGAGACGAGCTCATGCGCGAAATGGCCGAGGTGCAGGCGCAGTACGACGCGATCAAGGCCAGGGGCCTGTCGCTGAACATGGCGCGCGGCAAGCCGGGCAAGGAGCAGCTGGACATGACCGCGGAGATGATGGACATCCTGCGCTCCGACAGCGACTACATGTGCGACGGCATCGACGTGCGCAATTACGGCAATCTCGAGGGCCTGCCCTCCTGCCGCAGGCTCTTCGCCGAGCTGCTGGGCGTGAAGGAGGAGAACATCTTCTGCGGCGGCAGCGCCTCGCTGACGCTGATGTACGACACGATCGCCAAGGCCTACACCCACGGCCGTCTGATGAGCGACAAGCCCTGGGCGAAGCTCGACAAGGTCAAGTGGCTCTGCCCCGCGCCGGGCTATGACCGCCACTTCGCGATCTCGCAGAGCTTCGGCATGGAGATGATCACGATCCCCATGACCGCCGAGGGCCCGGACATGGATCTGGTGGAAGAGCTCATCCGCGACGGCGACGTGCGCGGCATGTGGTGCGTGCCGAAGTACTCCAACCCCGACGGCATCATTTACAGCGCCGAGACCATCCGCCGCATCGCCTCGATGAAGCCCGCGGCGAAGGACTTCCTTCTGATGTGGGACAACGCCTACTGCGTGCACGAGTTCTTCGGCGATTACGTCCCCTTCCCGGACATCCTGGGCGAGTGCGAAAAATACGGCAACGGCGACATGGTCTTCGAGTTCGCCTCGACCTCGAAGATCACCTTCCCGGGCGCGGGCGTTTCGGTCTTCGCGTGCAGCGAGCGCAACATGGAATACATGAAGAAGCTGCTGACCGTCCAGCTGATCTCCTACGACAAGGTCAACCAGCTGCGCCATGTGCGGTATCTCCGCGACAAGGACGGCGTGCTCGCGCTGATGAAGCGCCACGCCGCGATCCTCGGGCCGAAGTTCCGCTGCGTGCTCGACTGGCTCGACCGCGAGATCGCTCCGCGCGGCATCGCCTGCTGGGAGAAGCCCAACGGCGGCTATTTCTGGCAGCTGTGCAAGGAGGCCGGCCTGACGATGACCGGCGCCGGCGCGACCTTCCCCTACGGCAAGGACCCGAAGGACAGCAACATGCGCGTCGCGCCCTCGCTCCCGCCCATCGAGCAGCTGGAGCAGGCGATGGAGATCTACTGCCTGAGCATGCGTCTCGCCGCGCTGAACAAGCTGCTGGCCGACTGAACGCTCCGCTTTTTCCCCCTCATCCGCCGGCAAAACCGGCGGATGAATTTATAAAAGAGGTGATCTGCCATGAAAGCGAACAGGATACTCGCCCTCATGCTCGCGGCGCTGCTGCTGCTCGCGCTGCTCGCGGGCTGCGGCGCCCCGGCCGCTCCCGCGGCGGAGGGGGCTCCGGCCGCGGAGACGGCCGCCGAAGCGGAAACGCGCGGGAGTCCCGCCGCGGCGGAGGAGGAATACACGCTCCCGCCCGAGGCCGGCTGCCGTCAGCTGACGCTCTACTGGAAGAGTCCGGACGAGAGCTATGAAAACTGCGACGTCTGGGTCTGGTACCCCGGAAAGGAGGGCCACGGCGAGCTCTTCCACCCCTGCGCCTACGGCGGCAAGGTGGTCCTGAACGTGCCGGAGGAGATCGAGGAGGTCGGCTTCATCGTCCGGCGCGACTGCTCCGAGCCCGGCGGGAGCTCCTGGGGCAGCGCGACGAAGGACTTCGACGGAGACCGCCTCGCCGCTCTCACGGGCGAGAGCACCGAGATCTATCTCGTCAGCGGCGAGCAGATGCAGTATACCAGCAAGGACGGTGGCTTGACTTTGGATCCCATCCGCGTGTTCAAAATGGCGGGCATCCTCTCCCCGACGGAGATCCGCTATATCATATCCCCCGCGGCGCGCATCTCCTCTCTCGACGAGATCCGCGTGCTTGACGGCGACCGGGCTCTCCCGCTTGAGGGCCTGAGCAGCCTCGGCAACGAGGTCGTGCTCGGGACGATCACGCTCGCCGAGCCGCTCGACCTCGCCCGCAGCTATACCGTGGAGATCGCGGGCTACGGCAGCGTCCCCGCCGTGCCGACGGACGTTTTCGACAGCGAGGAATTCATCGCGCAGTACGTCTATGACGGCGACGACCTCGGCGCGACGATCCGCGGCGGCGAGACGGAATTCAAGCTCTGGGCCCCGACGGCGAGCGCGGTCGCGCTGCGGCTGTTCGAAGCGGGCGAGGGCGGCGAGCCCTTTGCCGAGCTCGCGATGGAAAAGGGCGAAAAGGGCGTGTGGTCCGCCGTTTATCCCTGCGGGCACGGGACCTATTACACCTACGCCGTCACGACCTGCCTCGGCACGCGGGAGGCCGTGGATCCCTACGCCCGTTCGGCCGGCGTGAACGGCGAGCGCGGCATGGTGATCGACCTCGGCGCGACCGATCCGAAGGGCTTCCGCGCCGCGAAGCTCAAGGGCGAACTGCGCTCCTACTCCGACGCCGTGATCTGGGAGGTGCACGTGCGCGACTTCTCCAACACGATCGCCGGCGCGCGCTATCCCGGCAAGTACCTCGCCTTCACCGAGACGGGCCTTACGAACGCCGCGGGCGAGCCGGTCGGCCTGGACTACCTGAAGGATCTCGGGATCACGCACGTCCACCTCCAGCCGGTCTACGACTACGCCACCGTGGACGAGAGCTCGGACGCGCCGCAGTTCAACTGGGGCTACGACCCGAAGAACTACAACGTCCCCGAGGGCAGCTACGCCACCGACCCCTATGACGGCGCGGTGCGCGTGAACGAGTTCAAGCAGATGGTGCAGAGCCTGCACGAGGCCGGGATCGGCGTGGTGATGGACGTGGTGTACAACCACACCTACAGTCTCGATTCCAATCTCAACCGCATCGTCCCCTATTATTACTACCGCTTCACATACGACGGCAGCCCCTCGAACGGCAGCGGCTGCGGCAACGAGACGGCCTCGGAGCGCGCGATGTTCCGCAAGTACATGGTCGACTCGGTCTGCTACTGGGCGAAGGAATACCAGCTCGACGGCTTCCGCTTCGACCTCATGGCCCTGCACGATCTCGAGACCATGCGGCAGATCGAATCGGCCCTGCACGCGATCGACCCGCAGATCCTGATCTACGGCGAGGGCTGGACGGGCGGCGAGAGCCCGCTGCGCGACAATCTGCGCGCCGATCAGGCCAACATCCGCGCGATCGGGGCAACGAACGGCGGGATCGGCGCTGTCGCCGTGTTCAACGACGTGATCCGCGACGGGCTCAAGGGCAGCGTGTTCGATCCGAAGGACGCGGGCTGGATCAACGGCAAGGCCGGCAAGACGACCGCGGCCAGGGTGATCTTCGGCGTCTGCGGCGCGCAGAAGCAAAGCGCCGTGAACTGGTGGGTCGACGACGCGATGGCGGTAAACTACATGTCCTGCCACGACAATCTCACGCTGTGGGACAAGCTGCGGGCGAGCTGCCCCGACGCCTCGGAGGAGGAGCTGCTGGCGATGCATCGTCTCGGCGCGTCGGTCGTGATGCTCTCGCGCGGCACGCCTTTCTTCCTCGCGGGCGAAGAGATGCTGCGCACGAAGGGCGGCAACGGCAACAGCTACAACGCCTCCGACGCGGTGAACAACCTTGACTGGGATTCCCTCGTCCCCGGCGGCGCGGCGTACGACATGAGCCGCTTCTACCGCGAGCTGATCGCCCTGCGGCGCTCCAACGCCTTTTTCACGGAGGCGGAGGTCGAGGCCGAGGCGATTGCGGACAACGTGATCGCGGTGCGTTGGACGCAGGACGGAGAGCTCGTCGCCTGCGCCTTCCTCAATCCGAACGCGGAGTCCGCGTCCGTCACGCTTCCCGACGGGAGCTGGACGGCGCTGCTCGGCGCGCGGGGCGAGCTCAGCGGCGAGACGGCCGTGGAGGGCCGCAGCGCGCTGATCGCAAAGCGATCCTAAGACAAAAGCAGAACAGCCCCCGACCCTGCGGTCGGGGGCTGTTCTTCTGTTTCGGGATCAATGGACGACGCCTTTGATGAAGGGCGCTTTCTCCACGGGCTCGTCGGAGAAGGTATAGCACTTTCGCAGCAGCTCCGCGGCCTCGGCGGCCTTTGCCTCGTCCGGGGCGTGGATCGTGGCCAGGCTCTCGCCTTTCTCCACGCGGTCGCCGACCTTCTTGTGCAGCACGACGCCGACCGAGAGGTCGATCGCGCTCTCCTTGGTGGCGCGCCCGCCGCCGAGGTGCATCGAGACGAGACCCACGTCCTCGGCCTCGATGTGCGCCACATAGCCCGCGCGCGGGGAGGGGACCTCCCGCTTGACGGGCGCGTCCGGCAGCAGCGAGAGGTCGTAGACCGCCCGCGGATCGCCGTACTGCGCCTCGACCATCTCTGCGAGTTTCTTTAAGGCGCTGCCGTCCTCGATGGTCTTTTCGAGCTTTGCGCGCGCGTCGGCCTCGTCTTCGGCCAGGCCCGCGAGCGTCAGGATGTTCGCGCCGAGCGTGAGGCAGAGCTCCTTGAGCTCGCCCGCCTCGGTGCGGCCCGCGAGCACGTCGACGGCCTCCTTGACCTCGAGCGCGTTGCCGACGGCGAAGCCGAGCGGCTCGTCCATGTCGGTGATGACGGCGGCGCATCTGCGTCCCGCGAGATTGCCCACGCGCGTGAGACCCTCGGCCAGCTCGCGCGCCTGCTCGGGCGTTTTCATAAAGGCGCCGGAGCCGCACTTGACGTCGAGCACGATGACGTCCGCGCCGGCGGCCAGCTTTTTGGACATGATGGAGCTGACGATCAGCGGGATGCTCGGCACGGTGCCGGTGACGTCGCGCAGGGCGTAGAGCTTCTTGTCCGCGGGGCAGACCTCCGCCGTCTGGCCGGCGAGCGCGATGCCGATGCGGTTGACGTTGTCGAAGAAGCGCTGCTCGGAAATGCCCGTGACGAAGCCCGGGAAGCTCTCGAGCTTGTCGATCGTGCCGCCGGTGTGCCCCAGGCCGCGGCCGGACATCTTGGCGATCTTCACGCCGCAGGAGGCCACCATCGGGCAGAGCACGAGACTGGTCTTGTCGCCGACGCCGCCGGTGGAGTGCTTGTCCGCCTTGACGCCGCGGATCGGCGAGAGGTCGAGCGTCTCGCCCGAGCGCATCATGCTCATCGTCAGATCGAGGATCTCTTCGTCGTCCATGCCGCGGAAGAGGATCGCCATGCACATCGCGCTCATCTGATAGTCGGGGATCTCGCCCGCCGTGTAGAGGCGGATCATCTCCGAGATCTCCTCCGTCGTCAGACGCTCGCCGTCGCGCTTTTTCGCGATCAGGTCGGTCATGCGCATATCATCGCCCCGTTTCTTTGTATGATAGGATCATTATAACGCAGGCCGCCGCGTTTCTCAACAGCGAAATAGCAGCCAGCGCCTGCCGTCGAGCTCGCGCACGCGCGCGCCGGGCGCGGCGCGGCGCAGCGCGCAGGGCAGCGCGAGATAGCGCACGCCCTCTTCGGTGAGATAAAAGGGCTCTGCGTCCGCCGTCTTTTTCTCCGCGCGCAGGGCCTCCGGCGGCGCCGCGGTCTGCGTTTTTTCCTCGAAGCCGGCGTACTCGATCGGCGCGGGGAAGGCGCGCATCGCCGCGCGGGAGAAACGGCGGCGCAGCACGAGCGCGCCGCCCTCCGGCTGCGGTATCCCCAGGGGCGCGCTCCGCCCGCCGCCGTAAAGGAAAAGCCGACGGACGCCGGGGAGAAAAGCGCAGCGCGCCTCGAAGCGCGTATAGGCCCCCTCGCGACGCGTCTCGAGCACGCCGATGCGCCTGCCGTCGTGGATGATCGGGTACTGCATAAAATAACACCTCCCCCCATCGTATGGAGAGAGGCGTTCTTTTATTCGTTCATTCAGTTCAGGCCGAAGCTGACGGCGAGGGCGGCGTCGACGGCGTTCATCGTGGACTCGTCGACGCGGCCCATGCGCTCGCGCAGGCGGGTCTTATCCAGGGTGCGGATCTGCTCGAGCAGGATGATGCTGTCCCGGTTGAGACCGGCGCTGCCTTCCGCGAGCGCGATGTGCGTCGGGAGCTTCGCCTTGTCGAGGCGGCTGGTGATGGCCGCGGCGATGACCGTGGGGCTGTGGCGGTTGCCGGTGTCGTTCTGCACGATCAGCACCGGGCGCATGCCGCCCTGCTCGCTGCCGACCACCGGGCTGAGATCGGCGTAATAGATCTCTCCGCGTTTGACGATGCTCATGCTGTTTCACTCCGGGGAAAATAGTTCGCCCACTCTAATGTATGTACCGGACAAGACCTATTCTCTCCGCCGCGGAGGAAAAATATACGCCGCAGGCAAAAGCCTGCGGCGTATAAGTCCGGTTTTCTTACTTGACGGTGATGGAGCTGATGTGGGGCTGCGGTCCCTCGTACCAGTAGAGGAAGCCCGTGATGTCGACGGTCTGGCCGACCTGCAGGTTCTTGACCGCCTCGTAGACCTCGCTGCCGGGGGCGGTGAGGTAGCGGCGGACGACGAAGGTGTAGGTGCCGCCGTTGATCTCGATATCGAAGTAGAGATCGTCGCCGTCGGCTCCGGAGCCGTCCCAGTTGTAGAAGAACGCGGCGCCGTTGCCCTTGTCGGCGACCGTCGCGCCGGAGACGGAAATGACCTCGGTCATGTGCTTCTCCAGCTCGGGCGTGCCGAGGAGCTTGCCGATATCGAGAGGCTCGGCGACCCAGCTGCCTTCCTCGAACTCGAAGGTCGCGTCCATGATCTCGATCTGGCCGGCCCAGACGGCCTTGTCGCCGGTGACCTTGATCTTCGTGCCGGGGACGAGCTTGGCGGCGTCGGCCTCAGAGCAGGCCATGTCATAGAAGAAATAGCCGCCGTCCTTGTCCTGCGCGTAGACGGTGATCTTGCCGTCCCACCAGCTCTGGTTGCCCTGGACGAAGGCCTCGACCGTGACGCGGCTGCCTTCCTCCGCGGCGAGGAACTGCTCGTGGGTCATGACGCCCTCGCCCTTGGCGAAGATGTCCTTCTGGGCGGCCTTGCCGCAGGCGGCGAGGCTGAGCACCATCACAACGGCGAGAAGCAGTGCAAGAAACTTTTTCATGTCATTCTCCTCTTTTAATCATTTTGTCGCTGCCCTTGCGGGCTTCGCTTACAGGATAATTATAGCATCGCCCCTGAAAAAGTCAAGGAAGCGGAGCGGCGCGAAGACGCGCAAATCAGCGCTTTTTTCGTTTTTCTTTTAACAGGTCGCGCCCGACGTAAACGGCGATGCCGAGCCAGACGAGTCCCAGCGTCACGAGCAGCGCCCGCGCCTCGCCGGGCAGCGGGCCGAGCTCGCTCCGCTCGGAGGAGACGATGCTGCGCTGGTCGAGGCGGTAGAGCGAATTGACGCTGTCGAAGAGCCTGGTGAAGTAGGCCTCGTCGGCCGTCTCGCCGCGGCGGACGGTCTTGGCGGTCTCCTCGATGAGCTGGCCCGCCGCGTTGCGCAGCGAGGTCGAGCCGTTGAACACCGGCGTGGTGAAGGTGTTCGCGGTGTTCTCCAGCAGCAGCTTCGAGGCCTCGATCTTGACGGCGTAGTGCGCCTTGTCCTCGCCCGCGCGGGCAAGATAGTCCTGATATTCCGCGCTCCCGTGCGCCTTGGTCGTGACGGGGAGATAGCCCTCCGTCCCGGCGTAGGCAATCTGCACCTCGTTCGTCAGCAGATACTGCGTGAAGAGCCAGGCGGCCAGCACCTCCTGCGGGTCGCTCTTGTTGAAGACGCAGACCGAGGGGCCCTGGGAGATCATCCGCGGATGCGCCGGGTCGAACTGCGGGACCGCGCGCACGGCCGTTTCAAAGGACACGACCTTGTCCGCGCTGATGTCCAGCAGCGGGGCCTCGCTGCCGATCCAGGTCGCGCCGGCGGTGGAGTCGATCGCGAAGAGGCACTGTCCGGCGTTAAGGAAGTTGGCCGGGTAGCTGGAGATCTTGAAGGTCGAAAAGGCCCTCGTCTTCGCGTGCTCGGCCACCGTGCGCAGGATCGCGCGCGTGGAGTCGTTGAAGATCAGGATGTCGCCCGCGTCGTTCGAGTAGGGCGCGTCCAGCTGGCGCAGCATCTGGATCATCATGTTGTCCGTGGACTTGTAGATGAAGGGGATGAGCACCTTCTGTCCGTTCGCGAGGTAGTTTCCGTCCGCGTCTTTGGCCATGGCGGCCTCGGAGGCCTCCCAGACGAAGTCCCAGGTCAGGACCTCCGGCAGCTCGTAGCCGAGCTTTTCAAGCATCGTTTTGTTGACGTAGCAGGCCTCGGTCGAGCGCATGAAAGGCAGCGCGTAGGTCGTGCCGCCGATCGCGCACTCCGAGAGGAACTGCGGCACGATCTCCTGCCGCGAAGGCGAGTCAAAGCGCAGCTCTTCCCCGCCGAGACCGTAGCGCGCGTCGTCCATCGCCTCGTCGAGCGGCACGACGCAGTTCGGCGCGGTGAGATAGGTGGCGATATGGTCGGGATAGGTGATGCAGACGTTGGGCGTGGTGCCGGTGGGGATGTTGGTGATGACGTCGTTGTAGATCTTGCCGTAGTCGGTATAGAAGCGCACCGTGACGTGCACGTTCGGATAGAGCGCCTCAAAATCGTCGATCGCCTTCTGGTAGATCTCGGTCTGGGTCTTGTTGGTGTCGTTCTTGGCCCAGAAGCTGATCTCGTAGTCGCGGGAGGTATCGAAGCTCCCGGGCATCACGAAGGGGTCGTTCCCGCGCGAGCCGTGGCAGCCCGCGAGCGGCAGCAGGCACAGCGCGCAGAGCAGCGCGGCCAGCAGGCGTTTTGCGTTTTTCATCCCTTCGTGCCCCCTCTCGAGACGCCGGCCATGATCTTCTTGCGGAAGATCAGGAACAGCACGATCAGCGGCACGGAGATCACGACCACCGCCGCCATCATCGCGGGGATGTTCTCGCGGCCGAAGCCGTTCTCGCGGATCTCCTGGATGCCGTTGGACACGAGGAAGTAGCGCGCGTCGTCGGTGATCAGGCGCGGCCAGACGTAGGAGTTCCAGCACTCGATCACCTTGAGGATCGTGACGGTGATGATCGTCGGGCGGCAGATCGGGATCATCACGCGCGTTAGGTAGCGGAAGTCCGTGCTGCCGTCCACCTTGGCGGCGCGGTAGAGCTCGTCGGGGATCTGCTCGAAGTTCTCCTTTAGCAGATAGATATAGAATACCGAGGTCACCGAGGGCAGGATGAGGCCCGTAAAGCTGTTGCGCAGGCCCGCGTTCGTGATGGTCTGGAAGTTCGTGATGACCACGAGCTCGCCCGGGATCATCATCAGCGCGAGAAAGAGCGTGAAAACGAGGTCCTTGCCGCGGAACTCCAGGCGCGAGAAGGCGAAGGCCGCGAGCACCGTCACCATCAGCATCAGCGCCGTGGTGAGGACCGTGAAGATCGCCGTGTTGAGGAAGTACCGCCCCAGCGACACCGTGGTGAAGGCGTCGACGTAGTTGCGCAGCGTCGGAGAAAGCGTGTAAAACTGCGGGATGTATTCGGAGTTGTAGGCGCCGTAGCTCTTGATCGAGCTGAGCACCATCCAGTAGAAGGGGAAGAGCACGATCAGCGCCCAGATCACGAGGAAGAGATAGGTCAGCGTCCTGCCGACGCGCGCGCGGCGCGCGGCCGCGGCTTCGATGCGTTCGTTGTCCATCATGCCCCTCCTCTCAGACGTAGTAGACGTGCTTGCGGCTGACGAGCAGGTTGATGCAGGTGATCGTCAGCACGATCGCAAAGAGGATGATCGCCGCGGCCGAGGCGTAGGACGGCCAGCCGCCGCTGTTGCCGTAGAGCATGTCGTAGACGTAGCCCACGATCGTGTTCATGCCGGCGGCGTTGAGGTCGGTGCCGAAGATGGCGACCGCGTCGCTGTACGCCTTGAAGGCGCCGATGAAGCCCGTGATGATGAGGTAAAACAGCTGCGGCGAGATCATCGGCAGCGTGATGCGCGTGAACACGCGCCACTTCGGCGTGGCGTCGAGCCGCGCGGCGTTGTAGAAGTCCTGCCGTACGGAGGCCAGCGCGCTCGTGAGGATCAGGATCTTGAAGGGCAGCACGACCCAGACCGTGTAGAAGCACAGCACGAACATCTTCGCCCAGTAGGGGCCGTCGATGAAGTCGACCGAGGAGCCGCCGAAGAAGGCGATCACGAGATTCACCAGACCGTCGGTATAGGCGGTCTTCTTGAACAGGATCATGAACACCAGGCCGACGGCGAGCGTGTTCGTGACATAGGGCAGGAAGTAGATCGTCTGGAACAGCTCGCGCAGCTTTTTGATCGAGTTGAGCGCGAGCGAGATCAGCAGCGCCAGACCCGTGGAGAGCGGCACCGTGATGATGACCAGGAGGAAGGTGTTTTTCAGCGCCTGCAGGAAATAGCCGTCGCGCAGCACATAAGCGTAGTTGTAGACGCCCGTGCCGAAATAGCTCTGCGAGGCGGAGTTGTAGCCCTCCTCGAAGGAGTAGACGAAGACGTCCACCAGCGGGTAGACCATGAAGGCCCCGAGGAAGAGGATGGCCGGCAGCAGATAGAGCCATCCCTTAAAGCTTTTGTTGTTCATCCCGTCAGCCCTCTCAAAGCGCCTCAGCGGAGGCAAAGCGCACGCGCTCGCCGCTCGCGGGGTCGAACAGGTGCACCTTCGCGGTCTTGAGATAGAAGCGCACCTCGCCGCCGGACACGCCCTCGGCGTATTCGGCGCTGATGACCGAGCGGATCGACACGCCCTGCATGGCCGGGTGGGTCGAGACGATCGTGGTGTCGCGGCCCATGACCTCGACGGTCTCGAGCGCGCAGCGCAGCGGGCCGTCGTCGCGCACGCGGAAGGCCTCCGGCCGGATGCCGACGGTGTAGGGCCCGTCCGCGACGCCCTCCACCTTCATCACGGCGTCCTCGCCGACGAAGAGCGTGCCGGACCTCACCGAGCCATCGAAAACGTTGATCGGCGGCGTGCCGAGGAATTTCGCCACGAAGAGATTGCCCGGGTCGTTGTAGACCTCCTGGGGCTTTCCGGTCTGCTGCAGCACGCCGTCCTTCATCACGACGATCACGTCGGAGATGCTCATGGCCTCCTCCTGGTCGTGGGTGACGAAGACGGTGGTGACGCCGGTCTCGCGCTGGATGCGGCGGATCTCCTCGCGGGTCTGCAGTCTCAGGCGCGCGTCCAGGTTCGACAGCGGCTCGTCGAGCAGGAGCACGCGCGGCATCTTCACGAGCGCGCGGGCGATGGCGACGCGCTGCTGCTGGCCGCCGGACATCTCGCTCGGCTTGCGTTCGAGTAGCTGTTCGATCTGAACGAGCTTCGCCGCCTCGAGCACCTTCTCCTCCATGACCTCCTTGGAGAGCTTCGCCTCGCCGCGCAGGTTCTGCAGCGGGAAGAGGATGTTCTGCCGGACGGTCAGATGCGGGTAGAGCGCGTAGTTCTGAAAGACGAGGCCCACGCCGCGCCGCTCGGGCGGGAGCTTGGTCACGTCGTCGTCCCCGAAGAAGATCTTTCCTTCGGTCGGCGTCTCCAGGCCGCAGATGAGGTTGAGCGCGGTGCTCTTGCCGCAGCCGGAGGGGCCGAGCAGGCCGACGAGCTTGCCGTCGGGGATCTCAAAGGACATGTCGTTGACGGCGACGACCTCGCTCTTGTCCTTTTTGTTGCGGCTGGGGAATCGTTTTGTGAGGTGTTCCAATACGACTTTCATAGCATTTCCACCTGTTTTGTTTTTTCGTGCGCGAGGGAGAGTGCCTTTTCTGTTTTCAGTTTAACCATTGAGCGGGGGAATGTCAATCTTCCGCCCCGGTGACAGTTGGGTAAATGTTTCACAAACGAATAAAAGCCCGAAGGAGCTCTCCTTCGGGCTTTTGGTTCATAAATTGCAGTCTGCCGCTGGTATCCGTCAGATCGCTTTCTTGCATTTCCGAGGCAAATTTGTGCTGAACGAGGCGGCTTTCGCAGAACATAATGGATATATATGGTCAAGAAAGTCAACGAAGTTCGGCGCAAATTTGGCCGGAAAGGCCGAAATGGATCCTGTCGGATGGCAGCGTCTTATCAGACCAGCTCGATGACGGCCATCTCGGCGGCGTCGCCGCGGCGGGCGCCGATACGGGTGATGCGGGTGTAACCGCCGCTGCGCTCGGCGTACTTGCCGGCGAGCTCGTCCTTGACCTTCTTCGCCACGTCTTCACGGGTGATGAAGCTGAGCATCTGACGGTAGGACGCAAGGTCGGCAGCCTTGCCGAGGGTGATCATCTTCTCGGCGAGAGGAGCGATCTCCTTGGCGCGGGTGACGGTGGTCTCCATACGGCCTTTATCGAGAAAATCGGTGACCTGCTGACGGAGCATCGCCATGCGCTGATCGGTCGGCTTGCCGAGCTTTCTGGTTCCGGGCATAATAGCATTTCCTCCTTACTTACTGGTTGTCCTCGCTTGCCAGCGAGAGCCCCATCATGGTGAGCTTGTGCTCGACCTCTTCGAGGGACTTGCGGCCGAGGTTGCGGACCTTGATCATCTCGTCCTGAGTCTTACTGATCAGATCCTCGACAGTATTGATGTTCGCGCGTTTGAGGCAGTTGAAGCTTCTCACAGAGAGATCCAGCTCTTCGATGGACATCTTGAGCATGGTATCGGGCTCGGTCTCGACGCGGTCGACAACGATGGAGTTCATGCCGGCGGTATCGGACAGGTCGGTGAAAAGCGTGAAGTGGTCGCACAGGATCTTGGCGCCGAGCGAGACGGCGTCGCGCGCGGTCATGGTCTTGTCCGTCCAGACCTCGATGGTGAGCTTGTCAAAGTCGGTCTGATTGCCCACGCGGGTGTTCTCGACCGTGTAATTGACCTTCAGGACCGGGGTGTAGATGGAGTCGACCGGGATCGTGCCGATCGGCATCTGAGGATTCTTGTTCTTCTCGGCGGGAACGTAGCCGCGGCCGTGGTCGAGGACGAGCTCCATGTTCAGAGCGCCGTCGGGTCCGAGCGTGGCGATGGGCTGTTCCGGGTTGAGGATCTCCACCTCGGCGTCCGCCTTGATGTCGCCGGCGGTGACGACGCCCTCGCCCGAGGCCTCGATATAGACGGTCTTGGGCTCGGCGCTGTGGAGACGGGCGATGATGCTCTTGACGTTCAGAACGATCTCGGTCACGTCTTCCTTCACGCCGGGGATGGTGGAAAACTCATGCTGCACGCCGGCGATCTTGATGCTGGTGCATGCGGTGCCGGGCAGCGAGGAGAGAAGAACTCTGCGAAGCGAGTTGCCAAGCGTTGTGCCATAGCCGCGCTCCAGAGGCTCCACGACATACTTACCGTAGGAGCTGTCGGTCGGAGTCTCGATGCACTCGATACGCGGCTTCTTGATTTCGATCATATAGTACAGTACCCTCCTTGTTTTGATTGCGCCCCTTGCGGGGGCCTGCGGTGATTGTTATCGGCTGAGGGTGTTTGATTACTTGGAGTACAACTCGACGATGAGGTGTTCCTCGATGGGCAGATCGATGTCCTCCTTGGTGGGGACGGCGACGACCTTGCCTGCAAAATTGCTTGCATCGTACTCAAGCCACTTGGGGGCGGGGCGGAATGCGTTGGCCTCGATGTTGGCCTTGAGCTTTTCGATCCCGCGGCTGCTCTCCTTGAGGGCGATGACCATGCCCGGCTTCACCTGGTAGCTGGGGATGTTGACCTTGCGGCCGTTGACGGTGAAGTGGCCGTGGCTGACGAGCTGACGCGCCTCGGCGCGGCTCATCGCGAAGCCCAGACGGTAAACGACGTTGTCCAGACGGCTCTCGAGGATGGAGAGCAGGTTCTCACCGGTCTGGCCCTGACGGCGCTCGGCCATCTCAAAGTAGCTGCGGAACTGGCTCTCGAGCACGCCGTAGAAGCGCTTGGCCTTCTGCTTCTCGCGAAGCTGCTGGCCGTACTCGGAGTTCTTGCTGCGGCCCTGGCCGTGCTGGCCGGGGGCGAAAGCGCGGTTGTTCATCGCGCACTTGTCGGTGTAGCAGCGGTCGCCCTTGAGGAAGAGCTTCTGACCTTCTCTGCGGCACTGACGGCAAACTGCATCGGTATATCTAGCCATTTTCAGTTACCTCCTTATTAGACGCGACGACGCTTCGGAGGACGGCAGCCGTTGTGCGGGATGGGGGTGACGTCCTTGATCATCGTGACTTCGAGACCGGCGGTCTGCAGCGCGCGGATAGCGGCCTCACGGCCCGATCCGGGACCTCTGACAAAGACCTCGACGGTCTTCAGGCCATGCTCCATGGCTGCCTTCGCGGCAGTCTCGGCCGCGGTCTGCGCGGCGAAGGGGGTAGACTTCTTGCTGCCACGGAAACCGAGCCCGCCCGCGGACGCCCAGGAAATGGCGTTGCCCTGCGTGTCGGTGATGGTGACCATGGTGTTGTTGAAGGAAGAGCTGATATGGACCTGGCCCTTTTCAATGTTCTTGCGCTCGCGACGGCGCGTTCTGACGACTTTCTTCTTGGTGTTCGCTGCCATGATCTATATCCCTCCTTACTTCTTCTTATTCGCGATGGTGCGTTTCGGACCCTTGCGGGTACGAGCGTTGGTCTTGCTTCTCTGTCCGCGTACGGGCAGGCCGCGGCGATGACGCTGGCCGCGGTAGCAGCCGATCTCGGTAAGGCGCTTGATGTCCAGCGCGGTCTGGCGGCGCAGGTCGCCCTCAACGATAAAGTTGTGGTCGATGCACTCGCGCAGCTTGCTCTCTTCCTCGTCGGTGAGGTTCTTGACTCTGGTGTCGGGGTTGATCCCGGTCATCTCCAGGATCTTCTTCGCGCTGGTTCTGCCGATACCGTAGACGTAAGTGAGACCGATTTCGATTCTCTTGTCCTTGGGCAGGTCAACGCCGGCTATACGTGCCATATTGTTCTATCATCCTTTCGAATAATGGATTGCGCATTTCCTTTAACCGGAAACTTGTTCCCGCCGGAGGGAGTCTCCGGCCAATGCGCATTTTTTATGAGGACAGGTTTCGTTGTAAACCTTGTCTTACGATGTTTGTTCCGCGCCCTTTGTCCGTGCGCGCGGCTCGCGGGGCGGCGGCCCCGCAGGTTTTCGGTGCGTCTGTGATCAGCCCTGACGCTGCTTGTGCTTCGGGTTCTCGCAGATGACCATGACCCGGCCCTTGCGCTTGATGATCTTGCACTTCTCGCACATGGGCTTGACGGAAGGTCTGACTTTCATTGATTTACCTCCTACTTGCTTCTCCAAGTGATCCTGCCCCGGGTCACGTCGTACGGAGACATCTGCACCGTGACCTTGTCGCCGGGAAGGATCCTGATAAAGTTCATCCGGAGCTTGCCGGATATGTGCGCCAGAATAATGTGGCCGCCTCCGATATCCACCTTGAACATGGTGTTGGGAAGAGATTCCACTACCGTGCCTTCCAGTTCGATTACATCATCTTTGTTTGCCAAATCAAATTCCTCCTTCGCTCAGATGTCGTCCGCCATGGTGAGTATTTCGGGCTCACCGTCGGTGATCAGGATCGTGTTCTCATAATGCGCCGCCAGCGAGTGGTCCGCGGTGACGACGGTCCAGCCGTCGTTCAGGATGCGGATCCGCCAGTCTCCCGCGCAGACCATCGGCTCGACGCAGATGGTCATGCCCTTGACGAGGCGCGGATTGGGGCGGTGCCCCTCGGGGCGGTAGTTCGGGACCTCGGGCGCTTCGTGCATGCTGCGGCCGATGCCGTGGCCCACGAAGTCGCGAACCACGGAAAAGCCGTGGCTCTCCACATAGTCCTGCACCGCTTCGCCGATGTCGTGGACGCGGTAGCCCACCTTTGCGAAGCGAATGCCCTCGAAGAAAGCCTGTCTCGTTACCTCGATAAGCTTTTTTGCTTCCTCGCTGACCTCTCCGACGGGATAGGTGCCGGCGCAGTCGCCGATGAAGCCGCGGTAGGCCGCGCAGAGGTCGATGGAGACGATGTCTCCGTTTCGAACGATCCTCTTTCCGGGGATGCCGTGGATGACCTCGTCGTTGACGGACACGCAGGTCGCAGCCGGGAAACCCTCGTAGCCGAGGCAGCTGGGCTTGCCGCCGTTTTTGACGATATATTCATGCACGGCCCGGTCGATCTGTCTGGTCGTCAGTCCGTCTCGGACGGCCTGGCGGCCCATGGACCGTGCGCCGGCCGTTATCTGCGCGGCCCGGCGCATGATCTCGATCTCATGGGGGGATTTGATGGTGATGCTCTCCGCCATTTCAGATCCCCAGAGCGCCGCGGATCACCGCGGTCGTCTCTTCGATGCTGGGCTGATTCTCTACGCACACGAGCTTGCCGCGGGCCTGGTAAAAGGCCTTGAGCGGCTCGGTCTCCCGGTGGTAGGTCTCGAGGCGGGCCTTCACGGTCTCGGGAGCGTCGTCCTTGCGGATCGTCAGCTCGCCGCCGCAGAAGTCGCACACGCCGGCCTGCTTCGGGGGATGGTAGACGACGTGGAAGGTCTGGCTGCAGTTTTTGCAGGTCCTGCGGCCGGACATGCGCTCGACGATCGTCTCGTCCGCGATCTCGATGGAGAGCGCGGCGTCGATCTCGATGCCCATGGCCTCCATGGCCTCGGCCTGGGGGATCGTGCGGGGAACACCGTCGAGGATGTAGCCCTGCGCGCAGTCGTCCTTCGCCAGACGCTCGGAGACGATGCCCATGATGGTCTCGTCGTCCACGAGCTTGCCCGCGTCGATCAGCGCTTTGGCTTTGAGCCCTACGGCCGTGCCCTCGCGGATCGCGGCGCGCAGGATGTTGCCGGTGGAAATGGTGGGGATACCGAGCTCGCGGCTGAGTATCTCTGCCTGAGTGCCTTTACCGGCGCCGGGGGCGCCGAGAAGGATAAGCCTCATAGCATGCTCCTCCTCAACTCAGGAAAGGAAGCCCTTGTAGTTGCGCATGAGCATCTGCGCCTCGATGGCGCGGACGGTCTCAAGAGCAACGCCGACAACGATGATGATGGACGTGCCGCCGAGCGAGAGCCCGGTCAGCGCGGCCGCGTTGCTGAAGTGAGATACCAGGATGGGCGTCACGGCGATGATGCCGAGATAGATCGCGCCGAAGAGCGTGATCTTGTTGAGCACACGCTGGATGAACTCACTGGTCGGCTTGCCCGGACGGAAGCCGGGGATATAGCCGCCGTTCTTCTTCAGGTTGTTCGCCACCTCGATCGGGTTGAACTGGATCGTGGAGTAGAAGTACGCGAAGAAGATGATCAGCAGGAGGTAGATGATCGCATAGGGGATGGTGTTCGTCTTGGCCCAGGCGCTCTGGCTGTGGCCGGTGAAGGCCGCGATGGTCGCCGGGATGGACGAGATGGAGGATGCGAAGATGATGGGCATGACGCCGGACATGTTCACCTTCATCGGAAGGTGCGTGGACTGGCCGCCGTACATCTTGCGTCCCACGACTCTCTTGGCGTACTGGACGGGGATCCTGCGCTCGGCGTCGTTGACGAAGACGATGAGCACGATCAGCGCCAGCGCGCCGAGGAACACAAGCAGCGCCGCCCACCAGGACAGCGAGCCGTTCGCCACGTTCTGGATCGTGGTGATGACGCTGTTGGGGAAGCGGGAAATGATGCTTGCGAAGAGGATGATGGAAATGCCGTTGCCGATGCCGAACTCGGTGATCTGCTCACCCAGCCACATGATCAGGGCGGAGCCCGAAGTGAAGGTCAGGATGATGACGATCGCGGCCCAGACGCTGCTGGAGGCGTCCGCGACGATGATGCCGTTGTTCTTCATCAGCATGTAGTAGCCGAAGCCCTGCAGCAGGCCGATGGCCACCGTGGAATAACGGGTGATGGAGGCGATCTTCTTTCTGCCTTCCTCGCCCTCTTCCTTGCTCATGCGCTCCAGCGCGGGGATCGCGATGCACAGCAGCTGGATGATGATGGACGCGTTGATATAGGGCTGGATGGACAGCGCGAAGATCGTCGCGTTCGAGAAGGAGCCGCCGGACATGGCGTCGAGCAGGCCCAGCGCGGTATTCTGCAGATACGCGAAATACTGGCGGAGCAGCTCGGTGTTGACGAAGGGCACGGGGATCGCGTTGCCGATACGATACAGCAGAACGATCAGAAGGGTGAAGAGGATCTTTTTGCGGATCTCTTCGATCCTCCAGGCGTTGCGTAAAGTCTGAAGCACTTAGATCACCTCTGCCTTTCCGCCGGCCGCCTCTATCTTCTGTTTCGCGGTTTCGGAGAAAGCAGCAGCCTTGACAGTCACTTTCTTGGTGAGTTCGCCGTTGCCGAGGAACTTCACGCCGTACTTGCACTTGGAAAGGATGCCCGCGTCAAGCAGAGCCTGCGCGTCGACGACGGAGCCGTCGTCAAATTTGTTGAGGACATCGACGTTCAGCGCATCCAGCGGCTTGGCGAAGATGTTGTTGAAGCCGCGCTTGGGGATGCGGCGGGCCAGAGGCATCTGGCCGCCTTCGAAGCCGATACGGGTGCCGCCGCCGCTGCGGGCCTTCTGACCCTTGTGACCGCGTCCGGCAGTCTTGCCGTTGCCGGTCGCATGGCCTCTGCCCTTGCGCTTGTCGACGTGGGTGGAGCCGGCAGCCGGAGAAAGATCGTTGATATACATTCTCTTTGCCCTCCTTATTCTTCTTCGACCTTCAGCAGATAGCCGATCTTGGCGATCTTGCCGCGGGTCTGGGGGTTGTCGGGCTGTACGGTCTCGTTGCCGATCTTGTGCAGACCGAGGGAGTAGGCAGTCGCGATATGGCTGTCGAGTCTGCCGTTGAGGCTCTTGACGAGCTTGATCTTGAGATTAGCCATGTTGCGCCTCCTTAGCCCTGAACTTCTTCAGGAGTCTTGCCTCTGACGGCGGCGACCTGAGAGGCGTCGCGCAGAGACTTCAGGCCCTGCATCGTCGCAGCCACGACGTTGGCGGGGTTGTTGGTGCGCAGGCACTTGGTACGGATGTTCTTGATGCCTGCCGCCTCGACGACCGCACGCACCGCGCCGCCGGCGATAACGCCGGTGCCTTCGGGGGCGGGCTTGAGCAGAACGCGGCCGGCGCCGAACTCGCCGATCACCTCGTGGGGGATCGTCGTGCCCTGCAGGGTAACGGTGGTGATGTTCTTCTTGGCGTCCTCAAGGCCCTTGCGGATAGCCTCGGAAACCTCGCTCGCCTTGCCCATGCCGTAGCCGACGCGGCCTTTGCCGTCGCCGACGACGCACAGGGCGGAGAACTTGGCCACGCGGCCGCCCTTGACGGTCTTGCTGACGCGGTTGAGGGAAACGACCTTCTCGACGAACTCGGAAGGAGCCTCGTCTCTGTTGCGACGATCTCTTCTGTCATTGTTGTAAGCCATGATCTGTTGTCCCCCTTCCTTCAGAACTTCAGGCCGCCCTCGCGGGCGCCCTCTGCGAGAGCCTTGACACGGCCGTGGTAGATATAGCCGCCGCGGTCGAACACGACTTCCTCGATGCCGGCCTTGAGCGCGCGCTCGGCGACGGTCTGGCCGATCTTCTTGGCAGCGTCGCAGTTGCCGCCGCCCTCAAAGCCCTTCTCGACGGAGGAGGCGGAGACGAGCGTCTTGCCGGCCACGTCGTCGATGATCTGGGCGTAGATGTTGCTTTCGCTGCGGAACACGCACAGGCGCGGTCTCTCGGCGGTGCCGGAGATCTTGCCGCGAACGCGGTTGTGGCGCTTGATGCGCTGTCCTCTGGTATCGGGTCTCTTAATCATTTAGGCACACCTCCGTTTACTTGGCACCGGTCTTGCCTTCTTTGCGGCGGATCGTCTCGTAGTCGTACTTGATGCCCTTGCCCTTGTAAGGCTCGGGAGGTCTCTTACCACGGACTTCTGCGGCAAACTGGCCGACCTTCTGCTTGTCGACGCCCTTGATGACGATGTGGTTGGCATCGGGAACATCGATCTTGATATCCTCGGTCTCGGGGATGACGATCTGGTGCGAATAGCCCAGGTTCATGACCAGGTTGGTGCCTTCCTTCGCGGCACGGTAGCCGACGCCGTTGATCTCGAGCTTCTTCTCAAAGCCCTGGGTCACGCCGACGACCATGTTGTGGATCAGGCTTCTGGTGAGACCGTGGAGAGAGCGATTCTCCTTGCTGTCATCGGGACGCTTGACGTGCAGGACGCCCGCGTCGTCGCGCTCGATCGCCATGTTGGCGGGAACGGACTGCGTGATGACGCCCTTGGGGCCCTTGACGGTGATGCGGTTGTTTTCCTCGACGGTGATCTCGACACCGGCGGGAACGGTAATGGGTTCTCTTCCGATTCTGGACATTTCCTGCTCCTCCTTACCAAACGAACGCAAGGACTTCGCCGCCGACATTCTCTTTGCGAGCCTGTTTGTCGGTCATGACGCCCTTGGACGTGGAGATGATGGCGATGCCCAGTCCCTTGAGCACGCGGGGCAGCTCGTCGGCGCCGGCGTAAACGCGCAGGCCGGGCTTGCTGACGCGGCGGAGGCCGGAGATGGCCTTCTCCTTGCCCGGAAGGTACTTGAGGGTGATACGGATGACGCCCTGGGTGCCGTCGTCGATCATCTGGTAGTTCTTGATGTAGCCCTCGTTGAGAAGGATCTCGGCGATGGACTTCTTCATCTTGGAAGCGGGGATGTCGACGGTTTCATGCTTGGCGCTGCCGGCGTTGCGGATGCGGGTCAGCATATCTGCAATGGGGTCGGTGATCTGCATGGTTTATTTATCCTCCTGATTTAGAGTTACCGCTCATCTAAGCGGTCCGTAGCAATGAGGTTCTGTTTCAATGCTTGATTGACAACAGCCTTTCAATGCCCGTTGCCCTTGCGGGCTATTTTCTTTTTTATCGGAGGAAGAGGGGCTCTCTCCCTCCGATGAAAAACTTGTTTTCTGCGCTCGCTTTCATCCTCGCGGACTGCGAACGAGCGCGCTGATTTTTTCTCAGGCGAGGCGGCAAGGCGACGCTGTATCGTTTATACTGCGAGCCGCAGCCAACGAAGCATAAGGAAAAATCAGAAGCTCGCTTTCCTGACCCCCGGGATCTCTAGGCCAGTTCGCGGAAGCAGATACGGCAGATGCCGTAGTTGCGCAGATAGGCGTGGGGGCGGCCGCAGATCTTGCAGCGGTTGTACTTGCGGGTGGAGAACTTGGCCGGAGCCTGCTGCTTGAGGATCATTGCTTTCTTAGCCATTGTTGTCTCCTCCTTTAGTTCATGAACGGAGCGCCCATGAGCCGCAAAAGCTCGCGAGCCTCTTCGTCGGTCTTCGCGGTCGTGGTGATCGCGATGTTCATACCGCGCAGCTTCTCGATCTTGTCGTACTCGATCTCCGGGAAGATGATCTGCTCGCGGAGGCCGAGAGAGTAGTTGCCGCGGCCGTCGAAGGCGTCGGCGCTGATGCCGCGGAAGTCGCGGACACGGGGCAGCGCCACGTTGAACAGACGGTCGAGGAACTCCCACATGCGGTCCTGACGCAGCGTGACCTTGACGCCGACCTTCATGCCCTCGCGGAGCTTGAAGTTGGCGACGGACTTGCGCGCCACGGTGGACACGGCGTGCTACGGACTTGTACTGGAATTTCTCCATCAGAGCAGGAGCAACTTCCTCGACGTACTTTTTCTTCATTCTGGTCATGGTTAAGTTTCTCCTTTCTCTCAGATTTCAGCGCCGCACTTCTTGCAAACGCGGATCTTCTTGTCGCCGTCCATCTTGTAGCCGACGCGCACGCCCTTGCCGCACTTGGGGCAGACGAGCTGGACCTTGCTGACGTAGATGGGGGTCTCGACCTTGATGATGCCGCCTTCCTCGCCCTGCTTGCGGGGCTTCTGGTGCTTGGTTGCGACGTTCACGCCCTCAACGACCACTTTCAGGCCCTTGGGGTCGGCAATCAGGACCTTGCCCTGCTTGCCCTTGTCCTTGCCGGACAGAACGATGACTTTATCGTCTTTCTTGATCTTCATTCTTCAGATCCTCCCTTAAATCACTTCGGGAGCGAGCGACAGGATCTTCATGTATTCCTTGTCGCGGAGCTCGCGGGCGACGGGTCCAAAGATACGGGTGCCGCGGGGGTTCTTATCGCCGGTGTTGATGAGGACCGCAGCGTTCTCGTCGAAGCGGACGTAGGTGCCGTCGGCGCGGCGGACGGGCTTGACCGTGCGAACGACGACCGCCTTGACGACGTCGCCCTTCTTCACGCTGCCGCCGGGGGCCGCTTTGCGGACGGAGCACACGATAACGTCACCGATGCTCGCGTACTTGCGCTTGGAGCCGCCGAGCACGCGGATGCACTTGAGTTCCTTGGCGCCGGTATTGTCGGCGACCTTCAGAAATGTTTCCTGCTGAATCATATCTCGGCGCCTCCTTACTTAGCCTTTTCAACGATCTCGACCACGCGCCAGCGCTTGTCGTGGGACAGGGGGCGGGTCTCCATCACGCGGACGATATCGCCGACGCCGCACTCGTTGTTCTCGTCGTGGGCCTTCAGACGGTAGGTGCGTCCGATGATCTTTTTGTAGGTCTTGTGCGCGACGCGGTCGGACACGGTCACGACCACAGTCTTGTCCATCTTGTCGGAAACGACCTTGCCTACGCGGACTTTACGGGAAGTAGTTCTTTCTTCACTCATTGTTCCTTACCTCCTCAGTTCTCTTTCTCGCGCAGTACGGTCTTGACACGCGCGATGTCGCGGCGCACGGCAGAGATCTTGGTGGGATTGTCAAGATGATTGGTGGCGTGCTGCATACGGAGCATGAACAGATCCTTCTTCAGTTCGACGAGCTTGCTCTCGAGCTCAGCGACGGACATGGAGCGGATTTCATTAGCCTTCATCTTCTTCACCACCGTTCTCGGTCTCGGTGCCCTTGGCAATGATCTTGCACTTGATGGGCAGCTTGTGCGTGGCCAGACGCAGAGCCTCGCGGGCGGTCTCCTCGGGGACGCCGGCGATCTCGAACATCACGCGGCCGGGCTTGACGACGGCGACCCAGTACTCGGGGGCGCCTTTACCGGAACCCATACGGGTCTCGGCCGGCTTCGCGGTGACGGGCTTGTCGGGGAAGATCTTGATCCAGACCTGACCGCCGCGCTTGGTGTAGCGCGTCATGGCGATACGGGCCGCCTCGATCTGGTTGGAGGTGATCCAGCCGGGCTCCTGCGCCTGAAGGCCGAACTCACCGTAGGTGACGACGTTGCCGCGGGTGGCTTTGCCCTTCATGCGGCCGCGCTGCACTCTGCGGTATTTGACTCTCTTAGGCATTAACATCAGTTGTTGCCTCCTTCCTTGGCGGGGGCGGCGGGACGGGGACCGCGATTGTCGCGGTTGTAGCCTCCCTGGCCCTGGGGCCTGCTGCCGTAGCCGGGACGGCGGTCGCCGCCCTGGCCGCGATTGTCACGGTTGAAACCGCCCTGACGACGGTCTCCGCCGCGGCGGTCGTCTCTGCGGCGACGCTCGCCCAGAGGCTTGTTGGGATCCATCGTGCGCGGAGTCGTGCGCAGGGTCTGGGAAAGGACCTCGCCTTTGTAGATCCAGACCTTGACGCCGATGCGTCCGTAGGTGGTGTTCGCTTCGGCAAAGCCGTAGTCGATGTCGGCACGGATGGTCTGCAGGGGGATGGTGCCCTCGTGGTAGCACTCGCTGCGGGCGATCTCGGCGCCGCCGAGACGGCCGGAGCACTTGACCTTGATGCCGCGGGCGCCCATGCGCATCGCACGGCCCATCGCGTTCTTCATCGCACGGCGGAAGCCGATGCGCTTCTCGAGCTGCTGAGCGATGTTCTCGGCGACGAGCTGCGCGTTCGTGTCGGGGGTGCGGACCTCGATGATGGAGATCGCGACCGGCTTGCCGATCATCTTGGAGACCTCGTTCTGGAGGCGCTCGATCTCCGCGCCGCCCTTGCCGATCACGACGCCGGGGCGGGAGCAGTGGATGAACAGGCGGACCTTGGCGCTGTCACGCTCGATCTCGATGGTGGGAACGCCGGCGGAATAAAGGGCCTTCTTGAGGTACTGGCGGATCTTGTGATCTTCGACGATCAGATCGCCGACCTTCTCTTCTCTTGCGTACCATCTGGAATCCCAGTCTTTGATAACGCCGACACGCAGGCCGTGAGGATTAACTTTCTGTCCCATTTTTTCTGCCTCCTTCCCTTAGTCTCTCTCAGCCACGGCGATCATGATGTGGCTGGTGCGCTTGTTGATGCGGTACATGCTTCCCTTGGCTCTGGGCATGCCTCTCTTGAGGATGGGGCCGGCGCCGGCGTAGGTCTCGCAGACGTAGAGCTTCTCGGGATCCATTTCAAAATTGTTCTCGGCGTTCGCCATGGCGCTCTTGAGCACCTTGATCATCAGCTCGCAGCCGGCCTTGGGAGTGTTCTCCATCAGGGCCATCGCGACCTTGGCGTCCTTGCCGCGGATCATGTTGCACACTATCTCGACCTTGCGGGGAGAGATGCGGGCATATCTGTGCTCGGCACGAGCGATTTTCTTTTCGTCCATGAATCTCTCCTCCTTACTTCACGGCGTTCTTGCTGCCGGAGTGGCCGCGGAAGGTACGGGTGGGGGCGAACTCGCCCAGCTTGTGGCCGACCATATCCTCGGTGACGTACACGGGAACGTGACGGCGGCCGTCGTGGACGGCGATGGTGTGTCCGACAAAGGACGGGAAGATCGTGGAGGAACGAGACCAGGTCTTGACGACCTGCTTGTTGCCGGTCTTGTTCATCTCGTCGACTCTCTTCAGCAGTTCGGGCGCGGCGAACGGGCCCTTCTTGATGCTTCTGCTCATTTACTTTCCCTCCTTACTTCGCGTTGCGGCGCTTGACGATGAACTTATCGGTGTGGTTCTTCGTCTTGCGGGTCTTGTAACCGAGTGCGGGCTTGCCCCACGGGGTCACAGGGCCGGGACGGCCGACGGGGCTCTTGCCCTCGCCGCCGCCGTGCGGGTGATCGACCGGGTTCATGACGGAGCCGCGGACGGTCGGGCGGATGCCCATGTGGCGTTTGCGGCCGGCCTTGCCGAGCTTGACGTTGGCGTGGTCGATGTTGCCGACCTGGCCGATGGAGGCGTAGCAGTCCATGCGGACCTTGCGCATCTCACCGGAGGGCAGACGAACGGTCGCCATGCCGTTTTCCTTGGCCATGAGCTGGGCCGCGTCGCCGGCGCTGCGGACAAGCTGCGCGCCCTTGCCGGGGTAGAGCTCGATGTTGTGGATGAAGGTACCCACGGGGATGTTCGCCATCGGCAGGGCGTTGCCCGGCTTGATGTCGGCCGCCGGAGAGGAGACGACGCTGTCGCCGACGTTCAGGCCCACGGGGGCGAGAATGTAGCGGCGCTCGCCGTCGGCATACTCGCACAGGGCGATGAACGCGCTGCGGTTCGGATCGTACTCCAGGCGGAGGACCTTCGCCTCGACGTCGCGCTTGTCGCGCTTGAAGTCGATGACGCGGTACTTCTGGCGGTTGCCGCCGCCCTGATGGCGGACGGTGATGTGGCCGTAGCTGTTGCGGCCGGCGTGCTTCTTGAGGACCTCGGTCAGGCCTTTCTCGGGCCGGGCGTGCTTGTCGACGCCGTCGAAGCCGGAGACGGTCATGCCGCGTCTGGCGGGCGTGGTCGGTCTGTAAGTTTTAATAGACATTCTTCATTACCTCCCTTACGCCATGCCCTCGAAGAGCTCGATGCTCTTGGAGTCGGCGCTGAGCTTGACGACGGCCTTCTTCCAGGTGGCGGTCATGCCCTTGGGATAAGCGCCGGTGCGCTTTTCCTTGCCGCGGACGTTCGTGGTCGTGACCTTGACGACGGTGACGCCGAAGATCTCCTCGATCGCCTTCTTGATCTCGATCTTGTTGGCGTGCTTGTCCACTTCGAACGCGTACTTCTTGATGTCCAGGTCTTCCATGGACTGCTCGGTGATGACCGGGCGGATGATGATATCGTATGCGGTCTTCATCAGGCGAACACCTCCTCGATCTTGGCGAGCGCGGCCTTGTCGAGGACCAGCTTGCCGTTGGTAAGGATCATATAGGGGCTGATGATGGTGGCGGTGGTGACCGTCACGCCCTCGATGTTGCGGGCGGACTTGACGACCATCTCGTCAGCGTTCTCGGTGATGACCAGGGC
>ONQJ01000067.1 GCA_900319935.1 uncultured Eubacteriales bacterium | reverse complement strand
GCCGGCCTTCTCGAGCATGGCCTTCATGTTCTCGCCGTCCTGGTTCCAGCGCTGCAGGTCCTTCGTGGGCATCGCCACGCCGACCAGATCACCGCCGGAAGCGGCGGGGGCGGCGGCCTGGCCGCAGGCGGCCAGCGAGAAGATCATGCAGAGCGCCAGAATAAGTGCAAGATACTTTTTCATGCTTTCTTTTCCTCCATAGATTATTTTAAGTTTCCGCTTCAGCGCGGATTCTTAACATGGTGATTTTACCGCTACCTTATATAAAAGTCAAAGGGTAGAGCGGCCGTATCGACGAGTTTGTCATGCCCTACAAATTAGTTGTTAAAACTTTGTAAAATCTGCCTATTGATTTTGATTTTTGAAGCGTTTTAAAAAGACATCCCCCGTCGCGTCCGACGAGGGAATCGTGCCTCGCTGCCGTCTGGGGCGGAGAAAGGCGGGACGTGCCTTTACGGGCAAAAAAAGACGAAGCCTCCCCGGCCGCAAACGGCCGGGGATCGCAAAGGCAGACGCGATGCGCCTGCCTTTGCATGGATCAAACGCGAAGAGGGGGCTCTCCGCCCCCTCTTCGCCCTTCTCCCCCTGCCTGTCGAAACGTTTCCGGAAAAGACGAAGCCTCTCCCGCGTCCGGGAGAGGCTTTGTCTTCATATCCGATTTTTACTTGATGCCGTACTTCTTGTTGAACTTGTCAACGCGGCCGCTGGTGTCGACCAGCTTCTGCTTGCCGGTGTAGAAGGGGTGGCACTTGGAGCAGATCTCGACCGTGATGTCCTTCTTGGTGGAGCCGGTCTCGATGACGGCGCCGCAGGCGCAGCGAATGGTCGTCTGCTCGTACTTCGGATGGATTCCTTCCTTCATGGGTGTTGTCTCCTTGATCAAGGCTGTCTTGATTTGCCGCAGGCATAGTTACAAGACGCAAAGTGGATTGTAACACAGCGTTTAGCAGAATGCAAGCACTTTTTTCGTCTTTTTATCCGAGCCCGACGCGCGCTTCCTTCCCCGCCGGGAGGAAGTACAGCACGCACTCCTTCACGGGCTTTCGGAAGATGCGCGTCATGGCGGCGGCGTAAGCGCGCAGCTGCGGCGTATAGATCGCCCGGCGCTCGTCTATCTGTTCGTCCGTGCGGACCGCGTCGGTCTTGTAGTCGATGACGACAAGCGCGCCGTCTTCCTCGATCAGGCAGTCCACCACGCCCTGCAGCAGCACCTCGTCGTCCGAGCGCGCGCCGAGCAGCTCGTCGGCGGGGCAGAGCAGCGAGAACTTGAACTCGCGCCGCAGCATGCCCGCGCCGCGGATGCGCCGGCCCAGCGGCGAGGCGAAGAGCTTTACGATCGCCCGCGCGTCCACGGCCTCGGCCTCGCGGTCGGAAAGATAACGTTCCCGCCTCATGCGCTCGATCTCGGCGCGCACGGCCTCCTCGCTTCCCGTTTGGGCGAAGTCCATGTACTGCAGCACCAGATGCGTCGCCGTGCCGCGCGCCGCGCCGGACAGGGGCTTGTCCTTTGCCGCGAAGTCGGGGACGCGGAAGCTGCGCGCGTGCCGCGGCGCGATGCTCGCGGCGTCCTCGTCGGTCTCGGCGCGGTCCTTGAGCTCCGTCGCCGTGACCTTGCTCGGCAGGGTCTCGGCCTCCGCGTGGGCGTAGCGGAAGGCGAGCTTTCGCTCCAGCTCGGCGCGGAAGGCCTCGTCCGCCGGGATCTCGGGCAAGGCGGCCTCCCCGGTCTGACCGCTTTCCTCGCCGCCGCAGACGCGCAGGCGCAGATGCTCCCCGCCGTCGGCGAGGATCGCCGTGACGAGCCAGTGCAGCGGGCACGAGGCGTTCGAGAGCGTCTCGGCCGCGATCGGGCCCTGCGCGGCGGGACGCAGCGACGCGAGCAGCTTCTCCGGGTCCTTGACGCAGGCGCTCATGACGAGCCTTTCCTTTGCGCGCGTCATCGCCACGTACAGCAGGCGCATCTCCTCCGAGAGCGCCTCGCGCGTGAGGCGGCGTGCGATCGCGGTGCGGGCGAGCGTGGGATACTCCGCGCGGCGCTCGAGATCCGTGACCTTGGCGCCGAGACCGAGCGCGGGGTGCACCAGCACGCGCGCGCTGCTCTCGCGCAGGTTGAAGCTGTGCGCGAGATCGCAGAGGAACACGACCGGGAATTCCAGGCCCTTGGACTTGTGGATCGAGAGGATCTGCACGCCCTCCGGCGCGGCGGCGCTCTCCGGGTCGCGGCCCTGCACGGCGAGGCGGCGCAGCCACAGCACGAAACGGTGCAGCCCGCGCCAGCCGGTGGATTCAAAGTCCTCCGAGAGCGCGACGAGCTCCATGAGATCGCTCCGCCGCCGTTCGCCCTCGTCCATGGCCGCGGCGATCGCCAGCAGGTCGAGCTCGCCGATGATCTGCCAGACCAGCTCGGCGCAGCCGAGGTCCGGCGCGGCGGCGCGCAGCGCGCCGAGACGGTCGAGGAACGCGCGGCATTTCCCGTCGCTCTGCGCGCGCAGGCACAGCGCGTCGTAAAAATCGGCGTTTTTGTCCGCGGCGCGGATCGCGGAGAGCTCGTCGGGCGTGAAGCCGAAGACCGGAGAGCGCAGCACGGCGATCAGCGGCACGTCCTGATGCGGGTTGTCGATGAGCGCGAGCAGGTCGATGACCGTGGAGACCTCGAGCGAGGAGAAGAACTCGCCGCCCCGGGCGGCCGCCACGGGGACGCCGCGGCGCAGCAGCGCGCGGCGGAAGACCGTCCCCACGTTCGCGACCGTGCGCAGCAGGATCGCGATATCGCCGCAGCGCAGCGGCCGCTCGCCCTCCTTCGTCGTGACGGAGGGGGCCTCGCGCAGCAGCCGCTCGATCCGGCGGGCGACCTGTTCGGCCTCAAAGGCCAGGCGGTCGGGCGTCTCGCCCTCGTCCTCGGCGCGCCCCGCGCCGAAGAGCAGCAGCTCCGGGATCTCGCCGCAGCCCTGATAGTAGCTCGCGCCGAAGCGCAGCGCCGCCGCGTCGTCGTAATCGACGTCGCCCAGCGCGCGCGACATGCAGCGGGAGAACACGGCGTTTGCCGCGTCGACGATCTCGCGGCGCGAGCGGAAGTTCTCGCGCAGCAGGATGCGGCGCGCTTCGCCCTCCGCGGCCTTGTCGAAGTCGCGGAAGCCGTCGTATTTTTCGGTAAATATCTCCGGGTCGGCCAGACGGAAGCGGTAGATCGACTGCTTGACGTCGCCGACCAGGAAGAGATTGCGCCCGTCCTTCGACAGCGCGCGGAAGATCGCGTCCTGTACGAGGCTGACGTCCTGGTACTCGTCGACCATGATCTCCGTGAAGCGCGCGGAGACCTCGCGGGCGAAGGCCGTGGGGGCGCCGCTCTCGTCGGTGAGCAGGCGCGCGGCGAAATGCTCGAGATCGGCATAGTCCAGCAGCGAGGCGCGGCGTTTTGCGCGCGCGTATTCCGCGTCGAAGTCCAGGGTCAGGCGCAGCAGCGCCTCCATAGCGTCGTGCGTGAGCGCCATGCCCGCGAGCAGGGCCTTCGAGGACGCGCCGAGCGTCTTCGCCATCTTTTTGCAGGCGTCCATGCAGCTCGCGCGCCGGGCCTTGACGTATTCCGTCAGCTCCGGGTCGGTGGGATTGCGCACGCCGCCGACGCGCGGCAGAGAAAGCTCGCAGGCGCGCGCCTTGTCCCAGCCGAGGCACAGGGCGCGCGAGAATTCGCGCAGCTGCTCCGCCCCCGTTTCAAGGCTCTCGCCGTAGCACTTCCGGGTCTTTTCGTCGGCGCGCGCGAGGGCGAGGACGCGCTCAAGCTCGGCGGACCAGTAATCCGCCCGGGCCTGCAGGTCCTTGAGAAGCTCTTTGCCCCAGGGCGTTTCGGACACGTCGTCGACCGGGGCGCGCAGCTGTTCGATCATTTCCGCGGCCCATTTGTCCGGCCGGGCGTGGCACTGCATCCGGCCGTGCAGCTCGAGCACCAGCTCGCACAGGCGGCGGTCGTCCCGTCCCGCGCCGACCGTGTCGGCCAGCGCGAGGAAGCCGGGATGCGCCTCCGGGTGCGCGTAGCCCTCCTCCATCGTCCGATCGAGCGCCGCGGCCTTCATCTGCGCGGCGCGGTCGTCCTCGATGATGCGGAAATCCGGCGCGAGGCCGAGCAAATGGCAGTTCTGCCGCAGCAGCTCCGAGCAGAAGCCGTCGATCGTCTGGATGGAGGCGCGGCGGCACAGCGCGCTCTGGCGGCGCAGATGACGGTTTGACGGGTCCTTCGCCGCCTTTTCGGCGAGCATGGTCATGATGCGGCCGCGGAGCTCGGCCGCCGCGGCGCGGGTAAAGGTGATGACGAGGAAGCCGTCGATATCCTTCCCGTCCTCGATATAGCGCAGCAGACGCTCGGTGAGCACGCGCGTCTTGCCGCTGCCCGCTCCGGCGGAGACGAGCACGGCGCTGCCGCGGCTTTCGATCGCGGCTCTCTGCGAAGGCGTGGCGTCGATCTCAGGCATCGCTCTCCCCCTCTCCGTCCATCAGCGCCCAGACCTCGTCGGCCCTGAGCTTTCGTAAGCAGCGGCTCTCCTCGCCCGCCTCGCCCTCGGCGAAGCGGCAGGCCTCGAAAAAGTCGCAGTTTTCGCAGGCGCGGTCCTTCTGACTGCGGAAATACGGGTCGGCGTCGATCGCGCCGCCGCGCAGCTCCGAGGCCATGGAGGCGATCGTCCTGCGCACATGGCGGTAGAGCCGGCCCATCTGCGCGGCCGAGGCCACGCTCTCCGGGTTCCAGCCGCCGCCCTTCGTGCTTTTCAGCGGGATGTAGAGCTTCTCGTCGTCCCTCTCCCAGGCGCGGATCACCTCGGGATCGTCCAGCACGAGACCGCTCCTGCGCAGCTCGCCGCGCTGCTTTTTCTCGATCTCCCCGTCGTCTTCGGCGCCGTCTACGGCCACAAGCGCGCTGCGCGCCGGGACGTACATCACGCCCGCGGGCACGATCTGCTTTCCGCCGCGTTCCGCGCCATCGGGCGCGAGCGCGAAGAGATACAGCAGCATCTGCAGGCCCAGGCCGTACCACACGTCCGAGAGCGAGAAGCTCTTTTTGCCGGTCTTGTAGTCCGCCACGCGCAGATACAGCCTGTCGCCGTGGACCCAGCCGTCCACGCGGTCGACGATGCCGACGAGCTGCGCGCGCGCGTTCCCCTCGCCCAGCAGCACGGGGCTGCGGGAAGCGTCGGAGAAGTTCAGCTCAAAGTCCATCGGCTCGAAATCCGAGCGCCGCAGCTCCGCGGCGGTGTCCAGCACGATGCGCCGCGCGTCGGCGCGCAGGCGCGCGAAGAGGTGGCGGAAGCGCTCGCTCTTCTCCCCGAGGCCGCCGAGTTCTTCTTCGACGTAGCGCTCGATCGCCTCCTCGGCGATCGCCTTGACGGCGTCGTCGTCCACGGCGGCAAAGCCGCCGCGGCGCTTGACCTCGCGCGCGGTCTTTTCGAGCACGTCGTGGACGAAGCTGCCGATCTCGATGGGGCGGAAGCTCGCGCTCTCGCGCGGCTTGGCGCGGAGACCGTACTGGCAGAAATAGGCGTATTTGCAGGCGGAGAATTTGTCGACCTGCGAGGCGCTCAGGCGCGGGAGCTCGCCGTAGAGCGCTCTCACCGCCTCCTCGGAGAGTCGGCCGCGGCGCAGCACGGCGGCGCGGCGAAGGCTCTCGATGCGCTCCGGCGCGGCCGCTTCAAAGTACTCCTCCGCGGCGCGCCCGCGCCCGTCGCGCCCGGCGTTCGCCGCCAGGGAAAGCGCGCTCGGGACGGAGGACGCGCGCACGGCCGTCATGTCCGCGCGTTCGATCGGCAGCGAGAAAAGCTGCGCGGCGCGGCTCATCACGAAGGAGGGACGCTGAGCGCCCTCGCCGCCGGCGAGGGAATAGGAAAGGCTCAGGCTCTGCGAGGGCAGAGACAGGCAGTTGTAGATCAGGGAAAATTCGCGCCAGAGCTCGCTGTCCCCGGCGCCGCCGAGGTCGATGTCCAGCTCCAGCAGCTGCGCGCGTTCGGCCTCGGAGAACACGCCGCCGCTCTCCTCCGCGGCGGGCAGCCGCTGCTCGGACGCGCCGAGCACGATGAGGTGGCGGATGTCCCGGCGGCGCATGCGGTCGAAATCGCCCGCCGAGACGCGGTCGAGCGAGACGGGGATCGTCCCGACGTCGTAGCGCGAGAGCATCAGCGTGAAGAGACGGCCGAACTCGTCGGCCTCCATGGGATCGTCGCCCAGCACGGCCGCGCTCTGCTCGAGCGCGCCGACCGTGAGCTCCCACAGCTGCGCCGTCTCGGCGGCGAGCTCCTCCCGTCCGGAGGCGGCGAGGGTCTCGGCCCGCTCGGCCAGACGCTCGTTGAGCTTCAAGTCCAGCAGCAGGCCCGACAGGGCCGAGGCCTGCCCGGCCGCCGTGTGGGAGAGCCGCGAACTGCGCGCGAAGGCCTTCAGCGGCGCGGCAAGGCGGCGGCGCAGGGCGTTGATGCGCGCAAGGCGCTCCTCGGTCTTGTCGTCAAAGGGCTTGCCGTAGCCCTCGGGGTGCTGGCGCCAGTCGCCCTCGCGCTCCCAGGCGGGGGCGCGCAGCTGCCAGAGGAAGAGGTAGTTCTCCAGCTCGTCGCACTCCTCGATCGAAAGCCCGGTGAGGCCCGTACGCATGTAGCCGGCCACGTCGTCCACGTCCCAGCCGCCCGAGACGATCTCGTAGGCCGAGGCGATCAGCGCGGGCAGGGGCTTGTTCAGAAGCTCGCTTTTGCGCGCGGTGTAAAGCGGCACGCCGTAGTGGGCGAACACGCTCTCGAGCGTGCGGCGGTAGTCCTCGAAGCCGCGGACCGCCACGGCGATATCGCGCCAGCGGCAGCCCCTTTCGCGGACGAGCTCGATCGCGCGCGCGGCGGCCAGCTCGCATTCGGACACGAGATCCGGCGCGGCCGTCAGGCGGACGTCCGCCTTCCCGCCGTCCCAGCGCGCGGCGGAATAGCTGAAAAGATGATCGGTGAAGTATTCGAGCGCGCCGTCCTTTTCGCCGCGCAGATCCATGCGCTCGAGCTGCACGCTGCAGCCGAGCTCCTCCGCGTCGTCGAGCAGCCGCCGCGCGGCCGTGCGCGAGAGGGAGAAGACCTCGTCCGCGCCGCAGAGCTCGTCGAGCGTGAGGCAGACCGTCACTTCCGCGCCGGTCGCCATCAACGCGCGGATCACGGCCTGCTCCTGACGCGTGAAGTCGATGAAGCCGTCGATGTAGATGCGGTTTTCGCTGCCGATCCCGCTCGCGGGGATCTTTTCGGCGAGCAGGTCCAGGCGGTCGGCGGGGTCGGCGCGGCCGTTGGAGACCACGGCGTCGTAGCTCTCGAGCACGAGCGAAAGGTCCCAAAGCTTCTGCGCGAGCGCGCCCTCGGCCCCTTCCGCGGCCGTGAGGAGCATCTCGGGCGTTACCGCGGCGCTCTTGCACTCGTCCACGGCGGCGAGCAGGGCGGATTGCAGCTCGGCCTTGCGCGCGGCCGCGCCGTAGAGCTTCAGGCGCGGGGCGATCTGGGAGAGCGCCAGCGCCATGCACAGCAGCCGCCCGCCCTTGTCGAGCCAGGGCGCGGAAGCGCCGCCCTTCTGCTGCAGCACGCGGCGCGCCAGGCCCGTGAAGCTGAAGACCTCGGCATAGAGCGAAAGGCTGTCGCCGCAGCGGGCGCAGAGCTCCCTTTCGGCCTCGTGGCTGTACTGCTCGGGCACGATGAGGAGCCGCCCGCCGAGGCCCTTTTCCACGGCCTCGCGGATCTCGGCGATGACGGCCGCGGTCTTGCCCGTGCCGGCCTTGCCGATGATCAGTCTGAGCATCCTCTTTCCGCCCCCTTTTCGAAGTGATTCTTACCTTGTATTTTACCAAATCCGCGCCGCAGGCGCAAGA
>ONQJ01000088.1 GCA_900319935.1 uncultured Eubacteriales bacterium | reverse complement strand
CGCGTTGATGTAGCCGCAGGCGCGCGCGCCGCCGGCGATCGCGTCGAACAGCGCGGCGGGATCCTGCGCCCGCTCGCTGACCGCGAGATAGCCCAGACGTTCGCCGGGCAGGGACAGCGACTTGCTGTAAGAATAGCAGATGACCGTGTCGTCGTAGAAGTCCGCCGCGCACAGGGGCCTGCGCCCGTCGAAGAGCAGCTCGCGGTAGGGCTCGTCGGAGAGCAGCCAGATCGGATGGCCGTAGTTCCGCTCGGCCTCGGCGAGGAGCGCGCTCACGCTTCGCAGGCTCTGCTCCGTCAGCACCGCGCCGGAGGGATTGTTCGGCGAATTGATGATCACGAGCCTGACTGTCTCGTCAAGCACGGTGGAAAGCGCGCCGAGGTCCGGCTGCATGTCGGGGCGCGGCGGCACGGTGACGAGCTCGCCGCCCGCGGCCTCGGCGAAGACGCGGTATTCCATGAAGTAGGGCGCGAAGGCGACGGCCTTGTCCCCCGGCAGCAGCACGGCGCGGCAGAAGGCCGCAAGGCCCGACGAGGCGCCCATCGTAACGTAGACCCGGCGCCAGTCCGCTCAGCTGCCGGGCGATGGCCCTGCGCAGGCTCGGCAGGCCCGGCGCGGGCGTGTAGGCGTGCAGCTCCACGCCGTCCGTCTCGGCGAGCACGGCGCGGATGGCCTCCTCCACGCAGGCGGGAGGCGGCACGCTGGGGCTGCCGATGGAGAAATCGAAGACGTTTTCACGGCCGATCTCCGCCTTGCGGGCGGCGGCGTATGCCGAGAGCGCGCGGATGTTGTTTTCCGTGCGGCCCCAGGCGAGACTCTGCGGATTGAGCGAAGCGTTCATCGTCCTTCCTCCTTCCCCGGCGCGCGGCCGCGCGCGGCAAGCATGGCGTCCTTGAGCGCCATCAGCTCCCCGGAGAGGTCGACGTAGTAGCCGTGCGGGTTGTCAAAGCGCTTGACCTCGGGCCAGAGCGTCGCGAGCTGCGCGGCGCAGTAGGAGCGGATCTCCTCGAGCGAGGGCAGCTCATAGACCAGCTCGCCCTTTTCAAAGACGGGGACGAGCAGCTCGCGCGAAATGAAATCCTCCATGGTCTTGCGCTTCCAGCGCGCGTCCGGGTCGCAGATCTCCAGCGGCTTCGTGTCGTCCACGCGCTCGTGCCGCAGGCAGATATAGTCCGCCTCGGCCATGCCGCTGCTGCGGCTGTAAAAGCGGCAGAGCTTCTTGAAGCCGGGGTTCGTGATCTTGCCGACGTTCTCGCTGATCTTGATCTTCGGCACGATCTCGCCGTTTTCGTCCTCCACCGCGCAGAGCTTGTAGACCCCGCCGAAGACGGGGCTGCTCTTCGAGGTGATCAGCCGCTCGCCGACGCCGAAGGCGTCGATCTGCGCGCCCTGGCGCAGCAGACCGGCGATCAGCCATTCGTCGAGCGAGTTGGAAACCGTGATCCGGCAGCCGGGCCAGCCGGCCTCGTCGAGCATCTTCCGCGCCTGCTTGGTCAGATAGGCCATGTCGCCGGAGTCGAAGCGGATGCCGCAGCTCGTGATCCCGAGGGGCCTGAGCACCTCGTTGAAGGCACGGATCGCGTTCGGCACGCCCGAGCGCAGCGAGTCGTAGGTGTCCACCAGCAGCACGGCGTTGGTCGGATAGCTGCGGCAGTAGCTGACGAAGGCCTCGTACTCCGAGGGGAACATCTGCACCCAGGAGTGCGCCATCGTGCCGAGGGCCTTCACGCCGTAGAGCGGGTCGGAGACCGTGCAGGCCGTGCCGCAGCAGCCGCCGATATAGGCTGCCCTTGCGCCGACGACGGCGCCGGCGATGCCCTGGGCGCGGCGCGAGCCGAACTCCATCACGGCCCGGCCCTCCGCCGCGCGGCAGATGCGGCTGGCCTTGGTGGCGATCAGGCTCTGGTGGTTGAATTCCAGCAGCATATAGGTCTCCAGCAGCTGGGCCTGGATGGCTGGCGCGCGCACGGTGATTACCGGCTCGCGCGGGAAGATCGGCGTGCCCTCCGGCACGGCCCAGACGTCGCCCGTGAAGCGGAAATTCTTCAGATAGTCGAGAAAAGCCTCGCTGAAAATGCCGCGCGTCGACGATCTGCTCGAGCCCCGCGGCGATGGCGAAGCCGCCGCCGTCCGGCACGTCGCGGAAAAAGAGGTCGAAATAACAGATCTGATCGGCCATCCCCGCGTCGAGATAGCCGTTGCCCATGGTCAGCTCATAGAAATCGCAGAGCATCGTGAGATTGATCCCGTTCGCGCTTTTCAAGGCGTGAGCCTCCTTCCGGATGTTTCTCTTTTGCGTATCCTCATTATATCCTTGCCGTATCGAGGGCGCAAGATACGTTTATCTTTTGTCAGTTTGTAAGAGGGAAACGATTGACTTGCCTATTTTTTTGGTATATTCTGATAATTAGTGAAACTGTGCAATCATGTTTTCGAATAGGAGACGGATCGATGATGAAAGAAATCTTTACGCCGGGACGCACCGAGCTCGCGGGCAACCATACCGACCATCAGAAGGGACGGATCCTCGCCTCCGCGGTGGATCTCGGCCTCTACGCGAAATACGCGCCCAACGACGAGGGCGTCGTGCGCGTCCATTCCCTCGGCTACGAACCCTTCGAGGTCAAGATCAGCCAGCTCGCCGTCCGCCCGGCAGAATTCGGCTCGCCGAAGTCGCTCGTGCGCGGCATGGTCAACGCTTTTTCCGAGCTCGGCCTGCAGGTCGGCGGCTTTGACGCGCAGCTGCGCAGCACGCTCGCCGCGGGCTCGGGACTGAGCTCCTCGGCGGCCTTCTCCGTGATGATCGGCCGCATCCTCAGCGCGCTGTACAACGACGGCAAGGTCGATCCGGTGGTGATCGCCCGCGCGGCCCAGGCTGCCGAGAACAAGTACTTCGGCAAGCCCTGCGGCCTGATGGATCAGCTGGCCTGCTCGCTGGGCCACACGGTCTACGTCGACTTCAAGACCAACGAGATCGTCCCCCTCACGGCGGACTTTGAGGCCATGGGCCTCACCCTCTGCCTGACCGACACGGGCGGCAGCCACGCGGGGCTGGACAGCTCCTACGCGCGCATCCCGGCGGACATGGTGTATGTGGCCAACCTCTTCGACAAGGGCGTGCTCGGCGACGTCGACCCGGCCGAATTCCGCGCCAAGGGCTGGGATCCGGCCAACCGCCCCGTGCGCCGCGCGATGCACTTCTTCGACGAGAACGAGCGCGTGCCGAAAATGCGCGACGCGCTGCTCGCGCGCAACGGAGAGGAGTACATGCGCCTGATGAACGCCTCCGGCCGCTCGTCCGAGGAGCTTTTGAACAACATCGTCACCAGCGCCACGGGCGACACGAAGCTCGCCGAGGGCCTGGAAAAGAGCCGCAAGCTGCTTGAGGGCCGCGGCGCCTGGCGCGTCCACGGCGGCGGCTTCGCCGGCTGCGTGCAGGCGCTGATGCCTTCGGACTACTTCCCCGTCTACAAAGAGGAAATGGAGAAGGAATTCGGCGCGGGCACCTGCCGCCATATCCGCCTGGTGTGAGAAAAGAAAAAGAAAAGGACTGAGGCTGACCTCAGTCCTTTTTCTTTTCGCTCAGCGTGGCCAGGAAGCTCGGGATCCCGAGCTCATGCAGCCGCCCGCTGCCGTTGGTGTCCTCGTAGAGGGCCAGCAGCGTGAAGCCCGCCTCCAGCTGCCCGCCGAGCTGTTCTTCGAGCGTGTGCGAAAACTGCACGCCGCCGTCGCCGCGGCGCAGCAGCTCCATCTGATCGGGGTTTTTCAGCGGGTCGAAGGGCAGGCGGTTCACGATCTCCCTTTCCCCGTCGCCGACGATGAAGTTCATGCCGTTGTCCAGCCCGGCAAGCAGCCGCCCGCCGGGGCGCAGCACGCGCGCGCACTCCCGCCAGATCGGACGCACCTCGCGCACATAGCAGTTCGACACCGGATGGAAGATCAGATCGAAGCTGTCGTCCGGGAAGGGCAGGGGCTTCGTCATGTCGGCGCGGACGATCTCGACGTCATAGCCCTCGCGCGCGGCGACGGCGCGTTCGCTTTCGAGCTGCCGCGGCGAGTAATCCAGCACCGTGCACACCGCGCCCAGCGCGGCAAAAACGGGCATCTGCTGTGCGCCTCCGCTTGCCAGGCCCAGGATGCGCCTGCCTTTCAGCTCGCCGAACCAGGCGTGCGGAACGGCCTTCGTCGGCGTGAGCCGCACGTCCCAGTCGCCGCGTTTCGCGCGCTCGAAGCTCTCGTGGGAGAGGGGGCGGCCCCATTCCCAGCCTTCGTCGACCCAGCGGTCGATCATCGCGGCGTTGATGTCCTGATAATCCATGCTTCTTCCCGCCCTTTCCGCACGTATATATGAACATTATACGCCTCCGCCGTCGGTCCTGTAAAGGTCGAGGAATTCCTCGAGCGTAAGGGCATGCTCCGCCATGAAGGCCGCGGCCTCCGTTCCGACGTAGCGGAAATGCCAGGGCTCGTAGACGTATCCGGTGATCGCCTTGCGGTCTTTGGGATAGCGCAGGATGAAGCCGTATTCGTGGCAATGCATTTTCAGCCAGGCAAAGAGCTCGGTGTTTTCCAGGCCGCTGTCCTTTTCCTCGTAATAGCGGTCGGCGATGTCGACGGCCAGACCGCTGCGGTGCTCGTTCTCGGCCGGGAGGCCGACGATGGTCTGCGCGGTCTCCGCGCCGTACTTCGCCGCGGTGCGCCGGTAGATGTGCGTCTGCGCGGCGGCGTCCGTGTAGCCGCAGGAGAGATAGACGCTCAGCCCGGCCGCGCGCGCGTCGGCGATCATCGCGCGCAGCGCGTCCGCGATCCGCGCGTCCACCGGCACGCCTCCGACGCGCACGGTCTCCGCCGGCTCCTCCTTCACCGGGCGGCCGCTGCCGTAGAGCTGCAGCGGCCAGACGCCGACCTCCAGGTCAGGCTTGCTTTCGCTCAGACGCCGGTAGGCGGCGCTGACGGCGGCGGCGTTCGGCGGCGGCGTGACGGCGGCTTTCGCCGCGTCCTCGGCCTCCGCGCGCTGCGGGCCGCGGGAATTGAGCACGAAGATCAGCGCGCAGAGCGTGCACATCGCCGCGCGGAACAGGCGCTGAAACGACAAAACACTCGCCCCTTTCCGAGCCGCCGCGGCAGATTGCGGCGGCTTTTTATGAGATAAGGCAAGCATAGCACCCGCCCGCAGGCGAAAAAGGGCGAAAAAGCGCCGCGGAAAAACTTTGTTTTCCGCGGCGCGTTATGCGCTTTTCGGTTGGCTTATTTATACAGCGAGATGAATTCCTCCAGGCAGAGGCCGTTCTCCATGATGTACTTCGCAGCGGTCTCGCCGACGTAGCGGAAGTGCCAGGGCTCGTACATCACGCCGGTGATCTGTTCCTTGCCCTCCGGGAAGCGGAGGATGAAGCCGTAATCCTGGCAGTGCTCGGCCATCCAGACCTCCAGCGGCAGGTCCTTGAGATCGGCGGCCCGCAGCGGGTTGCGCCATTTGTCGATGATATCGGCGCACATGCCGCTCTGGTGCTCGCTGCAGCCGGCGGGCATCGTGATGTAGAAGCCGTCCTTGTCCTTGCCGTCGGCGATGCCGTTGTTGATGCAGACGCGCTTGAAGTTTTCCGCCTGGGACGCGTAGCTGCGGTAGCAGGAGGTGAGATACACGATATCCAGCCCCAGCTCGTCCTTGGCGGCTCCGCAGAAGTCCACGAGCGCCTGCGCGATGCGCAGATCGACGCGGGAATCCACGCGGTTGGGGTTGAAATAGGTCTGCACGTCGCGCTCGGAGAGCGTCAGGTTGATGTAGCCGAACTGTTCGGGCTCATAATCCTCGGGCAGGGGATTGTCCGCGTTGACGAGCAGATACTCCCAGCTGTCGATGTCCACGTTCGGCGGAGCGGGAAGCCCCAGCGCGGCGGCGCGGCCCTCGGGCGTGTCGGGCAGCGGCGTGGGCTCCGGCGCCTGCTCGACGGGGGGCGGCGTCGTCTCGGGAAGGTCGGCGGGCAGGGTCTCCGGCGTGTCCTGCTGCACGGGCGCGCTCTGCGGCGCGGGCGTGAGCTGCGCGGCCGGCGGGGCCGCGGCGATCGTTTCCTCGCCCTCCAGCTGGCTCATGATATCGCCGCTCTTCGGCGCGGCCTGGGCAAAGGTATAGAGGCCGTAGGCAAAGGCGGCCAGCAGCACCAGACCGAGGATGACGCGGATGATGCGGATGAAGATCTTCATAAAAAAGCCTCCCCTCGGGGATCTGTCAGATTTCTCTTTATAAAATAATAGCATTCCGAAAAAGATTGGTCAAGAACAAGTTTACAATAATCGGTATTTGCTTGAAGGCTTTTCCGCGGCGTGATATAATCGGGATATCAAAACACCGAGGAGGGAGCATTATGACGATCACCTGGTGCGGCCACGCCTGCTTCCTGCTGGAGAGCAGCTGCGGCAGCGTCGTTTTCGACCCCTACGCCCCCGGGAAGGTCCCGGGCTGGGAACTGCCGGCGCTCACGGCGGACAAAGTCGTCTGCAGCCACGGCCACGCCGACCACAACTGGGCCGAGGGCGTAAAGCTGACGGGAAAGGCTTTTTCCGGCAGGCTGACGCAGATCCCCTCTTTCCACGACGACAGGCGCGGCGCGCTGCGCGGAGACAATCTCATCACGCTCGTCGAAGCCGAGGGCCTGCGCGTCGTGCACATGGGCGATATCGGCTGCGCGCTGACGGCGGAGCAGATCGCCGCGCTCGGGCGCGTGGACGTGCTGATGATCCCCGTCGGCGGCCACTACACGGTGGACGCGGCGCAGGCCTGGGAGATCACGAAGGCGCTGGACCCCTCGATCGTGATCCCGATGCACTACCGCGGCCGCGGCTTTGGCTACGCCGTGATCGGGACGGTCGAGCCCTTTTTGAAGCTTGCCGGGAACGTGAAGGAGCTCGCGGGCATGTCCTACGCCGTCGACCTCGCGGACGCCCCCGCGACGATCCTTTTCCGCCGCTGAGGAGCGCGGCTCCGTTTCCCGCGCGGAAAAAGGGGAAGAAAAAGCTTTGTTTTACACTTTTTCCTTGACTTCCCGTTCTTTCAATGGTAGTATAGCACAGTCCGCGCCCGTGTTCTGCGCTTCGGGGTATGCCGCCTTTCCGCGGTGACCTTTCCGCCCGAGGCTCCGGCACTGGGTATAGCACATCAAAGAAAGGAGATCATCACCATGATCACGAAAGAAAAGAAGACCAACGTCATCAGCGCCAACGCCACGCACGAGAACGACACCGGCTCGCCCGAGGTCCAGGTCGCCATTTGGACCGAGCGTATCCGCGAGCTCACCGAGCATCTCAAGGCCCATCCCAACGACGACCACAGCCGTCTGGGCATGTACCAGCTCGTCGGCAAGCGCCGCCGCATGCTCGACTACCTCGCCAAGAAGGACATCGAGCGCTACCGTGCTCTCATCGCGAAGCTGAACATCCGCAAGTAATTTCCGGATTTCGGCCTTTCCCCGCATTGCTGAAGGTTATGAAGGTTTTTATGTGGAGACAATTGAATATTGTCTCCACATTCTTTTTGACCTGAGAAACACCGAAGTTCCCGCTTTTTAGTATTTGAAGGACCGCGCGCGCGGCGCGCGGCGCTTCAAGTGCTAAAAGGGCGGGGGACTTCCCGACATCAAGAAAAGGAGTATGACCACATGATCATCACCCACAAAGAGTTCCCCAACTACCGCAAGTATGAAATGACCTTCGAGGGCCGTCCGCTCTCCATGGAGGTCGGCAAGATGGCCGAGCTGTGCAACGCGGCCGTTCTGGTCCGCTACGGCGAGACCACCGTGCTCGTCACCTGCACCGCCTCCGCCCGCCCGAAGGACGGCATCGACTACTTCCCGCTCTCCGTCGACTTCAACGAGAAGCTCTACGCCGTCGGCCGCATCCCCGGCAGCTTCATGCGCCGCGAGGGCAAGCCCAGCCTGCCCGCCGTGCTGGCCTCCCGCCTGATCGACCGCCCGATGCGCCCGCTCTTCCCGAGCGATCTGCGCAACGACGTCGTGATCGCCTGCGAGGTCCTGTCCGTCGACCGCGACTGCAGCCCCGAGATCACCGCCATGATCGGCGCCTCCGCCGCCGTGTCCATCTCCGACGTGCCCTTCAACGGCCCCATCGCCGGCATCGTGCTCGGCTGGGACGGCGAGAAGTTCCTCTTCAACCCGACGAAGGAAGAGCGTGAGCGCAACCGCATGATCACCACGATCGCGGCCACCCACAAGAAGATCGTCATGATCGAGTCCGAGGCCAAAGAAGTGCCCGAGGACGTGATGGAGCACGCCGCCTTCGACGACGCGCTGTTCGAAAAGCTGGTCGAGAACGAGTTCGCCTCCATGGAGTACTGCATGGACACCGACGACAAGAACGTCCGCGAAGCCCGCGTCAACGACTGGATCACGATGGTCGAGGAAAAGTACGGCGAAGAGCACCCCGACATGATGCAGTACATGGACGAGATCCTCTATAAGCTGCAGAAGAAGGTCGTCAAGAAGTGGCTGCTCGCCGGCAAGCGCGTCGACGGCCGCGCGATGAACGAGATCCGCCCCCTCTCTACCGAGGTCGGCCTGATCCCGCAGGTCCACGGCTCCGCGCTCTTCACCCGCGGCCAGACCCAGGTGCTCTCGATCGCGACCCTCGCCCCGATGAGCGACGCCCAGAAGCTCGACACCATCTGGGAAGAGGAAGAGAAGCGCTTCATGCACCACTACAACATGCCCTCCTACTCCACGGGCGAGGCGCGTGCGAGCCGCTCCACCTCCCGCCGCGAGTACGGCCACGGCGCGCTCGTTGAGAAGGCGCTCGAGGCCGTCATCCCCGAGGTCGAGGATTTCCCCTACGCGATCCGCGTCGTGTCCGAGGTCCTCTCCTCCAACGGCTCCACCTCCCAGGGCTCCATCTGCGGCACCACGATGGCGCTGATGGACGCCGGCGTGCCGCTCAAGGCGCCCGTCGCGGGCATCTCCTGCGGCCTGATCCAGGACGGCGACGACTTCACCACCTTCATCGACATCCAGGGCGTGGAAGACTTCCACGGCGAGATGGACTTCAAGGTGGCCGGCACCCGCAAGGGCATCACCGCCATCCAGATGGACCTCAAGAACGACGGTCTCAAGCACGAGATCGTGAAGAACGCCTTCACCATCACCCGTGAGGCCCGCCTGCAGATCCTCGACGAGGTCATGCTCAAGGCTCTGGCAGAGCCGCGCAAGGAGCTGGCCAAGACCGCGCCGAAGATGATCCAGATGAAGATCAACCCCGACAAGATCCGCGAGGTCATCGGCACCGGCGGCAAGGTCATCCAGAAGATCACGGCCGACACCGGCTGCAAGATCGACATCAACGACGACGGCTTCATCTTCATCGCCTCGAGCGATATCGAGGCCTGCCGCGCCGCGCGCAAGATCATCGAGGACATCGTCTTCGAGCCGGTCGTCGGCGCGCTGTACTACGGCGAGGTCAAGCGCGTAATCTCCAACCTCGGCGCCTTCGTGGAGCTCGCTCCCGGCAAGGACGCGATGTGCCACATCAAGGACCTCGAGTTCAAGCGCACCGAGAAGGTCGAGGACGTGCTCAACGTCGGCGACAAGACCTGGGTCAAGTTCACCGGCATCGACGAGAAGGGCCGCTGGAACATCTCCCGCAAGGAAGCGCTCAAGGAGCGCGGCGAGGCCTGAGGCTTACTTCACCGAAAAGCCGCTTCGCCGGGCTTTTCGGTGAGGGATTTCACCCTGCCGCGCGCACTCGCTTTGCTCGCACACTTGCAGGGCGCAAAGTGTTTTTCCCGAGGTACACGCCCTCGGAAAAAACGATCGGATCTCTTTTTCGCTGCGGCGAAAAACTCTGCGAGGCTTTTCCAGACAAAAACCCTCCCTTTCCGTAAAAAGCGGAAAGGGAGGGTTTTTGCTTTTTGATCCTTATTTTATTTTCCCGCGGCAGTAGAGCTTGACCGCCTCGGCCAGGAGCGGCCATTCGGCCTCCTCGGTCACGCGGCGCGCAAGCGTCTCGGGCGTGTCGTCCGGAAGGACGACGACCGCGCGCTGGTCGATGATCGTTCCGACGCGCCCGTCGGGATCGGCGAAAAAGGAGGTCGCCCCCGTAAGCTTGCAGCCGCGCGCGAGCACGGCGGCGAACAGATCGCCCTCGCAGTCCTCAAAGGCGGGGCAGAGGGAGGGCCAGGTGCCGATGATGCGGTTTTTGAACTGATAGGGGATCACGCCCAGCGGCACGTCGTAGTCGACGAGCAGCACCAGCTCGATATCCATGTCCTTGAGCTTGTTCGCCACGGCCATGCTGTGCGTCGTCATCGTGGGGAAGAGGTCCGGATCCACGACGTAGGCGGGGATCCTGGCGTTGAGGGCGCGCTGCATGACGTAGGCGTTCTTTTCCGGGCAGATCACGGCGGAGAGCTCAAAATCCGGCAGCTCGCCGAAATACATCGCGTCCAGCACGGCCTGCAGCTTTTCGCCGTCGCCGGAAGCGAGCGCGGCCGCTCGTATCATAACAGCTCCCCCTCTCTTGCTTTGCGCGGGAAATCAAGGTATAATCTAATCCAATATTATACTCATTCCCGCACACATGGTCAAGTAAGGAACGCTTTGTTATGACAGAAATCTATCTGATCCGACACACCCAGGCGGAGGGCAACGTCTATCACGCCATGCAGGGCCACTGGGACGGCGACGTCACCGCGCTGGGCCTGCGGCAGCTCGACGCGCTGGCCGAGCGCTTCCGCGGCGTGAAGCTCGACGCGCTGTACTCCAGCGATCTTCACCGCGCGATGCTCACCGCCGACGCGCTGCGCCGTTTCCGGCCGATGGAGCTGCGCACGCTCTTCGACCTGCGCGAGATCAACGTCGGGCCCTGGGAGGCGCGTTTCTTCGCCGATATCCAGCACGAGCAGCCCCGCGAGGCGGAGCTTTTCCTCCACCGCGCCGAGGACTTTTACCTTCCGGGCGCCGAGCGCTACGGCGACGTGCGCCGCCGCGCCGCCGTAGCGCTGGAAAAGATCGCGCGCGAAAACGACGGCGGGGTCGTCGCCGTCGTCAGCCACGGCGTGACGATCCGCTGCCTGCTGTCCCACATACTGGGAAAGCCGCTCGACGACCCGACGCTGCCCATCTGCGGCAACACGGGCGTGACGCACCTGTTCTTTGAGGACGGACGCTATACCGTCGACTGCGCGCCGAGCCCTTTTCCCCCGCCGCGGAGGCCGCCTTCTACACCGCCTGCTACGCCGAGGCCTGGCAGAGCGCCCACGGCACGCTCGAGGGCTTCTCGCCCGAGACCTATCTCGCCGCGGCCGAGAGCCATCACCGCGCCGACGAGGGCTGCGTGCTGCGCTTTTTCGAGGGCGGCAAAAGCGCCGGTCTGCTCGATCTCGACCCGAAGCGCGGCGCTCACGCCGGCTGCGGCTGGATCAGCCTGCTGTATCTCGAAAAAGAATACCGCGACCGCGGTCTGGGCGTGCAGCTCCTCGGCCGCGCGCTGATGTACTTCCGCCTGCGCGGCCGCCGCGCCGTGCGCCTGCAGGCCGCGGAGGACAACGCCGCCGCGCTGCGCTTTTACGAAAAGCACGGCTTCCGCCGTCTCTCGAGTGAGAACGGGCGTTTCGGGAAGCTGTACCTGATGGAATACCGATTCGGAGAGAGCCATGTTTGACAGACCCGCCAAAATCGAATATCTCTCCCTCGCGCCGGAGCGGCGCGTGCTCGTCGTCGCGGACGTGCACGGCAACCTGCCCTATCTGCGCGGCGTACTGGAGCTGGCCTCCTTCGGCGGCGACGATCTGGTGATCTTCGACGGGGACTTTCTCGAAAAGGGCCCGCAGAGCCTGGAGACGCTGCGCTTTGTGATGGCGCTGTGCGCCGAGGGCCGCGCCTGGGCCGTCTGCGGCAACTGCGACGGCTGGGCCGATATCTTTTCGATGAGCGCGCGCGAGGAGGCGCAGACCCTGCATTATCTCTCCTGGCGCCGCTGCGGGCTCGTCTGGGACATGTGCCGCGAGCTGGGGATCGACCCGCTCGAAGGCGACTTTGCCGCCGTCAAGGCCGCGCTGCGCGGGGCCTTTGCCGACGAATGGGCCTTCCTCGCCGCGCTGCCCCACGCCATCGAGAGCGAACGCTTCCTCTTCGCCCACGCGGGCGTGCACGCGGACAAGCCGCTCGCGGCGCACACCGCCGCCGAGCTGATCAAGTACGACGATTTCCTCGGCAGCGCCGGACGCTTCGACAAGTGGCTGATCGTCGGCCACTGGCCGGTCATGCTCTACCATGAGAACATCGTGGACGCGAACCCGATCGTCGACCGCGAGCGGCGCATCGTCTCGATCGACGGCGGCTGCGTGCTCAAGGACGACGGCCAGCTCAACGCGCTCGTGCTCCCGCGCACGGAGGACGAGGATTTTTCGTTCTTCGCCTACGATCCCTTTCCAAAGGCACGCGTGAAGAGCGACCAGAAAGAGGGCGAACATTCGTACTACATCCGCTGGGGCGACAGCGAGGTGCGCGTGCTGCGCCGCGGAGAGGAGTTTTCTCTTTGCCGCCACCTGCGCACGGGCTATGAGATGGAGATCCTGACGAAGTACCTCTTCACGGACGGGGAGATCACCGGCTGCAACGACTGCACGGACTATGTCCTGCCGCTGCGCGCGGGCGATGAGGTCCACGTCGTCGAGCGCACCTCGCGCGGATATCTCGTCAAGCACAGGGGTGTCTCCGGCTGGTACTTCGGCGAACTGGAGGAGCTCTGACATGCCGCGGCTCTCCGCCCCTCTGTGGGCATACTGCCTGATCCTGTACGCCGTGATGAGCGCCTTCCTCTTCGTGATGATGGGTCTGGACAAGGCGAAGGCCAGACGGAGCGCATGGCGCATCAGCGAAAAGACGCTGTTTGTCTTCGCGCTGCTCGGCGGCGCTCTCGGCGGCACGGCGGGGATGTTTTTGTTCCGTCACAAGACGAGGCATTGGACCTTCCGGCTGCTCTTCCCGCTGCTCGCCGCGGCGCAGCTCGCGCTGACGGCGTGGCTGTATCTCAAACAATAAAAGAGAGTGCCTCCGACGGCACTCTCTTTTATCATACTTCCTCGTCGACGATGGAGTCGCTGCGGAACAGCAGCGAGACGCACCAGAGCGCCGCGAGCCCGACCAGCGTGTAGACCACGCGGCTGACCGTGGCGGTCTGCCCGCCGAAGAGCCAGGCGACGATATCAAAGCGGAACAGCCCGACGCTGCCCCAGTTGACGCCGCCGACGATCAGCAGCGCGAGGGCGATACGATCCATGAGCATAGAAAACTCTCCTCTCGATGTGGTTTCCATCTCATTATGCCCCTCGAAGCAAAAAAATATGCGTTCGACAAAACTGGTGCGCTTTCGCTCTTTACAAGGCGGAAAAAAAGAAGTATCTTGTGTTCATCCAGGGGTCTCCTTGCAAAAGGAGACCGGCTCATATCTTTATCCCACACCCTGTTTTCGCGGACCGGAATCTTTTTGCCCGGCCCGCGTCTTTTTGCGCGGGACAAAAAAAGAGGAACGGCTTTAGATCCGTTCCTCTTTTTTATTATTTTGCCCGGAAGACGTAGCGGTTGATCTTCACGGTCCTGTCCTTGAGCGGAAGGTAATCCTCCACCGTGTCGACGTATTCGCCGCCGCATTTTTCGATCACGCGCCTCGAGCCGACGTTTTCGACCATCGCGGCGATCCGCACCTCGGCATAGCCCTGCGAGAACAGGTAGTCCAGCAGACGGCGGCAGGCCTCGGTCATGACGCCGCGTCCCCAGTAGGGCCGCGAGAGGTTGTAGCCGAGGACCGGACAGCCGTCCTCATAGCGGACCACGTCGATCCCGCCGATGAGCTTTTCCTCTTCCTTGAGGACGATGGCGAAGTTCAGCCGCTCGGGCCGCTCGTATTCCGCGACCCAGCGCGCGAGCAGCGCCTTCGTGTCCTCGACGCTTTTGTGCGTGGGCCAGGTGAGGTACTTCGTGACCTCGTCGTCGCCGGTCCAGCCGGCGAACATCGCCTCGGCGTCGTCGAGGCGGAAGGGCCGCAGCCGCAGCCTTTCGGTCTCCAGCGTCGGGTGCATCAGTACGCCACGCCCCAGTAGATCATGTGCCTGGCGGGCTTGCCGCAGCAGGCGCAGACCTCGCTTAAGCTTTCCTGCTCAAGGGGCATGCAGCGCGAGGACATCCCGGCCTTTTCCTTCATGTCCAGTTCGCACTGCAGCTCGCCGCACCACATCGTCTTGATGAAGCCGCCGTTCTTCTCCTGCAGGGCCTTGGCCTCCTCGATCGAGGACGCGGCGAAGATGTGCTCGTCAAGGTTCTTCTTCGCTTTGGCGTACATCCCCTCGTACACGAGACGCAGCTGCTCCTGCGCGGCGCTCTCGAGCTCGGAGAGCGCGACGAAGCTCTTCTCGCCGTCGTTGCGGCGCACCATCACGCACTGGCCGTTCTCAATGTCGCGCGGGCCGATCTCGACGCGCAGCGGCACGCCCTTCATCTCGTACTGGGCGCACTTCCAGCCCATCGAGTTTTCGGAGTCGTCCACCTTCGCGCGCAGTCCGGCGGCGAGCAGGCGGTCGCGAAGCGCGTTCGCGGCCTCGAGCACGCCCGGCTTGTGCTGCGCCACGGGCAGCACGATGACCTGGATCGGCGCGACGGCGGGCGGCAGCACCAGACCGTTGTTGTCGCCGTGGGCCATGATGACCGCGCCGATCATGCGCGTCGTCGAGCCCCAGGAGGTCTGGAAGGGGTACTGCAGCGTGTTGTCGCGGCCCGTGAAGGTCACGTCGTAGGCGCGGGAGAACTTGTCGCCGAAGTAGTGCGAGGTCGCGCCCTGAAGGGCCTTGTGGTCCTTCATCAGGCACTCGACGGTATAGGTGGCCTCGGCCCCGGCGAACTTCTCCTTGTCGGTCTTGCGGCCGCGGACCACGGGGATCGCGAGGACCTTTTCAAAGAAATCGGCGTAGCAGTTGAGCTGCTGTTCGGTCTCGGCCTTCGCTTCCTCGGCGGTCTCGTGGATGGTGTGGCCCTCCTGCCACCAGAACTCGCGCGAGCGCAGGAAGGGGCGGGTGGTCTTCTCCCAGCGGATGACGGAGCACCACTGGTTGTAGAGCATGGGCAGCTCGCGCCAGGAGTGCAGCACCCGGGACCAGTGGTCGCAGAACATGGTCTCGGAGGTCGGGCGGAAGGCCAGACGCTCCTCGAGCTGCTCGCTGCCGCCCATGGTGACCCAGGCGACCTCGGGCGCGAAGCCGTTGACCAGCTCGCCCTCCTTTTTCAGCAGGCTCTCGGGGATCAGCACCGGCATGGCGACGTTGACGTGCCCGGTCTTCTTGAACGCGGCGTCCATGATCTGCTGCATGTTCTCCCAGATGGCGTAGCCGTAGGGGCGCAGGATCGTGAAGCCCTTGACCGAGGCGTACTCCACCAGCTCCGCCTTGCGGCACACGTCGGTATACCACTGGGCGAAGTCCACCTCCATATCGGTGATCTGCTCAACTCTCTTGTCCTTGGCCATATCGATACCTCTCAGTCGCAGGGCGTTCGTCCTGCCGATTATTCGCTTTGCGCAGAGACCTATTTTATCGGGTGATGCGGACCTTGTCAAGAGCTCTGCCGGGAGCGGCTTGTTTTTTCAGGAAAGATTTTGACATTTTTTCGTAAGAATTTCCTTGACCAATCGCCCGCGATCGCGTATACTATTCTTCGCTCGAACGTTTACCCTCGAGTTCTTTGGTGATTACCGGAGGTGAGAGCTATCAACAAACAGAAGTTTCTGACGGAGCTCGGGCGTCTGCTGACCTTCATGTACGAGGAGGACCGCGAACGTGCCCTGGCCTTGTACAGCAGCCTCTTTGACGAGACCGACGACGAGACGGGCGTCCTGCAGATGCTGGTCTCTCCGACGCGGCAGGCGGTCAACCTCGCCCGCGCCTACGACGCGCGCGAGCGCAAGCTCCAGGTCCAGGCGCAGTCCCGCGGGGAGGCGCCGGAGGCGGACGAGCCCGCGTTCGTTCAGGTGATCGAGAAGCTGCGCGTTCAGGCCGCCGCGCTCGGCGCGCCCGTAAACAAGGTTTCGGCGGATCAGTTCTCTCTGTTCGAGGACGCCGCAAAGGAGACCTCGCTTTTTGACGAGGTCGGACCCGCTCCCGAACCCGCGCC
>ONQJ01000007.1 GCA_900319935.1 uncultured Eubacteriales bacterium | reverse complement strand
CTTGTTCTTAAACGCCGCCATAGGTTAATCACTCCTTTCGCTCTGGCTTCTTGTGCCATAAAATTTTTCGTGGAAGAATTTGCGGTCGATGCGGCCTGAAATGGTAATACAGCCCGTCTTTTTCAACTCCGCATTCATGGAACGAATCAGCTTATAGGCATAGGGGACAGAAACCCCTAATTCCTCCGCTACCTCGTCCACCCGCATGAACATAGTGCTTGCCATTGTGCGCTCACCTCCTTTCACGGCTCGAAAACTAAGCCTTTATGCTTAATCTATTATAACTAAGCAAATTTGCTTTGTCAAGTGGCTTGCGGAATAATTTTTAACTTTTTTGTTTAAGATACTCTTGACTGTTACTAAGCGAATATGTTATACTACTTTCGACAGAAACCACCAGATAGGAGTTGGCATTTATGGCAATAGGAGAGCGCATCCATTTTTTCCGCACCCTCCGGGGTATGACACAGAAGTATCTTGGTATGGCGGTGGGCTTTCCAGAGCGTTCCGCCGATGTTCGTCTGGCACAGTACGAAACAGGCACCCGGACGCCGAAGGCCGACTTGACCGCTGCCCTGGCGCATACATTAGATGTATCGCCCCAGGCGTTGAGCGTCCCGGACATAGACAACTACATAGGTTTGGCCCATACGCTGTTCGCCTTGGAGGATGTTTACAGTCTGAAAGTGATAGAGGCGGATGGACGTGCCTGCCTGCAAGCAGATATTTTCCAGGGAGGCCGTCAAGCCAGTGAGTTGAACAAAATCTTGATTGCGTGGCGGGAACAGGCGGCGAAGTTGGAGGCCGGGGAGATCACCAAGGAGGACTATGACCGCTGGCGGTACAACTACCCCAAGTATGACACCACCCAGCGGTGGGCCAAAGTCCCCTCGAAGGAATTAAGCGATGCTCTGATAAAAGGATTGAAGAAACAGAGAAAAGACAAATAGCAAAAAAGGTCTTGCCGACTGGTGAAAGTCAGCAAGACCTTTTTCTTAGGATATGGAGGATTTACCCGCAAACCACCCGCTATACAGGAGTGAGCAAAGTAAATCCGGTTTTGGTATCTGCTATCAATTTGCTATCAAATGCCCCGTTTCCGCTTCAAAAACCCAGTGTTTTCAAGGCTTTGCGGGTTTTGTCAGTTATTCCCACTCGATGGTTCCGGTGGGCTTCGGGGTCAGGTCGAACAGGACGCGGTTTACGCCCGGGACCTCATGGGTGATGCGCTCGGTGATATGCTGCAGCAGGGAGAAGGGCACGTCCTCCACGGTGGCGGTCATCGCGTCGCGCGTGTTGACGGCACGGATGACGACGGGCCACTCGTAGGCGCGCAGATCGTTCTTCACGCCGGTGGTCTTGAAGTCGGGCACGATCGTGAAGTACTGCCACACCTTGCCGGCCAGGCCGTTCTTCGCAAACTCCTCGCGCAGGATCGCATCGGACTCGCGCACGGCCTCGAGACGGTCGCGGGTGATGGCGCCGGTGCAGCGCACGCCCAGGCCGGGGCCGGGGAAGGGCTGACGGTAGACCATGTTCGCGGGCAGGCCCAGCGCGGTGCCGACCACGCGGACCTCGTCCTTGAAGAGGAACTTGAGCGGCTCGACCAGCTCAAACTGCAGATCCTCGGGCAGACCGCCCACGTTGTGGTGCGCCTTGACGGGGCCGCTCTCCAGGATGTCGGGGTAAATGGTGCCCTGGGCGAGGAACTCGATCCCGTCCAGCTTGCGAGCCTCCTCCTCAAACACGCGGATGAACTCGGCGCCGATGATCTTGCGCTTGCGCTCGGGCTCGGCCACGCCTTCCAGCTTGTTCAGGAAACGGTCCACCGCGTCCACGTAGACGAGGTTGGCGTCCATCTGGTTGCGGAACACCTCGATGACCTGCTCAGGCTCACCCTTGCGGAGAAGACCGTGGTTGACGTGCACGCAGGTGAGCTGCTTGCCGACGGCCTTGATGAGCAGGGCGGCGACCACGGAAGAATCCACGCCGCCGGAGAGGGCGAGAAGCACCTTCTTATCGCCGATCTGCGCGCGCAGGGCGGCAAGCTGCTCGTCGATAAAGGCGTTCGCCAGCTCGCTCGTCGTGATGCGCTCCATGGACGCGGGACGTTTGTTGTCTGCCATAGCGTTATCCTCCATATTATCCTATCTGTTTTTCGACTATGCTGTCCGTTTCTCCTGTTTTGAGGATATTATTATATTCCGCTCCCGGGCGCGGCGCAAGGGTTTTTCGCTGCGCGAACATGAAAAATCCGCCGCAAAATAACGGCGGATTTTGTGCTTTTTTCAGGAAAGCGCCGCGGGACGACCTTCCGGGGCCGCTCAGTCCCTCTTCCGCCAGTCGTGATAGAGGAGGGCGGCGGTGACGACGGCCGCGAGCGCCGCCGCGGCGAAGAGCACCACGAAAGGAAGCCCCGACAGCAGGCCGATGTGCGGGTTGAACACGTCCAGGATCACCAGCACGATCAGCGCAAGCTGCAGCGCGATGGCGAGGTTCGGCAGGATCGCACGGAAGAATCTCATGGTTCAGCCCCCCAGTCCCGTACCGAAGCCCTCTTCGGTGATCAGCAGAATGTCGCCCAGCTTGCGCCCGCCGCCGTTGGACTGGCGGCTGAAGCGCTCATGGTCGAAGGTCATGACGGCGGAGCCGCCGCCGTCCAGATTGTATGCGCAGGTGCAGCCGAGCTGCTCGAACACGGTCGAAAGCCCCGGCAGCAGCAGCCCGTGGGAATAGCCGTCCTGCCGCCCGTCCACCACCACGAAGCAGTAGTGCCCCGGCTCGTAGTAGCCGACGGCGCTGCGGGGATTGGGCTGGTTGACGGTGCCCTGCACGCTCGGGAAGCGGGTCATGGCGTGACCCTCCGCGTCCAGCAGCGCCGGGCCGAACTGCCAGACCTGCACCGCCCCGTCGGCCACGATCTGCGCCACGTCGTAGCTGCCGCCGGCGTAGGTCGCCATGCGGCCGTCCCGATACAGCACGCAGATGTCCGCGCGGTTGACCCCGTCGGAGTAGATCTGCCCGTTTCGCATCAGAAAGCCGCTCTGCTGGTAGCTGTAGAAATCGCCGCTGATGGCGAGGATGGCGTTGGACTCCCGGTCCAGATCCATCATGTCCGCCGTCGACCAATACTGCAGCTCGCCGTTCGCGGTGTAGGTTTTAAAATTGTCGATGCTCGCGACGTAGATATCCGCCACATGGTAGACCGAGGTCCAGCCGTTCTCCTCCATGCTGAAGGTCTCGATGTTGATGGAGACCTCAGGGCTCGTGTAGCTGTGGTCGGTCATCACCGGGGTGTCGGTGAAGTGTTCGGCAAACTTGATCTGCCAGGGCGTGCGGGTGTCCGGCGTCGGTTCGGGGGTGGCCGCCGCGGCTTCGGGCGTGGGCGCCCCGGTCGGCGTGGGCGCCCCGGTCGGCGTGGGCGCCCCGGTCGGCGCCGGCGTCTCCGGCGCGGGTGTGGGCGCAGGCGTGGCGACGGCCGCCGCGGGCGTGGAGGTCGGGACGACGGGGGAGCGCTGCATGGCCGGGATGAGCAGCTTGAAGACCGCGTAGAGCGCCAGGATCAGCGCCGCCGTGACAAGATCCGCCAATATCACGCGCCAGACAGGCAGATGCTGCCGGCGGCGCGAAAGATGGCTTGGGCGATTCGGCATGGTTGACTCCTTACAGTTCAGAATAATGATTCTCTGCCGGCAAAACGCCGCAGAGCGTTTCGCCGGATATTCCATGAGCATCGCGCAAAGGCTTCCGGGAATCCTTTGCCGCCAAACCGGTCGTTTGGCGGAGAAAGCAAGCGAAGCTTCGCTTGTTTTCTCCCTGCGAGGATCATGGCCCCCCGCGGGGAGGCTTCATACCAGCCCCATCAGTGCGGGGAGGCGGGAGAAGTCCCCGTCCAGGAGCTCGTATTCCGCCCGCCGGGCGGGATCGTAGTCGCCGGAGGTCTCGGTCTGCAGATAGAGGGCGTCCATGCCGACGGCATGCGCCACCCCCACGTCCGCGCGCTGGTCGTTGCCGACCATCAGGCAGCGCTCCGGCGAGAGCCCCCGCTCCTCCAGCAGCTTGCGGATAAAGAGCGGGCTCGGTTTTTTCACGCGGGCATCCGAGGAGATGTAAATGCCGTCAAAGGCGTCCGCCAGACCCAGCACGCGCAGCTCCGGCACGGTGAAGCAGGACTGGGCGTTGCTGAGCAGATAGAGCGCGGCGCCGTTTTCCCGCAGGGCGGCGAACACTGGCCTGACCCAGGGATAGAGGCGCAGCTTCTCGAGAGACTCCAGCCGGAAAAAGACCGCGGTATCCTCCACGCGCCGCCGGTCGGGTCTGACCCCCTTCTCCGTATACAGCGCGCGAAAGACCTTCCTGAGCTCGATCTCGTACAGGGGGTCGCTGTGGCGCGCGATCTCCGCGCCGCAGAGGCGGGCGTAGGCCGCCCGCAGCTCGTCCGCGCCGTAGGGCGCGCCGTTCTCGCTGTAATACAGGGCGGTCTTTTCCCAGAGGCGGGCGCTGCCCTCGTCGGTCCAGATCTCCGCGAGCGTGCCGTAGAGATCGAAAAGATAGGCTTGATACGGCAGACTCATACGCGCAGCGCGTCCTTCGGCACGGTAAAGATCACAGGCTTTCCGCCGCAGGCGATCCGGCCGCCGCGCACGGCGACCGCGGAGCCGTCCAGCAGGTTCACGTAGTCCCCGTCCGGCGCTTCCACCGGGACGGAGGCGCTGCGGGAGCGCAGGGAGAAGACGCCGAGCTTCCGGCTCTCGCCGTTTTCACGGCAGAGGATGGCGATGTGGTCCTCGTCGTCGCCCTTCGCCCAGAACGCGTCGTCGCAGCCGAGCACCGTGTGCTTGAGATCGGCGAGCTTCCGGAGATACGCGCTGCTGTCCTCCCCGCTGCGGTCGAAGACCTCCCGCTCAAAGAGGCTCGGCACGTGCGCGCAGGCGTATTCCTGCCCGGCGTAGAGCAGCGTCGCGCCTTTGAGGAAGAAGAGCATGGCCGTGTAGTTTTCCCGGTCGGCCGGGCTCTCCACGAGGGAGGCGAAGCGCGGTTGGTCGTGGTTTTCGAGGAAGCGCAGCTTGTTGTAGTTGTCGGGGTAGACGGCCTCCTGGAAGTTGAGCTGGTCGAGCCAGGCGCTCAGCGTCCCCTCGCCGCGCACATAGCGGTCGAAGGCCTCCCGCACGTCGTACTCATACTCCATGTCGAAGGCCTCGAAGGCCTCGGTGTCGCGGCAGGCGTAGAAGCCGAGACGGCGGGCATAGTTGCCGTAGCTCTGGTGGATGCTCTCAGCCAGCCAGAGGCAGCCGGGGCGGACGCGGGCCGCGGCGGCGCGCGCCTTCTTCCAGAATTCCACGGGGACGAAGGAGGCCACGTCGCAGCGGAAGCCGTCCACGTACTTCGCCCACATACAGAGCGTTTCGATCTGGTAATCCCAGAGGCCGGGATTGCGGTAGTCGAGATCGATCACGTCCGCCCAGTCGCCGATCTTGTTGCCCACATCCCCCTCGGCGTCGCGCCAGAAGAACTCCGGATGCTGCGCGAGCAGCACCGAGTCGGGCGAGGTGTGGTTGTAGACCACGTCGATCATGATCTTCATGCCGCGCTCGTGCACGGCGTCGCAGAGGGCCTCAAAATCCGCCATCGTGCCGTAGGCGGGGTTGGTGGCGCGGTAGTCCCGGTTGGCATAGGGGCAGCCCAGGCTCCCCTTCTTGCCCTTGACGCCGATGGGATGGATGGGCATGAGCCAGACGATGTCCGTCCCCAGCGCCTTGATGCGGTCGAGGTCCGGGATCAGGGCGCGGAAGGTGCCTTCCTCGGTGTGGGCGCGGAGATAGACGGAATAAATGATCTGCTTCTGCAGGCCGGGATCGGTATCCTTTGCCATGTTGATTCCTCCGATTCAGTTTGGTAGCTCCCCCCGGACAGCGGGGAAACGGCTCATGCCGCCGGGCGCGGCCCTCCCGGCGCGGCGTTCTTCCCGCACGCGAAAGGCCGCCCGGAAAAGCCTTTTTTCCTATTATAAACCATCTGCCCTTCGTGTCAAGAAGCGGCGGGGGGAGAATCGCGGAGCGCGCGCAGGGCGGGCACGCTCCTTTTTGCGGCCGCGCGGAAAGATCGACCGCCAAACGCGCGGCTTGCGGTTGAAATCGCCCCGCCCGCTGTGGTAAGATAGGGCTGCGGAACAACGGAAAATCATCCGTGAGGAGGGAAAGACCATGAGCGAAGTTTACGCAAAGGAATTTGACGGCATCGTCGCCAAGGCGAAGGCCGTAAAGAAGCCCATGCGCGTGGCTCTGGCGGGCGCGGACGTGGAGAATATGCTGCTGGGCCTCTTCGACGCGGCGGCGGACGGCTTCGTCGAGCCGATCCTGATCGGAAACGGGGACCGGATCACGGCGCTGCTGGACAAGCTCGGCCTGAAGGACCGCAAATATAAGCTGCAGGCCCTTGACGGGGACGCAAACCCCGTCCAGTACGCGATCGAAATGTGCACCGCCGGCAAGGCCGACTGCCTCATGCGCGGCAACACCCAGACCCGGGACTTCCTGATGCCGGTGCTGAACAAGGCCAACCACCTCATCAAGCCCGACGCGCTGGTGACCCACGTCGTGTTCCTCAAGGTGCCGGACTATGACAGGCTCCTCGCCGTCTCGGACGTGACCCTGCTCATCAACCCGAGCATCGAGGGCCGCAAAGAGGTCGCCGTCAACATGGTCCGGGCGCTGAAGGTCTTCGGCGTGGAGAAGCCCAACATCGCCCTGCTGAGCCTCGTGGAGAAGCCCAGCTTCCAGATGCGCGACACCGTGGAGGACCAGACCCTCGTGCGAGACCATGCGCGCCGCCCCATCGCCGACTGCAACCTCGCCGGGCCTATCGCCTACGACCTCATCATGAGCAAGGAGGCCGCCCGCCTCAAGGGCTACGACTGCCCCTGGTGCGGCGAGTTCGACGGCATCGTGGTGCCGAACCTGATGAGCGGCAACCTTCTCGTCAAGGTGCTGCAGCGCAACGCCGGCGCCACCGGCTGCGGCATCCTCGTGGGCGCGGCCATCCCCATCGCCATCTGCTCCCGCAGCGACGAGTCCGAGCAGGCCTACCTGTCCCTGGCCGCCTGCGCCGCCATGTGGGACAGCGGCAAATATTTCTGATCTGTGCACAGCCCTTCCGGGGCCGCCGCTTTCCGCGGCGGCCCCCGTTTTTTTGTTCACGCTATTGAACCGGCGGGGTGCGCGTGATAGAATATTCCCGATAACAATTCGACTGCTTTCGAGGTTACCCGATGACGATCAAGGATTTGAGACCCGGCCAGAGCGCACGGGTCCTCGCCGTGGGCGGGGAAGGCGCGCTGCGGCAGCATTTTCTGGATATGGGCGTGATCCCCGGCGCGGAGGTCACGGCGGTGAAGCTCGCGCCGATGGGCGACCCCATGGAGCTGCGCGTGCACGGCTACGAGCTGACGCTGCGGCTCGCGGACGGTGAGAAGATCCGCGTGGAGCCCATTGAAACTCCTGCCGAGACGGCGGGCGGCTCCCGCCGCGGCCGGGAGGCCGCCCACCCCGGTCTGGGCGAGGAGGGCAAGTTCCACCCCAAGGGCAGCGGCGACCCGCTCCCGGAGGGGACGCCGCTCACGTTCGCGCTGGTCGGCAACCAGAACTGCGGCAAGACCACGCTCTTTAACCAGCTCACCGGCGCCAACCAGCACGTCGGCAATTTCCCCGGCGTGACCGTCGACCGGAAGGACGGCGTGATCCGCGGCCAGCCCGACACGCTCGTCACCGACCTGCCGGGCATCTATTCCATGTCCCCCTACTCCGGCGAGGAGCTGGTGAGCCGGGACTTCGTGCTCCGGGAGAAGCCCCGCGCCATCATCAACATCGTGGACGCCGGCAACATCGAGCGAAACCTCTATCTCACCATGCAGCTGCTGGAGATGGACGTGCCGATGGTCGTGGCGCTCAACATGATGGACGAGGTCACCGGCAACGGCGGCTCCATCGACGTCAACGCCATGGAGGCGCTGCTGGGGGTGCCGGTGGTGCCGATCTCGGCGGTGAAGAACCAGGGCGTGGACGAGCTGGTGAACCACGCGGTGCACATCGCCCGCTATCAGGAGAAGCCGCAGCGGCAGGACTTCTGCGGCAAGGACGACCACGGCGGCGCGGTGCACCGCTGTCTGCACGCCACGGTCCACCTGATCGAAGACCACGCCAGACGCGCGGAGCTGCCCGTCCGCTTCGCCGCGGGCAAGCTCGCCGAGGGCGACACGCGCATCCTCGAGCAGCTCGCGCTCGACCCGAACGAGACGGAGATGCTCGAGCACATCATGCTGCAGATGGAGGCCGAGCGCGGCCTCGACCGCAGCGCCGCCATCGCCGAGATGCGCTTCGACTTTATCAAGAAGGTCTGCGGCCGCTGCGTGGTCAAGCCCCGGGAGAGCCGGGAGCACCTGCGCTCCCGCCGCCTCGACGAGGTGCTGACCGGCAAATACACCGCCCTTCCCGTGTTCGCCGCGATCATGGCGCTGGTATTCTACCTGAGCTTCGGGCTCATCGGCGCGGGGCTCCAGGATCTGCTGGCCGCCGGGATCGCGCGGCTCACGGCGCTGGTCTCCGCGTGGCTCGCCGGGGCGAACGTAAACCCCGTGCTGCGCGGGCTCGTGGTGAACGGCATCTTCGAGGGCGTGGGGAGCGTGCTGAGCTTCCTGCCGGTCATCGTGACCCTGTTCTTCTTCCTGTCCCTGCTCGAGGACAGCGGCTACATCGCCCGCGTGGCCTTCTTCATGGACAAGCTGCTGCGGCGCATCGGCCTGTCCGGGCGCAGCATCGTGCCGATGCTGATCGGCTTCGGCTGCACGGTGCCGGCGGTCATGTCCACCCGAACCCTGCCCAGCGAACGCGACCGCAAGCTGACCATCCTGCTCACCCCCTTCATGAGCTGCTCGGCCAAGCTGCCGATCTACGCCTTCTTCGTCGCCGCCTTCTTCCCGAAGAGCGGCTGGCTCGTGATGACCGGGCTGTACCTGCTGGGCATCCTGTTCGCGATCCTCGCAGCGCTGCTGATGAAAAACACGCTCTTCCGGGGCGAGGCGGTGCCCTTCGTGATGGAGCTGCCCAACTACCGCCTGCCCGGGGTGCGCAGCGTGATGCAGCTTTTGTGGGAGAAGGCCAAGGATTTCCTGCAGCGCGCCTTCTCTGTGATCCTGATCGCCTCCGTCGTCGTCTGGGTGCTGCAAAGCTTCGATCCGCGTTTCAACCTCGTGCAGGACTCCCACGACAGCATCCTTGCGCTTCTTGCCGGCCTGCTCGCGCCGCTCCTCAAACCGCTCGGCCTCGGCGACTGGCGGATCGCCGTCTCGCTGCTCAGCGGCTTCATGGCCAAGGAGAGCGTGGTGAGCACCATGGAGGTGCTCTTCCCCGCCGGCATCACCGGCGCGATGAGCCCGCTGGCCGCCGCCTCCATGCTCGTCTTCAGCCTGCTTTACACCCCCTGCGTGGCCGCCATCGCCTCCGTCCGGCGCGAGCTCGGCCGGGGCTGGGCCTGCGGCGTCGTGCTCTGGCAGTGCTTCGTGGCCTGGTTCGCCGCGCTGCTCGTACACCTGATCGGGGCGCTGCTTGGCCTGGGCTGATCCCCTTCAGGAAAAAACAAGGCGATGTCCGATGCCGCCGGCGGCGGCATCGGACATCGCCTCTCTGTTCTGTATGTCTGTTCTGTATGCGCGGGATACCGGATGCTTCGGTCCGGATCAATAGACGGTGTAATCCACCGGGATGGGAACCTGCGTGGTGAACCACTCGGGCGGCGTCACGTTATCGCCCTGCCCGTGGGGCATATAGAGCGGGTCGTTGCGGATATAGGCGTAGCTGTAAGGCGCGTTGTCGTACTGCATATCGACGCGCAGCTTCTCATAGGCCTCGGAGGGCTTGAGCGCGCCGTTGTCGTACACGCCGTCCCAGCGCCACTCCTCGCGGGTGGGATCCAGGTCCTCGGTGTTGATCTGGCAGTCGGGCGCGAGCTCCTTCATCCTCGCCACCTGCTCCGCGGGCACAGGGTCCAGGCAGCCGATCCACAGGCGCTTGAGCTGCGTCAGGCTGTAAAGGGGCGTGATGTCCGTGATCGAGAAGTTATAGCAGATGTTCAGATACTTCAGCTCCGTCAGGCCGGAGAGCGGGCGCAGGTCGTTGAGCGCGCTCGTCTGCAGCTCGGCGTAGGTCAGGTGCGGGCAGTTGGCGAGGGGGCGCAGGTCGCTCACGTCCGACAGGGCGATGATCAGCGTCTCCAGGTTCGGCATATAGGCGCAGAAGTCCAGGTTGCCGAGATAGGAATTGTGCCCCAGGTCCAGATGCCGGACCTTCGTGCAGTATTTGAGCGGCCCGGTATTCTCCGGGCAGAGCTCGCCGCCGATGCCGGGGTTGGAGGCGAGGATGCGCTCCACGTCGGTGCGCACGCTGTATCCCGTGCCGAACCAGACGCGCCAGACGACCTCCGCGTTGGGAAGGGCGTCCCGGATCTGCGCCATATACTCGTCGTCCACGCCGCAGAAATCCATGTCCAGATAGCCCAGGCGCGGCATACACCGGGTCACGGCCTTGACGAGCGCGCCCTGGTCGCCGATCGTGATGTGGTTGAGGTCCAGCGCGGTATCCTGCAGACTCACGTCCTTGCCGTAGAGCGTGAAGGCGTAGCGGAACTCGGCCTGCGGGCAGGCCCGCTCCATCTCCGCCAGCGTTTCCCAGGGGACGGCGGGAGTCTCGGCGTCGCCGCTGCCCAGCTCCACCTGCTGCAGCTGCTTCATTTCCGGCATCCAGGCCAGCAGCGCCTGCGCGTCCTGAGCGGAGACCCCGCTCAGATCCAGCGTGCTCCGGTTCAGGTCCAGCGCCTGTCCCCGCCAGGTGGGGGTATAGGAGACGCGCAGAGCGGGGAAGCGCTCGGAGAGCTGCGCGGCGGGCGCGCGGTCCTCCAGCATGCCCAGCTCCACCTCCTCCAGCGCGGGCAGGTACTCCAGCAGCACCAGCGCCTCCGGAAGCGTCTCGCGCGCTTCGCCGGAGAGGTCCAGCGCGGCCGTGTCGTTCGGCACGACGAGCGACGAGGACACGGGCACCGTATAGCGCACGTGCACGGAGGGGTGGGCGGCCGCCCAGTCGCGGATGGCGGCGAGGCACTCGCTGCCGCTCAGATCCGCCGAAACGAGCCCGGGAAGCTGATCGAGCAGGGCGACCGTCTCATTTGTGACCACGGCCGTGATCTCCGTCGTGGTTTTGGGGTCGTATTCCGCGCCGTCGATCGTCACCGGCTCGGCCTTCTGCACGAACGGCGCGAGAGGCGCCGGCGTCTCCGTCCCCTTGCCGCAGGCGGCAAGAAGCAGCGCGGAGAGAAGCAGCGCGGAGAGAAGCAATTTCTTTTTCATACCCTGATACTCCGAACCATAGCGAAAAATGTCGCGCCAACGCCCGCTGCGCGGCGCGCGGACCGGACGCCCCTCAATACAGGGGATCGTTGCGGGCGAAGGCGAAGTCCTGATCCTGATAGCCGAACTGCTCCTGCAGCAGATAGTAGCGGGGGTGGAAGACCTCCTGCTCGAACTCCGCGTCGGCGTACAGCGGGAGGCTCACCTTGATATAGCCGGTAATGCGCCAGTTGCCCGTGGTGGGGTCGAAGACGCTGGTGTCGATCTCGCAGGCGGGCGCGATCTCCTGCATCTTCGCCACCTGTTCGGCGGGGATCGGCGTCACGCAGCCGATCCAGAGCCGCATCAGATCCGGCAGGTTGTACAGGGGCGAGATATCCGTCAGCCCCTCGAGCTTGCAGATGTTCAGGTGCCGCAGCTCCTTCAGGTTCGCCAGCGGGCTCAGGTCGGTCACGCTGGTGGTCTGGGTCTCCAGATACTCCAGATGGGGGCAGTCGGCGAGGGGACTGAGGTCCCGGATCGGGTTCATGGCGATGACCGCGACCTCCAGATTGGGCATGCCGCGCACGAATTCGATGTTGGTCAGGCTCTCGTTATGGCCGAGGTCCAGATAGCGGCAGCCGTCGCAGTATTTGAGCACGGTCACGTCCGCGTCGTGCAGCTCGCCGGCCACGCTGGGGCGGGAGGCGAGGATGCGCTCGGCGTCGGTGCGCACGCTGTATCCCAGGAAATTCACGCGCCAGACGACGTTCACGCCGGGAAAGGCCTGCCGGATGGCGTACATATCCTCATGGCCGACGCCGCAGCTGTCCATATCCAGATAGGTGCAGCGGGTCATATAGGGCAGCACCTGCTTCACCGCCTCGCCCCGGTCGCCGACCGGAACGTGGCTCAGGTTCAGCGTCTCCTCGGCGAGATTCTGGGCGGTACCGTAGAGCGTAAAGCCGTAGTCCAGCGCGGCGTCCGGCGCGGCGCTGTGGATGCGGGCGATGTCGTCCCAGCCCAGGCCGTCGCCCTCGCTGCCGAGGATCACGCGCTCCAGCGCGGTAAACTGCCCGAGCGCGTCCGCCGCCGAGAGGATCGCGTCCCGTCCGCGGCCGCTCAGATCGAGCACCGCCGTGTCGGAGGGGTAGTCCTGCCCGAGCAGGCTGACCGTCACGACGGGTTCGGGCGTGGGCTCGGGCGCAACAGGGGGCTCGGCGAGGATCGGCTCCTCCTCCGGCGCGTCCTGCGTCCCGGCGGGCTCCTGCGCCTCCGGGGACGCGGCGATCGCGGCGGGCTCCGCCGTCTCCGCCCCCGTTCCGGCCCCGCCGCCCGTATTCTGCATGAACAGCGATCCGCCGCACAGGACGAGAACGCCCACGAGCAGCAGCGCCAGGATCTTTTTTATGAAACGCCATGCCTTCATTGTTCGGCCCCCCAAATTCATTGAGCAACTTTTAGTATACCATCGCCCCCCGGACTTTGCAAGGCAAACGATCCGGAATGCGCCCGGCGCGGCGGGCGGGCTCTTTTCCGGGCGGCGCTTGACAGCGGAGAGGCTTTCGGCTATACTCTCCTTGCTCTGCTGTGGGCTCTGCTATATAAAAAAGTTTGGGAGGATCGGCGCGGTATGAGGCGGTTTTGTGCGGGCTGTCGATGTTTTCTCCGCGGCATAGAATAGAAGAGAGAAAACACGAAGAAAGGACCCTGCTTCCCATGTTTAACGACCTGCGCGAAATGATCGCGGCCTACAAGGCCCGCGACCCCGCGGCACGCTCCACGATGGAGATCTTGCTGCTCTATCCCGGACTCAAGGCGGTGCGCAGCCACCGCAAGGCCCACTGGTGCTACGAGCACCACCTGAAATTCCTCGCCCGCTTCATTTCGCAGGCGAGCCGCCGCCGCACCGGCATCGAGATCCACCCCGGCGCAAAGATCGGCAAGCGCCTCGTCATCGACCACGGCATGGGCATCGTCATCGGCGAGACCGCCGAGATCGGGGACGACTGCCTGATCTACCACGGCGTGACCCTCGGCGGCACCGGCAAGGACGTGGGTAAGCGCCACCCTACCATCGGCAACAACGTGCTCATCGGCACCGGCGCCAAGGTGCTCGGCCCCATCGTCATCGGCGACAACTGCCGCGTGGCGGCAAACTCCGTCGTGCTCAAGGGGATCCCCGAGAACGCCACCGCCGTCGGCATCCCGGCACGCGTCGTGCGCGTGGCCGGCGAGAAGGTCAACTACGTCGGCGACGTCGACCACGTCAGCGACGTGACCGACCCGATCACCCACGATCTGGCCGCGCTCCGCACCGAGATCGCCAAGCTCAAACGGCTCGAGAGCCGCTTTGAGACCGAGACCGAGGATCACTACGTCATCTGAGCTTCACTCCGCGTGTGTTTTTTTGAGATTTGTTCCCACAAATCGGGAATCTGTGGTATAATGGCTGTTACAGACCATGTATTTTGCCCCATGCGGGCGGATCGGAGGAATTTTGTATGAAACGCAACTGGACCGGGCGGCTGCTCGCCGCCGCGCTTGCGCTGGCGCTTTCCCTCTCGCTCGCCGTTTCGGCCGCCGCCGAGGGCGTTTGGCCCGCCGGGCAGAGCTATGAACAGGATACCGCGCAGGAGAAGGTGTACGCCGTGCGCGCCGAAAGCGACGGCGAGGACGCCGAGGCCCTGCGCGACCGGCTGCTTGAGGCCGGATTCGACGCCTATCTCTACCGCAGCAGCGGACGCGTCAGCGTCCTGTGTGGGAAGTTCCGCGACGCCGAGGACGCGCTGGCCTATAAGACGGAGCTTGCGGACGCGCTGGAGGACGTGAATCTCTATGCCGCGCGCGCCTGGCTGCCCGCGGAGGCCGTCGACGCCTTTGAGGCCGGCCCGCAGGAGGAAGCGACCGCCGCGCAGGAAACGCCCGCCGCTTCCGCGCAGCCCAAGGTCACCCGCAAGACCAGCTCCTGGCAGGACACCGAAGGCCAGAGCGTCTACACCGTCGCCCTGTCCGCAAGCCAGGACCGCAGCTACGCCGACCGGCTCGTCACCCGGATGCAGGCGAAGGGCTTCGACGCTTTCGTGGTGGAGGAGAACGGCCTTTATCAGGTGATGAGCGGGAAGTTCCGCGACATCTGCAACGCGCTGCTGTACCGCGACTGCATCTGGAGCAACACCGACCGGAAGGATCCCTACGTCACGACGGTCGCCGTCCCCGAGGACGAGATCCTCGCCTTCACCGAGAGCTATGAGAAAAACGGCCTGCCCGGCGCGATCCGGGACGGTCTGGAAGAGCCCACCGGCCCCTTCTACCGGGAGCGCAACGGCGAAACGCTGGCCTTCACGGTACAGCTCGCCGGCGGCACCTCCTTCGGCGGCGCGGAGCGGACGAGGGACGCCATGACCGCCGCCGGCTACCCCTCCTTTGTGTACGAATCCTCCCGCGTCTACATGATCATGACGGGCGCCTTTGCCAACGAGGCCGACGCGGAGGCGCTGCTCGAGGATATCTGGATGAACACCGGCCGCAGCGACGCCTATGTGACCCGCGCCTGGCTGCCCGCGAGCATCGTCAAGTGAAGCCCGGACGCCGAATCCGCATAACAAAGCATAACACACCGAAACACGCAGGGGATATGCGAACGCATATCCCCTGTCTTTTTTGTCCTTTTCCCCTCAGCGCAGGAGCGGCTGGAGCTGGCGCCCCGCCAGCGCGGCGGCGACCGTCTCGCCGAGCAGCGAGAAATCCGCCTGCAGCGAGCAGGGCTTTTGCTCCGGATCGTCCTGCCCGAAGGGGACGAAGTAATAGTGCCTGCGGTTCAAAAGCCGCCCGATGTTCTCCGCCGAGGCGGACAGCCCGTCGTTGGTGGAGAAGGCGACGACGAGCGGGCGGCCGTTTCGCAGATGGGCCTTGGCCGCCATCGTCACGGCGCTGTCCGTCACGCCGTGGGCAAGCTTGGCAAGGGTGTTGCCCGTGCAGGGCGCGATCAGCAGCGCGTCCATCGGCTCCTTCGGCCCCAGCGGCTCCGCCTCGGCGACGGTCGTGACGACCCGGCGGCCCGTCAGCTCCATGAGGCGGCGGATATGCCCGGCGGCCGTGCCGAAGCGCGTGTCCGTCTCGGCGGCGTTCTCGCTCATAATCGGGATCAGCTCGTAACGCTCCGCGAGCGGCTCCAGCGCCGCGAACAGCTTTTCATAGGTGCAGTAGGAGCCGCAGAGCGCGACTCCCAGACGCTTCTTTTCCATGTCCTTCCTCCCTGCGCGAAAACGCGTTCCGCGCGGCGCTCACTCCTCCTGCTCCGCCATCACCCGCTCCACGGTCCGCAGCAGCAGCTCCGCCGCCGCCATGGGCGCGCTCGTGCCCGGCAGCCCCGGCGCGGCAAGGGCGCGCAGGCCGATGTTCTTCGCAAGCACCGGATCGAAGCCCCCCGGCGGGGAGGCCAGCTCCAGCACCAGCGCCTCCCCCGGCAGGCAGCAGAGCAGCGCGTCCGACAGCACCCGGGCCGGCACCGTGTTGACGACGAAATCCAGCTCCCCCGCGACGCCCTCCAGCGCTCCGTAGTCCAGCGCGCGCAGGCCGATCGCCTCCGCCTCCGCCCGGTCCGCGGCCTTCCGCGCCGCTGCCGTGACCTCCGCGCCGAGCGCCCGCAGCCGCAGCGCAAGCAGCCGCCCGACCCGCCCCCAGCCCGTGACCAGGCAGCGGCTGTGCAGCAGCGTGCGCTCGCTCTCCCGCAGCAGCAGGCCGATCGCGCCTTCGGCCGTGATCGCGGCGTTCCCGAGCACGTAGTCCGGCCGCCGCATCAGATCCTCGATCCGGAGCCCGGCGCGCTGGGCGAGCTCCGCCGTCCGGGGGCTGAAGCGCCCGCCGATCACGAGCCCGCCCGGCCAGAGCGCGCCGACCACCTCGTCCATGCCCGCAGCGCTCAGCCCCAGCGGGGCGTACAGCAGCCCGCCCTTTTCGGCAGGCGTGGGCAGGAGCACGCAGTCTGCCCCGTAGACGCAGGCGTGCAGGCTGAGATCCCGCGGGATCTCGGCGGGCAGCTCCGCCTTCTCCAGCGCAAAGCTATGTACCCGGTGCCCCTGGCGCAGAAGCAGCCGCGCCAGAAGCGCCGAGCGCCTGTCGCCGCCGACAACGGCATATCGCATAGCATCACCTCCGGGCCATTCTATGAGCTTGCCTTGCGGGGGGTGCCTGTGGTACAATAGCCTACGGAATTCCGTATTCCGTTTTCAGATTTCTGTTTTCAGGGGGAAGCGAAATGAGCAGAGCGGACGAGATCTTTATCCAAAACTGCAGGGATATCTTAACAAACGGCGTCTGGGACACCGACCGCGAGGTGCGCCCCCGCTGGGAGGACGGCGCGCCCGCCCACACGGTCAAAAAATTCGGGATCGTCAACCGCTACGACCTCTCCGGGGAGTTCCCGATCCTGACCATCCGCCGCACCTACTGGAAGTCCGCCATCGACGAGCTGCTGTGGATCTGGCAGAAAAAGAGCAACAACGTCCGCGACCTGCGCACCCGCGTCTGGGACGCCTGGGCGGACGAGAACGGCTCGATCGGCAAGGCCTACGGCTACCAGCTCGGCGTAAAGCACCATTACCCCGAGGGCGACATGGACCAGGTGGACAAGGTGCTCTGGGACCTCCGGCACAACCCCGCCTCCCGCCGCATCATGACCAACATCTACAACTTCGCCGACCTGAGCGAGATGGCGCTCTATCCCTGCGCCTACTCCATGACCTTCAACGTCTCCGGCAACAGGCTCAACGCCATCCTCAACCAGCGCAGCCAGGACATGCTCGCCGCCAACAACTGGAACGTCGTGCAGTACGCGGTGCTGACGCTGATGCTGGCGCAGGTCTCCGGCTTCGAGCCGGGGGAGCTCCTGCACGTGATCGCGGACGCGCACATCTACGACCGGCACGTGCCCATCATCGAGGAGATGCTCGCAAACGAGCCGAAGCCCGCCCCGAAATTCCTCATCGACCCCGAGGTGAAGGATTTCTACGCCTTCACCCGCGACAGCTTCCGCGTCGAGGGCTACGAGTACGCCCCCTTCGACCACAAGATCCCGGTGGCGGTTTGAGGTGGGCGGTATGGACTTGGAAGCCATTGTTGCGGTCTACGCCGACTGGGGCATCGGCGCGGACGGGACCCAGCCCGTGGTGCTCAAGGCCGACCGCGCGCATTTCCGGGCGGTCACCGGGAACGCCGCGGTGATCGTCGGGCGGCGCACGCTGGGGGACTTTCCCGGCGGCAGGCCCCTCAAGGGACGGCACAATATCGTCGTCACCCGGCAGGACCTTCTGATCGAGGGCGCCGAGGTCGTGCACTCCACCGAAGAAGCGCTTGCGGCCGCCGCCAGGCAGGAGCGCTGCCTCGTCATCGGCGGTGCCAGCGTTTATCGGCAGTTTTTCCCCCACTTGAATCGCGTATTTCTTACAAAAATCGACCTGACCCCCCACTCCGACAGCTTTTTCCCGGATCTGGACGCGCTGGCGGACTGGGTCTGCACGGAAGAGGGCGCATGGCTGGAGGAAAACGGCCTGCGCTACCGCTTCTGCACCTACGAGCGGAAATAGCCCGGACGCGGCCTCGCGCGGCGGCGCCGGGACGAAAAAACGCCTGCATCCTTCCTGGGATGCAGGCGTTTTTCCTTTTTTATCTGCGGCTTACTTTTTGGCCTCGCCCTCGGGGAAGATGATCTTGTTGACGATGAAGAAGATCACCATCGAGACGCCGCCGTTGAGCACGACCGTGACGATGTTGTAGACCCAGTCGGGTACGAACAGGCCGCCCACCGCCACCCAGATGCAGTTGATGGAGTTGACGATGCAGGTGACGATGACGAAGGCGATGAAGTACCACATGATCTGGTACCAGACATTGCCCTTGCTGCGGAACACCAGATTGCGCTGCAGCGGGAAGTTCACCGCCTCGCCGATGAACATGGCGATCAGGTAGGCGAAGAAATAGCGCATGCCGCCGTGCGCCGCGTCGTAGCCGAGGATGTTCCACTGGAAATCCACCGCGCGGCCCGCCACGGTCCAGTGCAGCGGGATGCCCGGCCAGCCGAAATCCGTCTCCGGCAGCGAGCCGAAGAGCTTCGGCAGAAACTGCAGGATCAGATACTTGAAGACCGTGATCAGGTTGCTGACGATGATGAACAGGCCGCCCTCGCGGACCCACTTGGCCGCCTCGGGGTGCTTGGCGGCGAAATCATTCCAGAATTTCATAAGCAATGTCTCCCTTTGTATGGGGGCGGAAGGCCAGACGCGCGTCCGCCGCAAAATCCGCCGTGATGAGCGCGAATACCACGCCCCAGAAGCCGTGACCGCCTGCAAAGAACACGATCGTCAGCACCGCGGCCAGCGCCGTCAGCAGGATCGCCACGATGGGGTTGATACCGTTTGCGTTGTGTTTCATCTGATTTTCTCCTTCTGTTCGAAATAGAAAAACTGTCACAGGCTGATCGCTTTTCCTTCGTTTTTTCCGTAGCTTTGCCACGGAAAAACACACGAAGGCGAGCACTGCGAGCCCGCGCGCCGACCAAACGGGGCCTTCCCCCGCAAGCCGAGTGCGATAAGCGCGAGTTTCTCCCTTGCGAAGCGCCGCTTCGCAAGGAAATCACTCCAGTGCCTTCTGCTTCTTCGAAACGCCGAGCTGCCTGACAAAGCCTCTGACGATCTTGCCGAGGCCCTTGCAGAAGCAGATGCCGTGGCCGTTGATGATGTCGAGGATGCCCTCGCACATCTCCTGTGAAACCATGCCGCCCGCCATCTTGCCGATCGCGCGGATGGGCATGTTGTAGATGAAGGTGATGTTCAGATCCGGCTCGCCCTTCTCGATGCTCTTTTTGAGCAGCGTATCCATGAGCTTCCACGCGAGACGCGCTTTGAGGCTGCGCGCGTAGTAGAGCTGGCCGATGGCATCGTTCGGCTGGATCGTACCGGCCCATTTCCCGTCCGGGATCTCGTGGCCGAGAAGCTGTTCAAACTCCGCGTCGGACACGCTCTTGATGCTGCCGCTCACATAGCTCGGGAGCTTGTCGAGCGCCTCACAGGCGGGGGCGTCCGTCCCCTTGACCGTCAGCATTGCCGCGAGGCGGATGTCCTCCACGCTCGCGCCGATCTGGATCTCGTACGCGCCGCCGTCGATCTCGAAGCGGCCGGTCACGTCGTTCCAGTAGCGGAAGGCCTTGTCGTCGAGGGGGATCGTGACGGTCTTGCTCTCGCCGGCCTTGAGGAACACCTTGGCAAAGCCCTTGAGCTCCTTGTTCGGGCGGCAGACCGTGGGGCTGACCGCGTGGACATAGAGCTGCGCGACCTCCGCGCCGTCCATCGCGCCGGTGTTTTTTAGCGTGAACGTGGCTTCCCGGTCCGTGACCTTGAGATCGGAATAGGCAAAGGCGGTATAGCTCAGGCCGAAGCCAAAGGGGAAGAGCACCGGCACCTTCGCCGTGTCGTAGTAGCGGTAGCCGACGTAGAGGCCCTCGCGGTATTCGACCGTGCGCTCCTTCGCCGGGAAATAGGGGGCGCTGGAGCAGTCCTCGTATCGGACGGGATAGCTCTCGGAGAGCTTGCCGGAGGGGTTGACCTCGCCGAGCAGCACCTTCAGCACCGCGCTTGCGCCCGCCTGCCCGCAGAGATAGCCGTGCACCATCGCTTTGCAGCGGTCGAGCCACGGCATTTCGACGCTCGAGCCGGCGGACATGACGACGATGACGTTGGGATTGGCCGCGCTGACGGCCTTGAGCGTTTCGATCTGGCACTGCGGGAGCGCGAGCGTCGAGCGGTCGAGACCCTCGGACTCGCTGATCTCGTCGAGGCCGAGGTAGAGCAGCGCGTAGTCCGCGTTTTTCGCGAGCGCGGCCGCCCGCGCCGCCATCTCCGCGTCCGGCGCGCCGTGCCTCGGATAGCCGGGCTCGAAGCCCACGACGATGAGGTCGAAGCGCCCGATCACATCCATCGTATGGTCGAGCTTCGTGCAGTTGACCACGGAGCTGCCCGCGCCCTGGTATCTCGCCTTCCGGGCAAACTCACCGATCACGGCGACCTTGCTGCCTTTTTTCAGCGGCAGGATGTGGTTCTCGTTTTTGAGCAGCACGATCGACTGCTCGCTGGCCTTCTGCGCGAAGGCGTGGTGGGCTTCCACATCGAAGGGCTTGCCCTTCCGGGCGTCGACCGCCTTGCGCGTGGAGAGCATCACGTCGAGCAGCTCGTCGACCCGGACGTCGACCTCGGCCTCGGTGATCCTGCCGTCCGCGACCGCCTGCATGAGCTGGCGCGGGCCGTCGCCGCCGGTGGAGGGCATCTCGAGGTGGGAGCCCGCGCGCACGCCCTCGACGAAGTCGTTGTTCGCGCCCCAGTCGGACACGACGAAGCCGTCGAAGCCCCAGGTGTCGCGCAGGATCTCCTGCAGGAGGTGGGCGTTTTCGTTGGCGTAGACGGAGTTGACCATATTGTAGGAGGACATGATGGACTTGGGGCGCCCCTCGCGCACGGCGATCTCGAAGTTGGTGAGGTAGATCTCGCGCAGGGTGCGCTCGTCCATGACGGAGTTGGAGGCCATGCGCCGCAGCTCCGTGTTGTTCGCGGCGAAGTGCTTCGGGCAGGCGGACACGCCGTTTGCCTGGATGCCGCGGATGTAGCCCGCGGCCATCTTGCCCGCGAGATAGGGGTCCTCGGAGAAGTATTCGAAGTTGCGCCCGCAGAAGGGGCTGCGCTTGATGTTGAGGCCGGGGCCGAGCAGCACGCACACGTCCTGCGAGGCGGCCTCCTCGCCGAGCATTTTGCCGAGCTCCTCGCCGAGCGCGGGGTCCCAGGAGTTGGCCATGGCCGCGGCCGTCGGATAACAGGTCGCGGGCAGGGAGCCGCCCAGGCCCAGCTGGTCGCCGGCGCCCTCCTGCTTGCGGATGCCGTGCGGGCCGTCCGACAGGGTCATGTTTTCAATGCCCAGCCGCTTCACGCTCTGGGTCTGCCAGAAGTCACGTCCCGAGAGCAGATGCGCTTTCTCCTCCAGCGTCAGCTGTTTGATCAGATCCTGATGTTTCAAGACGGGTTCTTCCTCCTTTTCTGTGTTTGCTCACAAATCCCGCTGAGAATCTTTTGTGCTTTCGTCCTCCGGCAGGCGTTGCCGCTGTCCGAGGACGGCCGTTTGTGTCCGCACGCCGAAGAAAGGGGGCCGTCACTGTCCCCGGACGGAGAACGGTGACAGCCCCTTGCGGATGTTCTTGCGGGATTTGCCGCGCCGGGAATCAGGCGGCTTTCTTCTGTTTCCGGTACTTCCTGATGAGCAGGAACTCCCACAGCGCGCACAGCAGGACGACCGCCGCGAGGATGACGTTCTTCACGATCTCCCACTTGGCGGTGCTGCCGCCGAGGCCGGTGGCGTAGGCGCGGCTGTTGGCCGTCGTGTAGAGGATGTTCTTGCAGGCCTGCCGCATCGCGAGCACGGAGGTCGCGCTGCTCGTGTCGGTGACCTTGGAGTCGTCGGTCGCCTGCGGGGTCAGGCAGAAGTCGTTGCCGTTGCGGATGAGGATGTCGGCGTCCTGATAGCCGTAGCCGCCGAAGTAGTCGGTCAGCACCATGCCGCGGAAGCCCCATTCCCCGCGCAGGACCGTATTCTGCAGCTCGGTGGTCGCAGCGGCGTACTTGTTGCCGATGTAGTTGAAGGCGGACATGACCGCGCCGCACTTGCCCTCCTTGACGGACAGCTCGAAGGGCTTGAGGTAGATCTCGCGCATCGCCTGCTCGTTGGTCCAGGTGCAGAGCATATCGGTGCGGTGCGTCTCCTGATCGTTGAGCGCGAAGTGCTTCATGAAGGCGTACACGCCGCTCTCGGCCGCGCCGAGGATCGCGTTGGCGGCCATCTTGCCGGAGATGAAGCCGTCCTCGGAGTAGTACTCAAAGTTGCGGCCGGCGAAGGCGGTGCGGTGGATGTTCATGGCCGGCGCGTACCAGCCGGAGACGTCCATCTCGTCGGCCATCCTGCCGATGGAGCGGCCGAAGTCCCTGGCGAGGTCGACGTTCCAGGTGGCGGCAATCACGACGCCCGCCGGGAAGCCGATGGAGGCCTTGCCGGTGAAATTGTTGTTGATGGAGGCGGGGCCGTCGCAGTCGACCTGCTGGGTCTTGCCCACGGATTCGAGCGCGACGCTCTGGTAGCCGCCGGTGCCGATCAGCGCCACCATGTCGTCGATCGACAGCTGATCGAGCAGCTTGTCCCATGCAGGATCGTCGTAGTCCTTGCCTCGCACGTCCAGCATCGTCATGCCGTTCTTCGCGCCGGTGGCGGGCATCACGTCGTTGGGATCGTTGAACTGCGTCGGGTCGTAGTTGGAGTGGTTGTAGAAGCCGGCCTTCGCCTCGGCGCTCATCTCAAAATCGGCGGGCGCAGCGGTGGCCGCCTCAAAATTGGCGAAGCCGTCGGCACGGGACAGGTACTCAAGGCCGCCGTTGGCGTAGTCAAAGAGGGAAACGGCCGCGATCTGATCGCTCTCGCGCTTGTTGTCCGCGCCGAAGACGACCTTGGAGGCGACGTTGTAGGTCTGGGAGTCGATCACACGGTGGGAGTCGGAATTGATGGAGATCACATAGTCGCCCGCGTCGAGCACGTAGGCCTTGGCGTCCTTGTAGTCGAAGGAGGCCATGTCCTCGGCCTTGAAGGAGATCTTCACGGTCTCGCTGGCGCCGGGCTTGAGCTCGCCGGTCTTGGCGAAGGCGACGAGGTTGGCGACGGACTTCTCGATGCCGCCGTTCTCATAGGGCGGGTTGTAGTAGACCTCGACCACGTCCTTGCCGGCGACGGCGCCGGTGTTCTTCACGGTCACGTCGAAGCTGATCTCGCCGTCCTTCTCGGTGATCGCGCCCATGGACTGCTCAAAGCTGGTGTAGCTCAGGCCGTAGCCGAAGGGGTAGACGACCGCCTCGTCGTAGTCGATCAGGCCCTCGGCGGCAGCCGTCTCGTAGAAGCGGTAGCCGACGTAGATGCCCTCGACATAGTTGACGAAGTTCGGCGTCACGGGGAAGCCGTAGCTCAGGGGGGACACATCTTCGAGGTTGGTGTACTGGAACTCGCCGATGTTGTTGAAGGCGGGGATGGCCGTCAGATCCGAAACGAAGGTGTCGATCGTGCGGCCGGAGGGGTTCACCTTGCCGGTGATGATGTCGCCCAGGGCGTTGAAGCCGGTCTGGCCGGGGCCGGGGGCGAGGATGACCGCCTTGATGCTCGGGTAGTTCTTGATCCAGCCGAGCTCCATGGCGTTGGAGGCGTTGATGACGACGATGACGTCCTTGAATTCCCCGGTCACGCGCTCGATCATCGCAAGCTCGCGCGTGGTCGGCTCAAGGTAGTGCTTGGACGCGTCGAGATCCTCGGGGTACTCGCTGTAACGCAGGCCGGTCTGGCTGAAGAAGGTACCCTTGCCGTCGTCGTTGAAGGTGTCGGGCACGTTCGGGTCGAGGCTCTTGGGCAGGTCGGCGCCCTCGCCGCCGGAGCGGGCGAGCACGATCATCGCCACGTCGGAGAAGGCCTTGGCGCTGTCAAAAATGCCGGCGCTCTCATAGTCGGCGATCGTGCGCTCGGGAACCGTCCAGTCCTGGCCCATCATGCCGATGCCGGGACGGCTCGACCGCCAGTCGGTGTAGAACTTCACAAGATCCTCGTTGCAGGAGATCCCGGCGTTCTCCAGGCCCTTGAGCAGGCTGACCGTCTCATACTTACCGGAGAGGGAGCCGGAGCCGGTGCCGCCGTAGACCGGGTTGGTGGCGGACCAGCCGAAGGTGTTGAGCTTCACCTCGCCCGAGAGCGGCAGCAGGCCGTCGTTCTTGAGCAGGACAAAGCCCTCGTCGGCGATCTTCTCGCAGAGGTCCTGCGCCTCGGTAATGCTCTGCCCGGAGATGTCGCCGCCGTTGCTGAAGACCATGCTGACCATGCTGTACATCGGGCCGACGAGAATGGCATTGATGATCAGCGCGGTCACCAGCACGAAGGCCATCCACGCGCTGCCGCGGACCAGGCCCTTCGCGGGCTTTTTAATCTTGACGGCGATGAGCGTGATGACGATCGCCAACGCCAGCGCGACGCCGATGCCGATGAGATAATTCTTCAGCAGGCCGATGGTCGTGATGACGTCGTTCATGTTGATTCCTAACATTTTTTGTCCTCCTTCAAATAAATTGTCGCAATGGAATCCTATCTTTATAGTACAGGATTACACGTAAAATGTAAACCCTTTTTTGCGCATTTTGCTGCATTATTACAGGGATAAACCCGCTGGTTTTATGTATTTTAACCGAAAATTCCCCCACGAGTTGTAAAAAATTCCCCAAAGCCTGTCCGCGCCCGGGCGCAAAAAAAGAGGAAAGACCGCGCCGATCCGCACGTGGATGCGGGATCGCCGCGGCCTTTCCGCGATATCTGACGGGACTGCGTGGTTTATCCGAACACCCGATAAAAAGCAGACAAAGATTGTCATGTTTTTCCTGTGAAAGCTCTGCTTCCACAGGAAAAACATGATTCAAACGCGCCATTCCCGCTACCGATCGCGGCAACCAAAGGGCATGCGGTAAAATCTCCATGCCGGCAGGGCTTTTCTTTCTCGTGGCGCGGGCGCTTTCCGCATGGAGCTTTTATCGGGTATTCGTATTAGGCAGCCTTGTCCTCGAGCTGCACGTCGTCGAGCATATCCTGGATGCTGATGCCGTAGCCCCGCTTCGGGTCGGACAGGAACACATGCGTCACCGCATGATGACGACAGTGGTTCTATGCTTTGGGGAGCCGCGGATACAGGTCAATGGACACGATCCCGTCCTCTCCCCGGTAATACTCAATCTTGTACAGGATGGTCTTCAGAAGCTCGTTGCGCTCCTGTACGGTCAACTCGTCGTAGCTGGCAAGGAGAGTTTCCGTCTGCGGAATGATCTCCTGCTGGGTGCTCTCATCGGCCTCAAACTGCCTAAGGCTCTGCTCCGCGGTGTCCTGCTGCTCCTGCAGCTGGGCCAGCTCGCCCGTCAGTTTGTCGTGGCGCTCCCGGAACACCTCCAGGCTGTAGACGCCCTGCTCCACCAGCGTATAGGCGCGGTCAAGCTGCGCTTTCAGCTTCTCCCGCTCCGCTTCGATCCGCTCCAGCTGCCGCTGACAGTCCGCAATGTCCTCCGCAAAGCCCACGGTATCCAGCTTGATCTTGTAGCCGTCCAGCCAGCTCCGCAGCGCGTTCAAGATCTCCGTTTCCACCAACGCGAAACCGGCTGATCGGTTGGAGCAATGATGCGGATTCGTGCAAGCCACGCGGGGCGGGTTGGGGTGGTTCTTCGAGGAGACCTTTCGCCCGATGGGCTTTCCGCACTCCGCGCAGACCATTACGCCGGCGAAGGGATTGGCGAGCTCGTATTGCTTTTTCACCTTCGGCCCCACGTAGTTTTCCTTGCGGATGCGCTGGGCCTTCTCAAAGAGCGCGTCTTCGATCAGGGCGGGGTGGCGGCCCTCGTACAGATCGTAGTCCTCCACCTCTTTGCAGTGCTTGTAGCTGGACACCACGTTGCCATTTTGCCCACATAAACAGGGTTAATCAGCATATCCCGTATGGTCTGCTGTGTCCAGACGTTTCCGGTGTGAGTGCTGACTTTTCGCTTGTTCAGTTCACGAGCTATGAGAGACGTGCCTATGGGCTTCTTTGTACCGTCAGCCTGTGTTATACCGTTGGTGTACCATTCAAATATGCTTTTTACTGTTTCCGCCTGCTCCGGAACAGGCCGCAGGGTAAAACCCTTGTCTCCCTGTATCTTCACCCGTTCGTAACCGTAGGGGGCGACGCTGCCGACGTATTTCCCTTCGCTGGCGGAGCTCTGACGCCCTCTGACGAGGCGTCGGTTGATGGTCTTGTACTCCCTGCGGCTCATGAACAGGCCGAACTCGAAATACTCCTGGTCAAATTCGTCCGTCGGGTCGTAGGTCTTGGACGGCGTGATGATCCTGGTGCCCGAAAATTGAAAGATCTGGCTGATATACGCCTGATCCGCGCTGTTGCCGCGGGCCAGACGCTCCACATCGACAACGAGCACCCCGGTATAGATCCCGGAAGAGACTTCTTCCAGCATCTTCTGCACCTCGGGTCGGGCGGCGATGGATTCGCCGGACACGACCTCCCGATACACCTTCGCAATATAGAATCCTCTGTCCCTCGCCAGTCTGTCCAGAATTTCCTGGTGCCGTTTCAGCGTTTCCTCCACACTTAAATCCAGATAGTCACGGTCAAAGCGAGATTTACGGAGATATTCGATATATTGCTCCATGGGGGCCTCCTTTCTGTCGATATTATCTCAAATCGGGCATAGCCTGTCAAATTTTCGGGCGTGGCAATTTAAGGCAAACGCCGCAGGCTACAGCTGCGGCTTTGTCATTCTGAGGAGCGCAGCGACGAAGAATCTTTCAAACACAGCAGGCGGTACAAAAGATCCTTCGCTTCGCTCAGGATGACAGGACCGGGCCTTGTCTGTTTTTCGCTGCGGGCTTCGTTGCCGCCTTGCGGCGCTTGCGGGCTTTGGTCAGGATCTCCTTTACCCGCGCCGCGTTCTCGTCGATGTCCTCAATATAATCGTCGTGGATCTGCACCACGGCGTTTTCGTTCTTGATCGTGGAAACGATAATAGGCTCCCGCTCCTTTC
>ONQJ01000113.1 GCA_900319935.1 uncultured Eubacteriales bacterium | reverse complement strand
CGTGTTCGTCACGACCTACATCCCCTTCTTCCTCGCGTCCAACTACGTGCCGGACATGGAGCCGAAGAAGCGGCGCGCCTTCCTGCTCGGCCTCTGGGGTCTCGTCGCGCTGCTGCTCGCCATCCTGATCCCGCTCGGCGTGATCTGAAAAAGGCCGCCGGACGAAAGGACTCCCCCGATCATGGGATCGGGGGAGTCTTTTTTGCGTTTTGCGCGGTTTTCAGTCCGCCGCGCCGCACTTTTTCAGGAAGGCCAGCAGAAGCGCCTCATAGCGCGCGCGGTCGGACACGATGGACTGCGCGTGGTCCGCGCCGTCGAAGAGATGCAGCTCGGACCGGCCGTCGCGGCAGGCTCTCAGCAGCTCCTCGCTGTGGCTGCAGGGGATCAGCGTGTCCGCCTTGCCGTGCATGAAGAGGATCGGGACCTCCGACAGACGGACCGCGGCGATCGGACTCGTCTCGCGCACGTGAAAGCCGTAGCGGCGGCGGGCCAGGAATTCGAACCACGGCATGATCAGCCCCGCCGGGATCGGCAGGCGCTGCGCGACCCATTGGCGGAAGAGCTCCTCGCTGTCGGCGAAGGGACAGTCGACCGCGACCAGGTCGACGCTTGCATAGCGCAGCGCCAGCAGCGCCGTCGCCGCGCCCATCGACTCGCCCTGCAGGGCGATCGCGATGATCTCGGCGAGATCCTTCGATTCCTCCTGCCCCAGCGTGCAGAAGTCTCCGTCCGAGCGGCCGAAATAGCGCTCGTCGTAGATCAGCGCCGAAAAGCCCGCGCGGTAGAAGATGTCCGCGTATTTGAGCGCCGCGTAGCGGTTGGCGGTCTGGCCGTGGCAGACGACGGCGATCTTTCTTCGCGCGCCGCGGTCGCTTGGGTTGTCGATGAACTCGCCGCGGATGACGACGCCGGCGCGCTCGATCGAAAAGTCCTCGCGCGGCCAGCGCTTCTCATAGGCCTCGACGCAGTCGCCGAAGCCGTTTTCGATCTCCTGCTCGCGCATCCCCGTCTCGCTCCAGCGCTTGGGCTTTGCGACCATGCGCAGGCAGAGCACCGCAGCCGTGTGCAGCGCCAGCGGCGGCAGCGCCGCCAGAGCCGCCAGCGCCCCGAATAACCGCGCGCGCTTCACGGCTCATCCTGCGCCTTTTCGCGCAGGGCGCGCTGCCGCGCGGCGAAGAAGAGCGGCACGAAGCTCAGACAGATCAGCGCGCATGAGATCAGCATCAGCACGTGCGTGGGCAGATAGGCCTCGAGCCCGTTGGTGTCGAGGATCTTGCCGTTGCTCTTGATGATGGGGTTGGCGATGAAGGGCGAGACGACCCAGGGGATCAGCACGAAGAAGACGATGCGGAAGCCCTCGAACTGGCCCTTGGACTCCTCGGGGAAGAGCTGCTTCATCCACACCGAGAGCACCTGCATGAACATGATGTAGCCGCAGCCGAAGAAGAACATGCCCACGAGCAGCGGGATGTTGAAGATGTTTGTCGGGTCGACGTTCTCCGGCCGCCCGAACAGGCCGAGGAGCCCGACGCCGAGGATGCTCAGCACGATCGAGAGCGCCGCGGCAAGGGCGAATTTATTTTTCTTCAGCAGCATCGAGGCCGGGATGACCGAGACCATGCCGAGCAGCAGCCCCACGCCCTGGATGATGCCGATGTCGTCCGGCGTATAGCCGAGATAGTAGATCAGATAGTTGCCGACGTGCGGATAAAAGACGTTGAAGGCGATGAAATAGACGCTCAGCGTCAGGAAGACCCAGACCAGCTCGCGCAGCTTGATGAACTCCCGGAAGTTGAAGGCGCCGAGCAGCTGCTGCATGAAGCTGCCCTGACGGTTGGGCGCAAGGCCCGGCGCGTCCTTCATGAAGAGCAGCGCGGCGATGCCGAAGACGATCGCGAGACCGCCGAAGACGAGGAAGAGGCGCATATAGTTGTCCTCTTTGCCGATGAGCATGCCGCCGAGCACCACGCCGATGATCGTGCCGAGGATCGGCTGCGTGGCGAGCGCGGCGCCGATGTGGCCGCGGTTTTTCTCCGTCATGTTGTCGTTGAGCCACACGTTGAAGCCCGCGTCGTTGCCCATCGAGCCGAAGAAGGACATCAGCGCGTCGGCGAGGACGACGGCCGTCGCCGCGAGCATGAGGAGTTTGGCCGTGGCCGCGCCTTTGCCGCCGGTGATGAACTCGGTCGTGCCGAAGAGGATCGTAAAGATGCCCCAGAGGATGTAGCCGAAGCCGATGAAGGTCTTGCGGCGGCCTTTGCGGTCGGACATCGTGCCGAAGACGAAGGTGGAGATCGTCGTGGCGATCGCCGAGACCGCGACCATCCAGGAGATGATCGTGGGATCCTTGGCGATCTTGGCGTAGACGAAGGTGTTGAACCACTGGTTCTCGATGTTCCAGACGAGCTGACCGATCAGCCCGAGGCCCCAGACCAGCAGCCAGAAGCGCAGCGCGGAGCTTTTCTTTTCTTTCATCGAAGCGCACTCCCCTCTTTGGAAAAGCTGATACGATAAGAATAGCACAAAGCGCGGGAAAGGGCAATTTCTTATTCCCGCTTCTTTCCCGTTGCGCCGCGGCGCGGGACTTGCTATAATAAAACCATCCTTAACGGAACACATTTTTCAAAGGAGGAAACAAACATGGCAAAGAAAGTACTTCTTCTCTGCGGCGATTTCACCGAGGATTACGAAACCATGGTGGCGTCCTGGGCTACCAGGTCGACGCGGTCTGCCCCGACAAGAAGGCGGGCGAGACCGTCGCCACCGCGGTGCACGACTTCCTCGGCGAGCAGACCTACACCGAGCTGCGCGGCCACAACTTCGCGCTGACGGCCGACTTCGACGCCGTCAAGGTCGAGGATTACGAGGGCCTGTTCATCACCGGCGGCCGCGCCCCGGAGTACATCCGCCTCAATCCGCGCGTGCTCGAGATCGTGCGTGAGTTCTTCGCGCTCGGAAAGCCCGTCGCGGCGATCTGCCACGGCCCGCAGGTGCTGGCCGCGGCCGGCGTGCTCAAGGGCTACAAGGCCACGGCCTACCCCGCCGTCGGCCCGGACGTGACGCTCGCCGGCGGCGAGTACGTTCCCGTGCCCGTCACCGACGCGGTCGTGGACCGCAACCTCGTCACCGCCCCCGCCTGGCCGGCCGACACCGCCATCGTGCGCGAGCTCGCCAGGCTCATGGGCGCGAAGATCGAGATCTGAGTTCCCTTCGGGCGCAAAAAAACAGGGCTGCGTTGCAGCCCTGTTTTATTTGTTGCGGATCAGCCCTTGATCGCGCCGGCCACGAAGCTGTCCTGGATCTTCTTCGACAGGAAGATGTAGAGCAGCAGCGTCGGGAAGGTGGCGAGCACGAGCGCCGCGCCGATGGGGCCCCAGTCGGTCGTGTACTGGCCGGAGAGGGCCTGGACGCCGACGGGCAGCGTGCGCAGCGCGCTCTTGGAGATGAAGATGTTGGCGAACATCAGCTCGTTCCAGCACTGCAGGAAGGTGTAGATGCCCACCGTCGCCACCGCGGGCTTCATCAGCGGCACGATGACGCGCAGGAAAATGCCCCAGGTGCTGCAGCCGTCGATGCAGGCGGACTCGTCCAGCTCGCGCGGGATCTCGTTCATGAAGCCCGTGCACACGAGGATGGCCATTGCCAGCGAGAAGGCCGAATAGGGGATGATCAGCGCCCAGTAGGTGTTGAGCATGTGCAGGCGCGAGAGCGTCACGTACACCGGCACGATCGAGGCGTGGATCGGGATCGTGAGGCCCAGCATGAAGAACTTGTTCAGCGTCCTGCGCCGCTTCCAGATCAGGCGCGTCAGCGCGAAGGTGGCCATGAGCGCGACGACGAGCGTGATGATGATCGTGGCGGTCGCGACAATGGCGCTGTTGAGGAAGTAGCGGCCCATGTTGCCCGTGCCGAGCGCGCGGGTATAGTTGGACCACAGCCAGTGACGCGGCAGACCGATGACGTTGTCGCCGAAGATCTCCGGGTTGTCCTTCAGCGAGAAGGTGAACATCCAGTAGACCGGGAAGAGGTTGACGAGCATCCAGAGGACGAGACCGGCGTAGATGGCGATACGAGCGCCCTTGCTGTTGTTTTTCATCGTCTCATTCCTCCGATTCCTTGAACATCACGTTGATCAGCAGCGCGAAGCCGAAGCAGAGGAAGATCAGCAGCACCGCGATCGTGCTGCCCATGCCGTAGCGGTTGCGCAGGAACAGCATGCTGATCATCAGGGTGCTCGGCACCTCCGTCGCGTGCATGGGGCCGCCGTTCGTCAGAACATAGATCAGGTCGAAGGATTTCAGCGAGCCGGTGACCGCGAAGATCACGCTGATGCGGATGATGGGCTTGATGTAGGGCAGAACGATATAGCGGTTGACCTGCCCGTCCGAAGCGCCGTCGAGCATCGCGGCCTCGCGCAGCTCGGGCGGGACGCTCTTGACGCCCGCGTAGAGCAGCAGCATGTGATAGCCGACGTACTGCCACAGCGTCGGAACGAGCACCGCGCCGAGCGCGGTCTGCTTGGTGCCGAGCCAGATCCTGGTCCAGTTTTCCAGCCCGACGGCGCGCAGGAACACGTTCAAAATGCCGTAGTCCGGATTGTAGATCTTCAGCCAGAGCTGGCCGATGACGACCGTGGAGATCAGGACCGGCATGAAATAGACCGAGAGGAAGGCGCGCTCTCCTTTGATCTTCTTGCCCAGCGCGAGCGCGAGCGCCAGGGCGAGAGGGAGCTGAAGCCCCACGGACAGCGCCGCGAGCAGCAGCGAGTTGCGCAGAGCCTTCATAAAGCCGATGGAGTTGCTGGTGAACAGCTCCTTATAGTTGGCCAGACCGATAAAGGTTTTGGGCCCGATGCCCTTCCAGTCGAAGAGACTGAAATAGGCGGAGGCGCCGATCGGCGCGATCAGCACGCCGCAGAAGAGGATCAGCGCCGGCAGCAGAAAGATCAGGATATGAAACTTGTTGCTGTACAGTTTCTTCATACGTCACACCCTTCTTTGGGGGGAGGCGGCCTCCCCGCAGATCCCTGGACGATCTGCGGAGGGCCGCCTGATTATTATTGCCTGACGGGTAGTTTGCGCTTCAAAGACAGATCAGCCGAGGTCTTTGGTCAGACCGGCGACGAAGCCTTCGCCGTCGATGGCGCAGCCGTAGACCTGGGAGACGTAGTCAAGGTAGACCTGGGCCGGGTCGGCAGCCATGGCGGTGTCGCCGAAGAGGACCATGCCTTCGCAGGAAGCGACGATGTTGGCGATGTCAACGAGCAGGGGCTTGAGGGAGCTGGTGTCGTAGTCGGGGATCCAGGCGGGCAGGCCCACAGCGTTGAGGTAGTTGTAGTGGCAGATCTCCTTGCCGAGCTCGACGGCGACCTTGGCGGCCAGCTCAGCATTCTTGGAGGAGGAGCAGACAGCCAGAGAATCGGACGGGCCGCCGATGGTCTGGTTGTAGGAGGAACGGTCGGCGTTCATGACCGGGAAGAGAGCGACGGCGGACTTGAAGGAGGCGTCGTTGATCTCGCCGGTGTTCCAGGAGCCGTTCTGATAGAAGGCGGTCTTGCCGGCGAGGAAGTTGGCCTTGACCTCGTCGTTGCCGAGCGCGATGCCGGCGGGATCGAAGTAACCCTTGTTGATCATATCCTGGAAGGTGGTGACGGCCTTGGCGATGTCGGGATCGTTCCAGGTGGCCTCGCCCGCGAAGATCTTGCCGAGGGCTTCATAGCCGATGGTCTTGATGATGATGGGCTCGAGGTACTCGGTCACGCACCAGGTCTCCTTGCCGGCGCAGCCGAAGGGGATCTTGCCGGCGGCGACGAGCGCGTCGCAGCAGGCGATCAGGTCTTCATAGGTCTCGGGGACGTGGTCCCAGCCGACCTCGGCGAGCATATCCATGTTGGCGAACATCGCGACGATGTTGAAGGTCGTCGGCACGCCGAAGTGCTTGCCGCCGTAGGTGGTGTTGGCCAGCATGACCTCGGGGATCTTGTCGGTGTAGTCCTTGTAGACCTCGTCGAGGCACTGGACCTTGTCGGCATTGACGAACTCGCCGAGGAAGGCGCCGGACCAGGTGAAGAAGATGTCGGGCAGGTCTTCCGCGTCGCCGCCGATCATCGCGGCCTTGATCTTGGTCTTGTAGGACTCGTTCTCAAAGGCTTCCATCTCGATCTTCACATCGGGATGCGCGGCCTCGTAGTCGGCGATGGCCTGCAGATAGGCGGGACGGTTTGCGTCGGACTCGGTGGCGATGCACCACAGCTTCAGAACAGTCTGCTCTGCGGCGGGAGCCTCGGCGGCGGGAGCTTCGGCAGCGGGAGCCTCGGCGGCGGGGGCCTCGGCGGCGGGAGCCGGAGCGGCCTGCTGACCGCAGGCGCACAGGGCAAAGATCATGCAGAGCGCGAGGGCAAGAGCAAGAATCTTTTTCATGGTAATCCTCCTGTTTTTTTGGTGTTTATTGGTTGGCTTACTATTAAAAGATTTGAGCGGATCGCGGCGCGGCTGACTGTCCAGGCGAGCTGGAGGCCGCGATCGGCCAAAGTCTTCCCGAAAGGAAAGGCGCGGGGGGATATTCAGCGGATAAGGAGCGAGGGGACCTTCCGGCCGGAGAGCTCCTCCGTGCGCGCGTCCGGCGCGCCGAAGCCGGCCCAGAGCCGCCACGTCCCGCTGCCCGGGATGCGCGTTCCCTCCCCGTCGACGACGGTGAAGGCGTCTTTCCCGATGGGGACGGAAAGCTCCTTCTCCTCTCCGGGCCCGAGCCGGACGCGGCGAAAGCCGCAGAGGACCGGGTTGGGCGGGGCCAGGGCAGAGCCATCGTCGCGGATGTAGAGCTCGACGACCTCCTCGATCGCGCGGCCGCTCCCGTTTTTCACGCGGACGCGCGCCGCGGCGCGGTCGGCGCCGAGGAGCTCGATCGAGCGTTCTCCGTAGCCGAGGCCGAAGCCGAAGGGATAGAGCGCTTCTCCGGTGTAATATCTGTATGTGCGGTTTCGCATCGAATAGTCCGTGAACTCGGGCATCTCGGCGAGCGCCTCGTTCCGGTAGAAGCTCACCGGCAGCTTGCCGGAGGGAGACTCCTTCCCGAAGAGCAGTTCGGCCACGGCGCGGCCGCCGCCGGCGCCGGGATACCAGCCCAGCAGGATCGCGCCGGCCTTCTCCTGCGCCTCGCTCAGG
>ONQJ01000134.1 GCA_900319935.1 uncultured Eubacteriales bacterium | reverse complement strand
TACTCCGAGGAGGTCGACCGCCTGCGCGACGTGCGCGACAACGGCGCGCGCCTGGTGGCCGAGCTGGAGGCGCGCGAGCGCGAGCGCACCGGCATCAAAAAGCTCAAGGTGGGCTACAACAAGGTCTTCGGCTACTTCATCGACGTGCCGAAGTCCGCGGGCGAGGACAAGGTCCCCGCCGACTACATCCGCAAACAGACGCTCGTGTCGAACGAGCGCTACTTCACGCAGGAGCTCAAAGAGCTCGAAACCACGCTCCTGACGGCGCGCGAGCGCATCAACGAGCTTGAATACCGCTATTTCTGCGAGCTGCGCGACGCGGTGGCCGCCGAAGTCGAGCGCATCCAGGCCACGGCCGCGGCCGTGGCGCGGCTCGACGCGCTGTGCTCGCTGGCGGAGGTGGCCGTGCGCAACGGCTACACGATGCCCCAGGTCGACGCTTCGCGCGGGATCCGCATCGTCGAGGGCCGCCACCCCGTCGTCGAGCAGACGATGAAGGACGTGCTTTTCGTCCCGAACGACACGACGCTCAACGACGGCGACGACCGCGTGGCCATCGTCACCGGGCCGAACATGGCGGGCAAATCCACCTACATGCGCCAGACCGCGCTGATCGTGCTCATGGCGCAGATGGGCTCCTTCGTCCCGGCGAAGAGCGCCCAGATCGGCATCGTCGACCGCGTGTTCACGCGCATCGGCGCCTCGGACGATCTCGCCTCCGGCCAGTCGACCTTCATGGTGGAGATGACCGAGATGGCGAACATCCTCGCCCACGCGACGAGCGCCTCGCTGCTGATCCTCGACGAGATCGGCCGCGGCACCTCGACCTACGACGGCATGGCCATCGCCCGCGCGGTGCTGGAATACTGCGCGGACAAGCGCCGTCTCGGCGCCAAGACCATGTTCGCCACGCACTACCACGAGCTCTCCGCCCTCGAGGGCGAGGTCGCGGGCGTGCGCAACTACAACATCACCGCCAAAAAGCAGGGCGGCACGCTGGTCTTCCTGCGCAAGATCGTGCGCGGCGCGGCCGACGACAGCTACGGCATCGAGGTCGCCAAGCTCGCGGGCGTGCCCGAGAGCGTCATCGGCAAGGCCAAGGGCTATCTCAAGGAGCTCAACGAGGGCGGCGCCGCGGCGATCTCCCACAGCATGCCGAAGGAAAAACAGGGGCAGCTCAGCCTCTCGGATATCGGCGGCGACGAGGTGCGGGACATCCTCTGCGCGACGGATCTGAACACGATCACGCCCATCGAGGCGATGAACCTGCTCTTCGAGCTGCAGAGAAAGGCCCGCGGCTGAGATGGAGGAGAGGAAGATTCCTTTCACCAGCGCGATGAGCCCCCGGGAGTACGCGGCGGCGCTGGGCTATATCCCGGTGCACGTCTATCTGCTGCCCCGGCTGATCTTCGCCGTCCGGGGAGAAAGGGAGCTCAGCGCGCTGACGCTCAATGCCGTGTGCTACGTCGCCGCGGCGCTCGTGCTCTTCCTCTGTCTGCGGCGCTTTTTCCGCCGCGAGTTCGACACGCTGTGCGACTACGGCCCCGGCGTGCTGCTGGAGATCGCGAAGCACTACGGCATGCTGCTGCTGTGCAACATGGCGCTGAGCGTCGTCATGCTCCTGCTGGGGAAGATGGACAACCCGAACAACGAGGCGATCTTCTCCCTGGCGGGAGAGGATCTGGGCAAGACCATGGCCGTGGCCGTCTTCCTCGCGCCGGTCGCCGAGGAGGCGATGTTCCGCGGCGGCGTCTTCGGCCTGCTGCGGCGATACAGCCGCGCCGCGGCCTACGCCGCGAGCATGCTGCTCTTCTCGGTCTATCACATCTGGGGCTACGCCGCCGCAGACCCGACGGCCTGGCTGTATCTGCTGCAGTATCTGCCCGCGAGCTTCCTTCTCGCGCGGATCTATGAAAAGACGAACACGCTGTGGGCCTCGATCTTCCTGCACATGACGGTCAACGGCGTGGCGATGCTGGCCATCTCGGCCCTGGGGAGACTGCTGTGAACGAACATGTCATCCGCCCGATCGCGCATATCGAGAGCGACTTTCCCGAAAAATTCGGCATCCCGCGCCAGGCGGGGATCGTCGGCGAGCTGCGCGCGCGGGTCGTCTTCGACGGGGAATACCGAAACGACGAGGCCCTGCGCGGCATCGAGGGCTTTTCCCACATCTGGCTGATCTGGCATTTCTCCGCGTCCGAGCGGGAGGCCTGGTCGCCCACGGTGCGGCCGCCGCGCCTCGGCGGAAATGCGCGCATGGGCGTGTTCGCCACGCGCTCGCCCTTCCGGCCCAACGCCCTGGGGCTGAGCTGCGTGCGGCTGCTCGGCGTCGAAAAGCTCCCGGGCAAGGGCGCGACGCTGCTCGTGGGAGGAGCCGATCTGATGGACGGCACGCCGATCTTCGATATCAAGCCCTATATCCCCTACGCCGACTGCCGCCCGGAGGCCGCCGCCGGCTTCGCGCCCGACCCGGGCGGGACGCTCCGGGTCGTGATCGCGCCGGAAGAGGAAGAGAAGCTCCCGCCCGAAAAACGCGCCGCGCTGCGCGGCGTGCTCGCGAACGACCCGCGCCCGCGCTACCAGGACGACCCCGGCCGCGTCTACGCGATGAGCTTCGGGCATTGGACCGTCCGCTTCCGCGCGGACGGGGAGATCCTGACCGTTACGGAGGTCACAGAAGCATGAGAGACTACGCAAAGGAATTTGAAAAGCGCGTGGACTGGATCCGCTCGCTCGTGGAAAGCGCGCACGCCGACGGCGTCGTCTTCGGCAACTCAACACCGTCGGCGTGCTGCTGCCCTGCGGCTCGAAGCGCAGCTACGGCGCGGACGCCGACGACGGCCGCGCGCTGGCGGAGGCCTTCGGCATCGAGACGCGCGTCGTCGACCTGGGCAAAACGCGGGAGAGCCTGATCGCCGCGCTCGGCGAGGCGGCCGCGCTCAACGACGCGGCGCTGACGAACCTCGCCCCGCGCCTGCGCATGACGGCGCTCTACGCGGTCGCGGCCGCCGAAAACCGTCTCGTCGCCGGCACGGGCAACCGCAGCGAGATCTACATGGGCTACTTCACCAAGTGGGGCGACGGCTCCAGCGACTTCGACCCGATCGCCGACCTCACGGCGGGCGAGGTGTTCGAATTCCTCGAATATCTCAAGGCCCCGCGCCGGATCATCGACAAGGCGCCCTCGGCCGGACTCTTCGACGGCCAGACCGACGAGCAGGACATGGGCGTGAGCTACCGCGCGATCGACGAATGGATCCTGTGCGGCACGGGCGAGGAAAAGGATCTCGCCGTGATAGAGCGCTACCACGCGCGCAGCGAGCACAAGAGGCGGCCGATCGCGACCTACGGGGAGGGCTGAGTTATGAATACGGAGAGCATCCTCCGGGAGCTGGAGCTGTTCCGGCAGAAGCTCTGCTATTTCGCCGGACAGTTCTGGGACTTTGCCCGGCAGATCGCCGCCGACCCGTCGTCGGTCGAGCGCGGCGACCTCGTCATGCTGGCCGTCGTCGCGTTCCTCGTGCTGCGGCGCGTGCCGCTGCCGGGGATGTGAAAAGCGGGAGAGACTAAAAAACGCAAGGGATACCGATATGTCTATGGAATGGCTCCGACAGCTGCTCGACGCGCTGTGGGATAAACTGAAGATCATTTTCGAGCGCGCCCTGAACGCGCCCGAGATCATCCGCGCCTGGAGCGAGGGACGCGCCAGTCTCGGCGACCGCGCGTCGCTCATCGTCGCGCTCGTGCTCGTCGTCGCCGTGCTCGCCTGGATCGTGAACTTTTTCAAGGCCGGCTTCTGGAAAAAGCTCGGGATGCTTTTCTCCGCCGCGCTGATCGTCTTCGCGGCGGCGGTCGTGCTGTCCTTTTTCTCCACGACCGGCGAGAGCCCCGCCCTTGAGAGCCCGGATCCGGGCGGGGCGCTCGCGCCGCCGCAGGTCAGCGGCGCGGCGGAAAACCCCGCCGACGCGCCTGCGCCCTCGGCCTCGCCCTCGCCCGAACAGCCGTCTTATCGGCGCTCGGACGGACAGTACAGTCTCGCCCGCGGCGAGATCGACCCGCTCAGCAGGCGCGCCTCCGGCATGTGGCGGCTCTGCGACGACACGATCTCGTGGCAGCTCGGCGACGACCTGGTGCTGCAGATGAGCAGGCTCAATTCGCTGCCCGGCGTCGGCCGCTTCGGCGTCGAGGAAATGGCGCAGTACGGCGAGACGGCGTATATCCGTCTGACGCGGACCGAGGGCGGCAGCGAATCGGGCACGGACCGACGCTCGGAATGCGTGCTGGAGATCCGCGTCCTGCCCGGCGCGAAGCTCGCGCGCCAGAGCTGGTACGCCGAAGCGCCGAGCTATGTCAGCGCCGGCGAGCAGGTCGGCTATTTCATCACCGAGAACAGCGACCGCGAGGTGATGTTCCTCGAAAAGGACGAGTCGATCGCCAACCCCGACGGCGACGCGGTGTACGCTCTGTGCCTGGGCCGCCAGGTCGAGGGCGACGTCATGCTGGTGAAGGCGCGCGCCTTCACTTCAGAGACGGCCGAGGACCACGTGGAATACACCGAGACCAACCCCGGCACGGACGAGGAGCTCCACCGCCGCCTGCTGGAGCTGTGCCGCGCCGTGTTCGACGGGCGGATCCGTCTGCTGCGCGGCCTGAGCGAGGAGAGCGTCGCCGCGCTGCTGCCCGGCAGGCTCGTCGATTCTGCCGTGGGCACGCCCTCGGGCCGCGGGGGCTTCGCGATCCCCTGCACGCGGCTGCTGGAGATGCGCCGCAGCGAGAGCCTGGGCGCGCTGATCCGCCTGACCGGCCCCGGGCCGAACGGCGAGGAGCTGCTCTACTCGCTGGTGAGCGGCGCGGCGCTGTACGACAACGTGCGCATGGACCGCTATTTCACCTGGCGCGAGACCTACGAGGCGGGCTGGCTCGAGCCCGACGCGGAGATGACGGCCTTCCTCGGCTGTCCGGCCGTGGCCTGCGACGGCGGCTGGGTGCTCGACCCGGGCGACTTTTTCTCAAGCTCCTCGGGCGAGATGATGGAGAACTATTATTTCCTCTCCACGCAGCTGCTCACGCCCGCGCCGACTCCCGAGCCGACGCCGGAGCCCGCGCCCGAGCCGACGGAAACGCCGGCAGACATGACGGAAGGAGAGGCGAACCATGGCTGAGAACACCGACGCGAGACTGCAAAACCAGATCATCTATTCCGTTTACGTCCGCGCGCACACCGAGGAGGGGACTTTTCTTTCGATCGTCCCCGATCTCGACCGCATCCGCGCGCTCGGGGCGGACTGGATCTGGTTCATGCCGATCCACCCCATCGGCGTGAAAGGGAAGAAGGGCTCGCTGGGCTGCCCCTACGCCAACCGCGACTACCGGCTCGCGGAGCACCCGGAGTTCTACTGGCGCGACGCGGAGGGGAACACGGGCAACAAGATCGGCGACTGGGCCGACGTGATCGACCTCGACTACCGCAAAAGCGCGCTGTGGGACTATCAGATCGAAAGCCTGAAGATGTGGGCGCGGATCGTCGACGGCTTCCGCTGCGACGTGGCCCCCTTCGTGCCCGTGGAGTTCTGGAAACGGGCGCGCGCGGCTGTCGGAGAGGTCAACCCGGACTGCGTGTGGCTGGCCGAATCCGTCCACCTGAGCTTCGGCAACTACGTCCGCCGCGAGGGTTTTCCGTGCACGCGCGACACGGAGCTCTATGAGGCCTTCGACCTCGAATACCAGTACGATATCTGGGAGAGCTTCGAGCGTTTTCTGGAGGGGAAGGCCCTGCTGCACGAGTTCTGCGAGCAGCTCAATTTCCAGGAGGCCGTCTACCCGGAGAACTACAACAAGCTGCGCTATCTCGAAAACCACGACCAGAAGCGCATCGCTTCCCGCGTCAAGGACGAGGGCGCGCTGGACAACTATACCGCGATGCTCTATTTCCTCAAGGGCACGACGCTGCTCTACGCCGGGCAGGAGTTTTCCTGCACGCACACGCCGAGCCTGTTTGAAAAAGAGGTCTTCCCCCGCACGGGGCGGGATCTCAGCGCTCTCCTGGCCCGCCTGGCGCGCTTCAAGAAGGCCTGCCTCGGCGGCGGCTTCTTCGTCGCGCGCGCGGACGACGAGCGTGCGATCGCCGTGATGGAGCGCAGCGGGATCGGCTTCCGCGCGGTGGGCGTGTTCTCCCTGCGCGGCGAGCGCGGCCCCGTCAGGGTCGAGGCGCCGGACGGGGAGTACCCCGAATGGGTCCGCGGCGGGCGCGTCCTTGTGAAAAACGGCCAAATCCTCTGCACGGGAGAGCCGATCATTTTTACGCTGCCGCGCTGATTTCCCCGTTGCGCGCGAAGGGCCGCGGGGACTATAATGTTTTCATTCAAGAAAAACACAACGGAGGATATGGATATGGCACTCGAATCCCGTCCCGCGAACATGACGCGCATCACCACGCCCGAGCTCGCGAAAGCCTACGTCGACGAGCGCACGGAGATGCTGCGCGAACAGATCGGCGACAAAAAGGTCCTGCTGGCCCTCTCGGGCGGCGTGGACTCGTCCGTCGTCGCCGCGCTGCTGATCCGCGCGATCGGCAAAAACCTCACCTGTGTGCACGTCAACCACGGCCTGCTGCGCAAGGGCGAGCCGGAGCAGGTCATCCGCGTGTTCCGCGGGGAGATGGACGCGAACCTCATCTACGTCGACGCGGTCGACCGCTTCCTCGACAAGCTCGCGGGCGTCACCGACCCCGAGCAGAAGCGCAAGATCATCGGCAAAGAGTTCATCGAGGTCTTCGCGGAGGAGGCGCGCAGGCTCGACGGCATCTCCTTCCTCGGCCAGGGCACGATCTGGCCGGATATCCTCGAGAGCGAGGCGGGCATCAAGGCCCACCACAACGCCGGCGGTCTGCCGGAGGACCTGCGCTTCGAGCTCGTCGAGCCTGTGCGCATCCTCTTCAAGGACGAGGTCCGCATGGTCGGCCGCGCGCTCGGTCTGCCCGAGAGCATGGTGGAAAGACAGCCCTTCCCCGGCCCCGGTCTCGGCGTGCGCTGCCCCGGCGCGATCACGCGCGAGCGGCTCGAGGCCGTGCGCGAGTCCGACGCGATCCTGCGCGAGGAGTTCGCCGCGGCGGGTCTCGCGGGCAAGGTCTGGCAGTACTTCACCGTCGTGCCGGACTTCAAGTCCACCGGCATCCGCGACGGCAAACGCACTTTCGAGTGGCCGGTCATCATCCGCGCGATCAACACCACCGACGCGATGAGCGCCACGGTCGAGGAGCTTCCCTTCGCGCTGATGCAGAAGCTCGTGAGCCGCATCACCGCGGAGGTCAAGGGCGTCAACCGCGTGCTCTACGATTACACGCCCAAGCCCTGCGCGACGATCGAATACGAATGATTAAGAAGTGATTCTTCGAGGCCGGAAAGCTTCCCATTATCATAAACCAAAGAGGTCAACCTGACTTTTGCAAGCCGGGTTGACCTCTTTCTTTTTTGCCTTTGAATGTCCTTATCCTTTTTTCAATTCTTCGATCAGCGCATCGGACAGAGCTTGCGAGGGCACTTTGGCCCACTGCCCGGCTTTATCCGACTCCGGGTACTTGTAACGCCAGCGGTCGTATTCCTCTTTGCTGATCTCCCCGTGCTCCAGCTTGGCGGCTTGTTCCCGCCAGGAACGGAACATATCAAATAGTTGAAGATAAGTCGATCCTTTTGACTTATCCAGCCGCAGGCAAACTTCGCCGTCGATCTCTCCGATCTTGAGTCCGTAGATATCCTCCAGCGCAAAAAGCGTGTGCATCAGCCCAACATAGCTGTCGATCTCCGGCACATCCAGCGCTTTAGGAGATACATCCAGTACTCTGGCTAGCTCTGCGGTCAGATCGGCCTTGGGGGTTCGAGCGCCGGTTTCATACTGTGCCATGCGAACATCGGCCGTCTTTTCCGAGAAGCCGACCATCATACCCAAATACTTCTGCGTCATGCCCCGCAGGGAGCGGATGAAATGGATTCTTTCACCGATCGCCATATCAGACAACTCCTATCTACTCGTAGTTTCGAGAATATATTAGCAAATATGTTTAGTGTTGTCAAGGAATAATTAAATAAATTTGTTTAGTTTTTCTCCTTGACTTAACTGTATTTGTTTAGTATAATTACCATGAGCTAAACTAATATGTTTAGTGAACTGAATGATCGTCCGACCAGAGATACACCGCCATGATCTTCTAACCGGAAGGGAGCGCGCGTTTATTCCCAATCACGCGAAATTCGCGATTTCGCGTGAAAAGGAAGATCAGCGGAGTGAATGAGCTTTCGCGCTCACGCGGAAGCGAACGATACGAAGCTTGATCTGACGCGACGACACAGCGCCGCGCAGGGTTGCCTGTCTGGAAACTGGAATCGGGTAAAACGGCAAGCCATTTTCGTTCTTAAATAACTGCTCTCACTTTTGAGGGCGGGGAAGGGAGGTGATTTATATAGCTGAACAGGTTTTTATGAAGGTGGACGAGGTCGCAGCCGAACTCGGAGTTTCAAACTCCTATGCCTATAAGCTGATCCGGGAGTTGAACAAGGAACTCAAGGCAGCCGGCTGCATCGTCATCAATGGTCGTATTGACCGAAAGTTTTTCCACGAGCACTTGTATGCTACTCAGAAAAAGAAGGAGGATTGATCATGGCAGCATTCAAAGACAAGAAAAACGGCACATGGTATGTGCAATTCCGCTACACCGACTGGACCGGTGAGCGGCAGCAAAAACTTAAGCGAGGATTCACGACAAAACGTGAAGCCCAGGAATGGGAACGCGAGTTTTTGCGGACAAAGCGGGCGGATCCGGACATGAGTTTCGAGAGCTTTGTAAAGCTCTATGAGCAGGATATCAAGCCAAAGATACGGCTGAACACCTGGCTTACCAAAGAATCCGTGATCGAAA
>ONQJ01000070.1 GCA_900319935.1 uncultured Eubacteriales bacterium | reverse complement strand
TTTTCGGAGACAAAGGGCACGACCGGCAGGCTCAGCACAAAGGCGCCGAGCGACCAGATCCCGTAACGGCGCAGCACGGCGATCGAAGCGGCGTCGCTCCACCCGGAGATCCCCACGCCGAAGAGGGCCCCCAGAGCCTGCGCGAGCGCGGCGAGATCGGTGTAATAGAAGATGACCCAGCCGATGACGGCGATCACGAAGGTCAGCGCCCAGCGGACAGGCGCAGGCGTTTTTTCGATCAGAGCTTTGAAGACGAAGCGTTCAAGGATCAGCAGCACGCCGAAGTACAATCCCCAGAGTACAAAATTCCAGCACGCGCCGTGCCACAGACCCGTCAGCGCCCAGACGATCAGAAGGTTCAGCACCGTTCGCGGCCCCCCGCGTCGGTTGCCGCCGAGGGGGATGTAGACGTATTCGCGGAAAAAGCTGCCAAGAGAGATGTGCCAGCGCCGCCAGAACTCCGTGACGGAGAGCGAGGCGTAAGGAAAACGGAAGTTTTCCTTATAGCGGAAGCCGAGCGTCCGGCCCAGGCCGATGGCCATATCCGAGTAGGCGGAGAAATCAAAATATATCTGCAGGGTATAGAGAAAAGCCGCCATCCACGCGCCGAGCAGCGAGAGCGGTGTCCCCGTCCCGGCAAGGGTCAGCTCCTCCATCGCCGCGCCGCAGACGTTGGCCAGCAGCACCTTTTTCGCCAGTCCCTTGATGAAGCGCTGCAGGCCCTCGGTAAACTCGTCGGGCGTGATCCTTCTTTCCGCAAGCTGATCGGCCACGTCCGCGTACTGCACGATCGGGCCCGCGATCAGCTGGGGGAAGCAGCTGATGTACAGCAGCAGGCGCCACGGGCTTTCCAGCGCCGGGGCTTTTTTGCGATAGACGTCCACCGTATAGGTGAGGATCTGAAAGGTGTAAAAGGAGATGCCGATCGGCAGACGCTTGTCCGCCGCCCGCCAGCCGAGGCCGAAAAGCTTTGCCAGGGAGTTGGCGAAGAAGGCCGCATATTTGAAATAAAACAGAAAGCTCAGCGAAAACACCACGCCGACGGCGAGGATCGCCCTGCGCTTTGCTTCGCTCTCCGTGCGCGTGAGGGCGCGGGCGCAGAAGAAATTGGCGAAGGTCGAGACGAGCATCGCCAGGATCCACAGCGGCTCGCCCCAGCCGTAGAACAGCAGGGAAGGTCGAGACGAGCATCGCCAGGATCCACAGCGGCTCGCCCCAGCCGTAGAACAGCAGGGACATCGCCAGCAGCACGCCGTTGCGCCAGCGCGGAGCACTGCCCGCAAAATACAGGATGTAGAGCAGCGGCAGGAAGATCAGCAAAAATGTCAGGCTGGAAAAGACCATAACGGCAACCTCGGAAAATGGGGATCAGTAGTTCATGTCGAGATAGGCCGACATGCGCGACTGGATAGTATCGCTGTAAAAGCGGGCGTTGGTACTCCACACCACATAGATGTCGTCCACGCCGTACCGGGCGATGTAGTCGCCGATGTTGGCCCCGGCGAGATAGACCGAGTAGAAGTTGTCCCTCACGTCCGTGGAAATGATCTGATCGTAATACGGCGCAAGGTACGGGATCAGCGGGATCGTGAAGCAGTCGCCCACGACAAGCGCGTTCCGCCCGGTGTGGAAGCCGCCCTCGACCAGACGCCAGGGCCCCTTGTGCCCGCCGAGGAAGCCGACGTAACCGCCCTCGGACATGGTGAAGGTGGTTTGCTGGCGCTCGGTGAGATTGTTGAGGAAATAGCTCTCGGCCGGCGAGATCGCGCTCATGATCTCGATCGTTTCACGGCTGTAATTCATGCCGGCGAGCTGCTCGGTGGAGTAGTCGCGGTTGTCGTGCCGGAACGAGAGCCAGTAGCGGTACTGGTCATAGTCCGCCGGTGCGAGTCCCTGCGCGGACATCAGCGCGTCGGCCGTGATGCTCGCGGCAATCGCATGCCAGTGGTAGTCTTCCGTGGGATAGAGGGCGGAGGGCGCGTCGTTGAGATAGGGATTCAAGATCGCCAGATCGTCCACGATGATCACACCGTCATCCACCAGCGGCTGCAGCACCTCCACCAGATCGGTACCCCATCCGACATATTTTTCCCTGCCGATGATGTTGTTTGCGATATCCGAAACCTGCGGAGAAAAGAAATACAGTCTGCCGTCCTCGGGCAGTTTGGCGCGGTAGCGGTTGAGGATCTCCGCGAAGGATACCATCGCGTCCGCGGGGTATGTGAAGAGCGTCTCCCGCTCTCCGTCGGCGCGTTCAAGCCAGAGCGTGACGTCGTGCACGTCGCCGGGCAGGGCGTCCGGGAGCGCCGCCTCGGCCGTCTCCGGCTTCTCTTCGCTCTGCTCGGAACGCTCCTCCTCGATCAGCTGCTGGAAGGCGGCGTCCTGCTCCTCGCTCTGATCCCACAGCCGCTCGTCCTCCACCACGCCCGTGGCGGGGCCGTCGTCCGGGATGCGCAGCAGCTTCATCACGGCGTCGGTAAAGTCCGCGGCACTGTCCCGGAAGGGAAAGGCGTCGGAGAGGTAGCTCTCAAAGCCGCTCATAAAGCTGCCGTCCGCCACGCTCCCGGCGGAAAGCGCGGGAAAGGCGGCGAGCATGCGGTTTTCGGACTCGGAGAGCCGCTCGCCCTTGTCGGGGGAGAGCAGCTCCGCTGCGCCGCAGACGAGCAGCGTGAGCAGGCACAGATAAATGCAGACGAAAGAAAAACGCTTTTTCAAAGCAAGACCTCATTTCCGAAAAGCGCAAATAATCATAAATTTCAATATAGCACATATGCCGTCCCGAGGCAAGGCACAGGTAAAAAACCGGGAGCTTTCCGAAAAGCTCCCGGTTTTTGCCGAGTTATTCAGCGCGCGCAGAACGCGTCGATCTCCGCCTGCAGCAGGCGGAAGGCCTTCGCCAGCAGGTATCCGTCGGCGACGGCGTGGTTGAGCCGGACGCTCACCGGCATCATCAGCCGTCCGCCCTCCTCGCGCCAGCGGCCCCAGTTGACGATCGGCGCGAAGAAAAGGTAACCGTCCGGAAGCTCCAAGTGCAGCGCGTCGTAGGACAGCCAGGGGATGTACGAGGCGTCGAACCAGTTCGGGTGCCCCGCCGCGTCCAGCGCGTATTCCCGGGTCTGCGCGGCGCGTTCAAGGTCTTCCGCGGCGGCGCGGTAGAAAGCGTCATAGTCCTCGCGGTAGCGCGAATAGACCGGCGTGCAGGTCTCGGTGTCCTCGTGAAAGAGGTACTGCGTGGGGTGGATGACGTCGTAGCAGATCAGTTCTTCCGTCTGCCAGAGCCAGCCCATCCGATAGTCTTCGCGGGAATTGAGCGTCCTCGAGAGCAGATACAGGAAATTGAGAGAGAACTTCGTCCCGCTCGCTTTGGAATACGCCGCGAGCGCGGTCACGTCCAGGCGCGCCGTCATGGACATCGAGCACTTGCAGTCCTGCGAAAAATGGCGGAAAACGCCGCTGCGGTAATAGGTGTTCTTGTCGATCACGCGGTAGCCGTCCATGTCCGTACCTCTCTTTATCGTGCGTTTATTGCTTTTCCGCGTCCGCTCCCGGGCCGCGGTACTCTATGCAGAGCATGGTCAGATCGTCAAACTGCTCGGAAGCGCCCACGAAACCGTCCACGGCCTTCTTCACGCCGCCCAGGATCTCCTGCGCCCCGGCGTCCCGCGCGGCATTGAGAGCGTCCAGCATGCGCTGCGTGCCGAACAGACGTCCCTCCGCGTCCGTCGCCTCCGGGACGCCGTCCGTATACAGGAAGAGTCTGTCGCCGGGCTTGAAGTCGATCTCGTACTCCTTGTATTCCACGCCTTCCATCGCGCCGATGACAAGACCGTGCTTGTCACGGAGCAGAGCGAAATCTCCGCCCCGCGCCAGCGCGGGGTATTCATGTCCGGCGTTCGCCGCCGTGATCCGGCCGGTGCTGATCTCCAGGATCCCCAGCCAGACGGTCACGAACATCTGCATTTTATTGTTCGAACAGATCGTCTCGTTCGCCGTCGTCAGGATCTCCCGCGGCGACTTGCCGGCCAGAGCGTTGGTTTTCAGGATCGCCTTGGAGACCATCATAAACAACGCGGCGGGCACGCCTTTTCCGCTGACGTCCGCCATCACCATGCACAGGTGGTCGTTGTCGATCAGAAAGAAATCGTAAAAATCTCCGCCGACCTCCTTGGCCGGATCCATGGACGCGTAGATGTCGAATTCGCTCCGGTTGGGGAAGGCCGGGAAAATGTGCGGCAGCATGCTGCTCTGGATCTGCTGGGCCATGCTCAGCTCGGTGCTGACGCGCTCCTTCTCCCGGGTGATCTCGGTGATGTCCTCTATGTACTGCCGGGTCTTCTTCGACAGATCGTCAAAGGCCTCCGCGAGCACCTCGATCTCGTCGTTGGTTCGATAGCTGTCCTTCATTTCGAACAGCCTGCCCGTCCTGCTGCTGTCCCTGATGTTTTCCGTCATTTCCTCCAGCGGCCTTGCGATCCTGCCCGAGACGAGCAGCGCGGCGCAGGTGCCGACGAGGACGATCAGTATGAAGACCAGCTGGCCGGACTTGATCGCTTTGTCCGTGCCGTCACGGAATTTTCCGCTGGCCTCGTCGTTGATCCTGTCGTACTCGGCAAGCATCATCTTTTCCGGCTGCTCGGTGACCTCCTTGTCCACAAGCGAGATCACCGTCCAGCCGACCGTCGGCATCGGAGAGCCCGCAACGTAAAAATCTCTGCCGCCGATGTTCAGCAGCGTAAGCTCGGTGGGCTCGGCAAGCGCGTTGGTAATGAATCGCGAAAGCTCCTCGTTGTCCGTCTCCCGCAGATCGCGCGCCCGATCGGCCGTCGTGATCTCAAAGAAGGGCATTTTCTCCGGGGCGATGATCACCTGACCGTGATCGTTCACGATACAGGCGAAGCCGGCGCTGCTGGCGGAGGTGTTGATGAAATCGCTCATGCTGTCAAGGAGGATATCGATCCCGACTACGCCCACGATCTCTCCGTCCACCTCGACGGGCGCGGAACAGGTAACGCCGCAGCTGCCGCTGAAAGCGTCTCTTTCGATCCCCGTGAAATACAGACCGCCCGTTTCGACCGCGCCCCTGTACCACGGGCGCTCCCGGACCGGGAAGGGGATCAGCTCGCCGTTTTCGTCAAAGCGGTTTGCGGAATGGTCGTCGACGCCGAAATGCGTGCCGTCGGCAAGACCGATAAAGCAGCCCGCGATCTTGTCGGAGTTGCGGACCATGGCAAGCATGGAGCTGCCCATATGCCCGACAGCCGGAAGATATTCGGAAAGGGTATAATCGACGCCCTCTTCGCTGAGGACCATGGCGGACGGGATCCCGTCAAGAGAAGGATCCGGCAGCGCAAGTTCGGCGGGGCTGAGACTGTTTCTTCTTTCGATCAGGCCCTGCGCCATCGTCTGGAGCATATAGGTGTCGTTGACGATCTCGGCAAAATCGTTGTCTGCGATCCTGGCCTGAAGAGCGGTGGAGTTCACGAGCGTGCCCGCTATGACCTGATGCATCGTTTCCTCGGAGGTCTGCGATATGGCCTTTTGCTGCTCGACCCTTGTTTCGCCCACGATGCTTATGAGCATACGGTTCTGATAGGCGGAGGCGAAGGCGACGATAACGACGGTTATCAGCAGCATCCCCAGCACCAGGAAGAGCGTCTTCTTTTTCAGACCGCCGAACAGGAAGCCCGAGATCTTTTTCATGTATATACCATCTCCCGCACGTTGTTTTTCGTTTGAATCGTTCCGGATCGCGTCTGCGTTCCCGGGGCTCCGGGCTTTCAGTCGACCCGGTCGCCGTTGCCGTACACTTCGCAGAAGCGCGCGGCGAAGGAGGGGGCCTGCCCCCGGATATACAGGTGTGAGATATCGCCGACGGAGGATGCGCGGAAGGCCGCGATCCCGGGACGCCGTTCCTCGGTGCAGATCGTCGTCACGGAGCTCGGCGCCATGACGAGTCCGTGCCACAGCACCATGGGCGATACGTTCATCAGGCGACTCATCAGCACGCAGGAGACGCCGAAATGGCAGAAAAAGGCCAGGGTATCGCTTCCGGCGCGCTCAACGCGGTAATACAGCCCGTCGCGGACATAGCCGTGGTCGGCGAGAAGGCGCTCGAATTCTTCGATCACCCGGTCGTAGGCGCCCTTCACGTCCATTTCCTCAAAAACCGGGTGCTCGTACCAGTGCTCGCGGTCCAGAAAGAGGGGATACTGCAGCCAGTCCTGCGGGAGCCAGTCCCAGGGCACGTAGCTGAGCTCGCCTTCTCTGTCGGGGCGGCGGACGCGAATCGAAAATTCACGCAGCCAGTCGCAAGCGACCGCGGTCCGTCCCGCCTTCTCCAGCGTCGGCCGCGCCGTTTCCAGCGCCCGGCCCATCGTGGAGACATAATATTCCGATATCTCCATCGGGGCGATGCGCTCGGAGAGAAGCTCGGCCTCGCGCCGCCCCGTCGCCGTCAGACCGTCTGCGTCGTAGTCCGGATCGCCGTGGCGGATAAAGAGCAGTTTCACTTGATCATCTCTTCCTTCGGGTTTGAAAATGCTGAAACGATTATACTATGCCCCGGCCGTTTGCACCAGTCCCCGCAAGGAAAAAAACGGAATGATCGGAAAAGCCGGGAGCGGACTGCCCCCTATACAGCAAACGCGCCCGGACGGCTCCGGGCGCGTTCGCTGTATGGGCAGGGCCTCAGTTCACTTTATCCTTGAACGCTTTCGCGGCTTTGAACACGGGCGTGTTGCTCGCCTTGATCTTGATGGCCTTTCCGGTCGCGGGGTTGATGCCTTCACGGGCTCCGCGGTGTCTGCAGCTGAAGTTGCCGAAGCCGAAGATGGAGACAGGCTCGCGCGCGGCGAGAGAGTCCTCGATGCTGGCAAAGACGCTGTTCACGACCGCCGTGGCCTTGATCAGGCTGAGGCCGTTTTCTGCGGCGACTTTTTTGATCAGTTCGGTTTTGTTCATTGGAATGGCTCCTTTTCGTTGATCTTCCCGGGTTTGTTCTGGGTAATGCAAGTATATCACAGGATCTCCGCGCAATCCAGTCCCCAAAAGCAGAAAAACGCGTTTTTCTGCGCGGCACGGCATGGTTTCTGTTTGATTGCCCTTTTAAAAAGTACGATGATAATCCAAACGAGAACGCATTTACCGGGCAGAAGATCAAAAAACCGGGCATCCTTGCACCGCAGCGGTTTTACGACTGCGCTTACATCAGGTCAAAAATCCATGCCGTCAATGCGCTTGCACTGAGTCAGCTTGTCATAGACCGGCAGCATCGGCATGGCAGCCATTACGCCGCCCTCCAGCTTGAACACACCGCCCAGGATGCCCATTTTGGGGTCGAGCCGCCGCTGGCAGACAGAGACATAGCTTTTGTAATCGCCAAAACAGCGAAAGGCTGCTTCCGGGATTCTGTCCTCACCTTCACCGGAGGTGATTTCTTTCACCATCGTGTTTTCCACGACATACTTGATCCATTTGGTGTTTCCGGATTCGCCCCAGACGTTCCGGTACACCTCGACGAGAGAAGTGTTTAGTTTACCTGGCTCCGTAAAGGTCTCGCCAATTTTCTTCAGGTGAATCTCATACCATTCGCTGTCCAAAAACTTCATTTTGAAACGCTCCTTTTTTCATACTGCTTATACGTTACCCCTGATCCAAACGAGAACGCGTTTTCTGGGCAGAGGCTTAAAAAACTGGGCAGCCCTCCAAAAAACCGGGCAGGGGATAAAAACCCGGGCAGCCTTCCTACTTGCGGACGAAACGGATCTTACACACATCGTCTCCTCTGGCGATGGTGGCCGGCAGTTCCAATTTGCAGCCGAAACTCTCAGCTATTCCGCGGTCGCCACACATGGCGTGATCGCACAGACGCCGGATCTCCTCGTCCGAGCAGCCTTGCTTCTGCCATGCTTTCACAAGCGGGCAGTAGTGGAAGTCGATATCCAGATGATCGTCATCACAGCGTTGGATATCCATTTCAAAGACCCACTGGGCAAACTTGGAAAACAGAGTTTTTTTCAGCCCTTTTAAAGAAGACCCGCCGCCTGCTTTCTTTCGGAGGTTGGCTCCTTGATACAGCCCGCAGCGATGGATGGCCTCCGGAGCATATGAATCTGATGAGAGGCCCTTTTTTGAGGCCTCGTCACACAAGAGATACATCCATAGAGCTCTGTGTTCCAACTGCTCACGAATGGCTACGATCAGCGGAAATCTTATCTTTGCTTCATTGTGAATTGCGCTCATAGATAACACTCCTTAACGCTATAATGTGTTCTGTCTTTATATATCGCAGCTCAATAACGAACTCTTCGATCGGCTCTCTCTGCCCATGCAGCGGGGCCGGTTTCGACTTTTCGCTCGGGTATCCCAAGGCCAGCATCAGCGACGGCACGGTTCCGTCCGGCAGATCGAAAGCCTCCTGCACTTTTCAGCAGGTTCAACGCTCGGAAAAACACGCATTTCAATATACATTCTACTCGGAAAACCGCACAAATCAATAGCTCGCGCAAAAGAAAACCGGCTTGAATCGTAACGATTCAAGCCGATATCTGGCAGCGGGAGAAGGATTCGAACCCTCACATACGGAGTCAGAGTCCGCTTCACATACGGAGTCAGAGTCCGCTGTGCTACCTTTACACAATCCCGCTAAACGCAAGAGCTATTATACAGAAAAAACGCTCTTTGTCAAGAACTTTTTTGCCGTCGTTCGCGGCCCTTTCCATTGCCCGGACGGGCGCGGGAGAAGGGGAGAAAGACTTCGCCTATTCGACCGCGAGCAGACGCACACTGTCCACGCCGCCGACGCGCTCGAGCGCGGAGACGAGCGCGCCGATACCGCGGGAAACGCCGCCTGCGTCGATCGTAAGCGTGACGCTCGCCTTGCCGAGCACGGGCAGGCTCTGCGTGATGGTCAGGATGTTCGCGCCCGCGCCGAAAAGACGCGAGAGCACCGCGCTGAGCACGCCGGGCTGATGGTCGAGCATCAGCTCGAGCACGGCCTTGCGGCCGCCGGTCGTC
>ONQJ01000045.1 GCA_900319935.1 uncultured Eubacteriales bacterium | reverse complement strand
GAGCCGGCGGTGTCGACGATGTCGTCGAGCAGGATGCACTTCTTGCCCTCGACGTTGCCGATGATGTTCATGACCTCGGACTGGTTGGCCTTTTCACGGCGCTTGTCCACGATGGCCATGTTCACGCCCAGCTTCATCGAGAAGGCGCGGGCGCGGGCGGTGCTGCCCACGTCCGGGGAGACGACCATGACGTCCTCGTTGTTCTTCCCGTACTGCTTGATATAGTGCTTGGCAAAGAGGTGCGCGCCCATGAGGTTGTCCACGGGGATGTCGAAAAAGCCCTGGATCTGGGCGGCGTGGAGGTCCATCGTCAGGACGCGGTCGGCGCCGGCGGCGGTAATGAGGTTCGCCACCAGCTTGGCGGAGATGGGATCGCGGCTCTTGGCCTTGCGGTCCTGGCGGGCGTAGCCGAAATAGGGGATCACCGCGGTGATGCGTCCGGCGGAGGCGCGGCGCATCCGGCGGAGGCGCGGCGCATCGCGTCGGTCATGACCAGCAGCTCCATGAGGTGGTCGTTGACCGGGTTGCAGGTGGACTGGACGATGAACACGTCCTTGCCGCGGACCGCTTCTCCGACGGAGATGGAGCACTCGCCGTCGGCAAACTGGGAAACGGTGGCCTCGCCGAGCCGGGTGTAGAGCTGGCTGCAGATCTCTTCGGCCAGCGCGGGGTTGGAATTGCCGCAGAAAACTTTGATTTCCTTGCCGTGTGCGATCATGTTTTTTTCTCCTCATCCTATCATTCCCCGCCGCGCGCTGCGCGGGCGGCGGGAGGTCGCAGAGATACACAATAATATTAGCACACTTTCCTCTTCTTGGGAAGAGAAAAGGGGGAAAGTCCGTTCAAAAAAGCAGATAAAAATAGCGATTTACAACACCGCGCTTTTTGTATATAATAGTAAAGCTTGAAAAAATCCTGAAAGTGGTAATCGATATGCTGGAATTTGAAGAATACAAAGCCAGGCTCAACGCCGCGAAGCCGACGCTCGAGGTCCTGCGCGGCGCGCTCAAGCTTGAGGCCGCGGCGAAGGAGATCGAGGAGCTCGAGGCCATGAGCGCGCGCGACGGCTTCTGGAACGACGTGGAGAAGTCCCAGAAGGTGCAGAAGCGCCTCAAGACGCTCAAGGGCAAGGTCGAGAGCTATGAAAAGCTCTGCGCGTCCTGGGACGACATGTATACGCTCTGCGAGATGGCCATCGAGGAGGACGACGCGTCCATGCTCGAGGAGCTGCAGAGCGAGTTCGCCGCCTTCTCCGAAAAGGCCGAGGCGATGCGCCTGTCGACCCTGCTCACGGGCGAGTACGACGCGAACAACGCGATCCTGACCTTCCACGCCGGCGCGGGCGGCACCGGACTGGGCCTCGATGCTCTACCGCATGTACAACATGTGGGCCGAGCGCCACGGCTACAAGGTCAAGGTCATGGACTATCTCGACGGCGACGAGGCCGGCATCAAGAGCGCCACGATCATGATCGAGGGCGACAACGCCTACGGCTTCCTCAAAAGCGAGCACGGCGTGCACCGCCTGGTGCGCGTCAGCCCCTTCGACGCGGCCGGGCGGCGGCACACCTCCTTCGCCGCGGTCGAGGTCATGCCCGAGATCTCCGATCCCGGCGAGATCGAGCTGCGCGAGGAGGACATCAAGATGGACGTGTTCCGCTCCTCCGGCGCGGGCGGGCAGAAGGTCAACAAGACCTCCTCGGCCGTTCGCCTGACGCACATCCCCACGGGCATCGTCGTGTCCAGCCAGGTGGAGCGCAGCCATTTCCAGAACCTTGAGAACTGCCGCAACATGCTGCGCGCGCGCCTGGCCGAGATCAAGGAGCGCGAGCACCTGGAAAAGATCAGCGACATCAAGGGCGTGCAGATGAAGATCGAATGGGGCAGCCAGATCCGCTCCTATGTCTTCATGCCCTATCAGCTGGTCAAGGACCTGCGCACCGAGTACGAGACCGGCAACATCCAGAACGTGATGGACGGCGATCTCGACGGCTTCATCAACGCCTTCCTGTCGATGAAGGCTGGGACCTGAAGGCTCGGATCGTAAAAAAAGAAGCGGGGAGCGGAAACGCTCCCCGTTTTATCGTCCGCTGACGTAGCTTTCGCAGTCCTCGAAGATGAAATCGTCGACGTCTTTATCCATCATTCTGCCTCCTCATTCTCAACATACCGTCATTTTATGCGGCGCGGCGGAAGGATATGCCGCGTCTTTTTCATCTTTTCTCTTGAACAGCGCGGGACTTTGCGTTATAATGTTCAGGCTTGTTTGACGCAAGCTTGTATCACACGGAAAAAGGATGAATACCATGAGCGCATCTACCGAAAGAAAAAACCGCGCGGCCGCGCGTGAGGCCGGCACCGACAAGAAAACGCTCGCCCGGCAGGAGGCCGAAAAGAAGGCCGCGAAGAGCCGCCGCCGCTGGACGATCGGATCGATCCTGGTCGCGATCGGCCTGATCGTCATTATCCTGCTCAATTCCGGCTTCCTCTACAAGCACACGACGGCCCTCTCCGTCGGCAGCCGGAACTACTCCCCCGCGGAGCTGAGCTATTCCTACGTCAACCAGTACAGCAGCTTCCTCAGCCAGTACGGCAGCTACGCCTCCCTCTTCGGGCTGGACAGCTCGAAGGGCGTCGCCTCGCTGTCTCAGCAGTCCTGCCCCATGCTCGACGAGGGCATGACCTGGCGCGACTACTTCCTGCAGAGCGCGCAGAACAACCTCCTGCAGGTCACCGCGCTGAAGAACTACGCCGATCAGAACGGCATCAAGCTCGACGCGGACGAGCTCGCCTCCCTCGACGACGAGGTCGCCGCGCTGGAAGAGGCGGCCAGATCCTACGGCTATTCCAGCGCCAACCGCTTCCTCGCCGCGCAGTACGGCACCGGCGTCAACGTCCGCCTGGCCCGCGAGCTGATGGCGGAGAGCATGCTCGCCTCCAAGGCGATGCAGAGCTATTCCGATTCGCTGAGCTTCTCCGACGAGGAGCTTGAGGAATACTACGCCTCGCTGGAGGGCTCCAGCGACCTGTTCGACTTCGCCAGCTACTTCGTGGCCGCCGAGGCCCTGCCCGTCGAGGACAGCGAGACCGAGGGCCAAACCGCGCCCACCGACCAGACCCGGCTCGAGGCCCGCATGACCGCCGAGGCGATCGAGATGGCCTACAAGGACGGCTATGACATCGAAGATCCCGTCGAGCGTCTCGACGCCGCGATCGAGGCCGAGTACGACGCCGGCTCCGCCACCGTGCGCAGCGGCGTGTCCGGCGGCAGTCTGGGCGTCCTGAGCGACTGGCTGCGCGACGGCGCGCGCCAGGCGGGCGACGTCGGCGTGGTCGAGGCCTCCGACGGCTCGGGCTACACCGTGGCGGTGTTCCTCTCCCGCGAGGACAACCACTATCCCACGGTCTCCGTGCGCCACATCCTGATCAAGGCCGCCGCCTCCGAGGACGGCACCTACTCCGACAAGGCCAAGCAGGTCGCGCTCGACCGCATCAACGAGATCAAGGCCGAGTTCGAAGCGACCGACAAGAGCGAGGAGAGCTTCGCCGCGCTGGCGGAGAAATACTCCGAGGACGCCGGTTCGAACACCAACGGCGGCCTGTACGAGGACATCTACCGCGGCCAGATGGTGCAGGAGTTCAACGACTTCTGCTTCGCCGGCCACAAGAGCGGCGATATCGGCGTCGTCTACGGCGAGAGCAGCGGCTACGCCGGCTACCACCTCGTCTACTTTGTCGGCGAGGGCGAGCTTTATAGCAACGTGATCGCGCGCAGCGCCCTGATCAGCCAGGCGGCGAACGACCTTCTCGCCGCGCAGACCGAGGGCGTCGAGCCCGTGCTGCGCTACTGGGCCAAGCTCGTCGGCTGAGCGGATGAAAAAACGGACTGAGAAAGACTCAGTCCGTTTTTTTCGTCCGGAGGGAACTTTTTCTCCGCAGGCGCCGTCTAAAGGGGCGTAAGTGAGATCCCGATCACAACACATAAACGGAGGACAACACCATGAAAAAGATCACCGCTCTGTTTCTTGCCCTTTTGATGCTCTTCTCCCTGGCGGCCTGCGGCAGCAGCGCCGCGAAGAGCGAGAGCTACCGCCCGTCCTCGGCGCCCGCCGCGGGCTACAACAGCTCCTACGTCTACGACGACTACGCCCCCGAAGAGCCCGCCGCGATGGCGGCCGAGGCGGACTCCTTCGGCGGCTTCTCCGCGTCGGGCAGCCCGGCAAACGCCGACGTCGCGGCCGGAAAGACGCCCGACGCGGGCGACATCGCCGTGGACAAGATCATCTATTCGGCCAACGCCACCATCGAGACCACGGCCTTCGACGACACCGTCTCGAAGCTCGAGGCGCTGATCGCGCAGTACGGCGGCTTTATCGAGTCGAGCAGCATCAGCGGCAACAACTATTATCACAGCTCGCACGGCTACGCCTCGTCCCGCAGCGCGGAGTACCGCGTCCGCATCCCCAGCCGCGACTTCGGCACGGTGATGAACTCGCTCTCCACGCTGGGCAACGTGCCCTACTGCAACACCTATACCGAGAACATCACCAGCCAGTACTACGACGTGCAGGCGCGCCTGAACGCCTGCCTCACGCAGGAGCAGACCCTGCTGGAGATGATGTCCAAGGCCGAGAAGGTCTCCGACATGCTGGAGATCCAGGACCAGCTGAGCGACGTGCGTTACCGCATCGAGTCGCTGCAGTCCACGCTGACGAACTGGGACCGCCAGGTCAGTTACAGCACGATCTCCCTGTCCGTGCAGGAGGTGCAGGAGTACACGCCCGAGGCCAGGCTGAGCTTCGGCGAGCAGCTCTCCCTGGCGCTGAGCCGCGGTCTCAAGGGCATCGGCGAGTTCTTCCGCGATCTGCTGCTCTGGCTGCTTGAAGCGCTGCCCGCCCTGATCCTGCTGGCCGCGTTCGTCGTGCTCGTCGTCTTCCTCGTGCGCCGCATCCGCCGCCGCGCGAAGGCCCGGAAGGAAAAGAAGCTCGCCGCGCAGGCGCAGGCCGCGCCCGAGCAGAAGTGAGATTTACATTTCCCCTCCCGCGTGTTATAGTGAGACCATCGAAGAAAACGGAGGGACAGCCATGAACAGCATGAACAAATGGAAAGTGATCGCGCCGCTGGGCCTGCTGGCCGCGGCCGGCGCCGCCGCGGCGCTGCTGCTGAAGAAAAAAGGCTCCGACGGCGAGGGCGCGGCCGCCCCGGCCGAAAAGAAAAAGGCCGCGCCGCGGGAGCGTCAGATGAAAACGGGCGAGTACAGCTTCGTCTCCGGTTTCCAGGACGCGAAGACCGTCGAGGTGCTGCTCGACTACGACGCGCTGCGCTTCGGCTTTGACGTGATCGGCGAGGATTTCCTCAGCTATTCGAGCGATTCGCACGTCGCCGTGATCACCGGCGAGGACTTCTCGATGCAGATGGAATACGCCTCGTACTACAAGGGCGAGGATCTCGCGCTCATCACCGCCGCGGCCGAAAAGAAGTATCCCGGCTTCGCGCGCGTATCCTTCGGCTCCGCCGAGGGCTTCCGCTACCGCGAGGGCGACAGCGTCTGCTTCTGCCTGGGCGTGGACGAGTACAGCTACCTGCTGCTCACGCTGCTCAAGGCGCAGGGCTGCGACAAGACGGTCGAGGAGCTCGCCGAAAGCGAAGACCTGCGCGAGCTGCTTGAAACGCTCCGCATCGGCGCGAAGGCGTAAGCGCAAAACGCAAAAAAGGACCTGCGGGAAAACCCGCAGGTCCTTTTTGTTATTCTTTCTGCGTCGGATCAGGGCGCTTCTTCGACGATGACGATGCGGCCCTCGCCGGTGAGGTCCTCATACTCCTCGCCGATCACGCCGCCGAGCGTCTCGGTGATGTAGTCGATCAGCACCTGGTTGTCCAGCTTGACGCGGTCCTGCAGCACGGGCGCGCCGGCAAACATCGAGTAGCCGTCGCCGCCGTTGAGCAGCATGTAATCGTGGCTGGCCAGGGTGTAGGTGGCCTCGGGATCGATGGGCTCGCCGCCGATGAGGACGTTCTGCACGCGGCGCTCGCCCTCGATGCCGGCGAACATCGTGTTCTCATCCGCCTTGCAGGGGTCGGGGATGTAGCTGTGGATCTCATAGCTCAGACCGGAGACCTGCAGGAAGCCGCCGTTCTCGCCGGGCACCTTGCGGGCGCCCCACTCGAGCGCGTCGAGGATCTGCTGGCCCTTGACCTCGATGACGCACATGGCGTTGCCGAAGGGATGGACCTTGAGGATGTCGTTGAGCGTGATCTTGCCGGCGGGGATGTTCGCGCGCACGCCGCCGCCGTTGACGAAGGCGACGTCGGCGCCGGACTGGAAGCGGTAGGCGTCGGCGCAGAGGTCGCCGAGGTTGGTCTCGGCGCGGCGGACCATGCGGATGGGTCTGCCGTTCTCGTCGACCGCCTCGGGATCGTTGACCGTCAGCAGCACGGCGGAGGAGGCGACGACCTCCTTGATCTTCTTGTCAAGGGCGGCCTTCGCGGCGGTGACGGCCTTGCTCATCTTGTTCTGGAGGCCGAGCATCTCGGGCAGGGGCGCGTCGTTGTTCCAGGTGTAGACGCCGGCCGTGATCTTGCCCTCCATGTCGATCCGGCACCAGCCGATGCAGGCGAGCTTCGTGCCGCAGGCGCTGCGGACGACGTCCTTGCCGTCCTTGTCCTTCATGACGACCTGCTCGGTGTCGTGGCTGTGGCCGTCGAGGAAGACGTCGATGCCGCTGACGTTGCTGATCACGTCGTCGTATTTCCAGGGGGCGCATTCGAGCTCGTTGCCCAGGTGGCCCATCACGACCACGTAGTCCGCGCCTTCGGCGCGCGCGTCGTCGACGGCCTTCTGCACGGCGGCGTACAGGGCCTCGCCGGTCTCATCCTGGAAGAAGCCGTAGACGAACTCGCCGTTCTCGTCCTGGAAGTACTTCGGGGTGGAGGAGGTCAGCGTTTTCGGGGTGGTCACGCCGACAAAGGCGACCTTCGCGCCGCCGAGATCGCGGATCACGTAGGGCTGGAACACCAGCTCGCCCTCACGGTTGAAGTTGCAGCTGATGTAATCGAACTTGGCTTTTTCGGCCATGGCAAGGAACTGGTCCATGCCGTAGTCGAATTCGTGGTTGCCGGGGATGGCGATGCTGTAGCCCATCTGGCCCATCAGGTCGACGAGCGCCTGGCCCTTGGTCATCGTGCCGATCGGCTCGCCCTGGATGTTGTCGCCGTCGTCGACGAGGATGACGTCGTTGCCCTGGGCGGCGAGGTAATCGCGGACGCCCTCAAGGCCGGCGTAGCCGAAGCCCTGGTCGATGCCGCAGTGGACGTCGCTGGTGAAGAGGATCACCACGTCGGAAGTGCGCGCGGGCGCCTCCTCGGCGGGAGCGTCGTCGGCGAAGGCCGCGCCGCAGAAGAGCGTGAAGACCATCGCCGCAAGCAGGAGCATAGAGAGAAATCTTTTCATGGGAGCCTCCTTGGTTTTCTGTTTTTGGACGCTCATATTATAAAACAAAGGCCGCCTTCTGTCCACACAAAAAGCAGCCTTTTTTTTGCTTATCCGACCGGCGCGCTCCGATCCGTCCCGCCGATCACGCCGCCTTGTTCTCCAGCGCGCGGTTGCGGAACCGGATCGCGATGCCCGCGGCGACCATCAGCGTGTTGAGCACGTAGAAGAACAGCACGTACCAGTGCACGGTCTCGTACCAGGGCGCGGGCGCGTAGTAGCGGATCAGCGCCAGCTTGGCGGCGATCCCGACGAGGTAGCCCAGCAGGATGAAGCCGTAGAACAGCACGCTGATGCCCTTCGTGCTGCGCGCCTTCCAGGCCTTGGCGATGTTGATCGGCCAGGATACGCCGAAGCAGATCAGCATGAGCATTTCCAGAAAGCTTGCCAGCGTCAGCCTGTCGTTTCTCCTTTCGTTTCCTCCCGCATCGTGCCCTTCCGCGCCAGGCTCTCATGGAAGCCGAAGCTCTCGGACAGGATATGCGGGGTCTGCGCGCCGTGCGTGACGGCGCAGGCTTCTTCGAAATACGCGCGCAACGCGGCGCGGTAGTCCGGGTGCGCGCAGTTCTCGATGATGAGACGCGCGCGCTCCTTGGGGCTGCGGCCGCGCAGATCGGCCAGGCCCTGCTCGGTCACGAGCACGTCCACGTCGTGCTCGGTGTGGTCGACGTGCGTGACCATCGGCACGATGCAGGAGATCTTTCCGCCCTTCGCGACGGAGGGCGTCATGAAGATCGAGATCAGCGCGCTGCGCGCGTAGTCGCCCGAGCCGCCGATGCCGTTGTAGACCGTCGTGCCGTTCATCTGCGAGGAGTTGACGTTGCCGTAGATATCGGCCTCGACGGCGGTGTTCATCGCGATCACGCCCAGGCGGCGGATCAGCTCCGCGCTGTTGGAGATCTCTGAATCGCGCAGCACCAGCTTGCCGCGGTAGCGCTCGATATCGGAAAAGAGCCGCGTCAGGCCTTCCTTCGACAGCGACAGCGAGGTCGCGGAGGCAAAATCCGCCTTGCCCGCGTCGATGAGATCGAGAACGCCGTCCTGCATGACCTCGGAATAAAAGCTCAGATGCCCGAGCGGGGAATCCTTCAGGCCCAGGAGCACGGCGTTGGCCACCGCGCCGACGCCGCTCTGCAGCGGCACGCTGTCGGCCGAGAGGCGTCCCTGCTCCTTTTCGCGCAGCAGGAACGCGACGATGTTGCGCGCGATCGCCCCGGACACCTCGTCCGCGGGCGGGAGGGGCCGCGGCTTTTCCTCGCAGTCGCTCACGACCACGGCGGCGATCTTTTCGAGCGGGCAGCTCAGATACGGCACGCCGATGCGCTGCCCCGGCGCGGTCAGGGGGATGGGCTCGCGCCGCGGGGGATCGGCGACGCGGTACACGTCGTGGAAGCCCTCGAGCGCGGCGGGCTGCGTGAGATTGATCTCGACGATCACCCGTTCGGCCAGGTCGATCCAGGTCTGCGAGCAGCCCAGAGCCGTCGTCGGGACGAGCTTTCCCTCCTCCGTGATCGCCGCGGCCTCGATGAGGGCGACGTCGATCTTTCCGAAGAAGCCGCAGCGCGCGTTCTGCGCGACCTCGCCGAGATGGACGTCGGTATAGGCGATCTCTTCGGCCGCCCCGCCGTTGACGGCGGCGCGCAGGGCCTTGCTCGTCATATAGGGCGCGCGGCGCGCGATGACGCCGCACTCCGCCCAGGCGCTGTCGAGCTCCTCGCCCGTCGAGGCGCCGGAGAGCAGCGTGAGACGGAGCTTTCTTTTCCCGCTGCGCGCCTGTTCGGCCAGCGCGAGCGGCACGGCCTTGGGGCAGCCCGCGGGCGTGAAGCCGCTGACGGCGACGCACATGCCGTCTTCGATCAGGCCGGCCGCTTCGTCCGCGCCGAGGATACGGTCCTCCAGCGCGCGGCAGCGCAGTCTGTCCGCAAGCGTTCCGTTCATCGGCCGTCCTCCGCCGCGATCAGCGCGGCGCCCGCGTCGAGCGCCTTTTTGTTGATCTCCTCGGTGCCGGCCGGGATGTGGCGGCGCACGGCCTCGAGCAGGCACTCGTCGTCAAAGAGCCGCAGCGCGGCGTTGATCGCGCCGATGGCGACGATGTTCGCCGTGAAGGCCTTGCCGACGACCTCCTTCGCGGTGCGCAGGATCGGGACGGCGAAGGCGCTCGTCCCCTCCGGCAGCGCGGGGCAGCTCAGACTGTCGTCGAACATCACGACCGCGCCCGGCGCGAGCGTCTTCGTATAGGCGTCGAGCGAGGCCTGCGTCAGCGCCAGCAGAAAGTCCGGGCGCGTGACCTTGGAATACCAGATCTCGCCGCGGCTGACGATGGTCTCGGCCTTGCTGACGCCGCCGCGCGCCTCGGGCCCGTAGGCCTGGGACTGCACGGTGTTGAGCCCCGCGATGACCGCGGCCTCGGCCAGGATGACGCTCGCCAGGATCACGCCCTGCCCGCCGGAGCCGGCAAAGCGCATCTCATATCGTTCGTTTTCCATCTTCGCGTCCCTCACTTTTTCTTCGCCCTGCGGCAGCCTGCGATGACCTTGGCATATTCCTCGGTGTACTCGGGGTAGTCGTTGAAGGACAGGATGCCGATGAGCTTCCTGTTCGCGCGCTCCTCCTCGCTCATGCTGTAATACCGGGCCGTCGGGATGAGGTTTTCCTTCTGCCACTTCAGCATCTCGACCGCGTCGCCCTTCTTGTTCTTGCGGCCGTAATAGGTCGGGCAGATCGAATAGACGTCCACGAGCGAGAAGCCCTTGTGCAGGATGGCCTGCTTGATGATGTCGATGGTCTCGCGCGCGTGGTAGACGTCGCCGCGCGCCGAGAAGGACGCGCCCGCGCCGGAGGCGAGGTTGGCGATGTCGAAGGGCCGGTCGACGTTGCCGTAGGGTGCGGTCGTGGCCTTGTCGCCGTTGGGCGTGGTGGGCGAGTACTGCCCGCCGGTCATGCCGTAAATGTCGTTGTTGAAGCAGATCACGGTCAGGCCGAGGTTGCGCCGCGCGGCGTGGATCAGGTGGTTGCCGCCGATGGCCGAGCAGTCGCCGTCGCCGGTGAGGACGATGACGTGCAGCTTGGGGTTGGCCATCTTGATGCCGCTGGCGAAGGCGATGGCGCGGCCGTGCGTGGTGTGGATGGAGTTGAAGTCGAGATAGCCCGCCGCGCGGGACGAGCAGCCGATGCCCGAGACGATGACGATGTCCTCGCGGTTGATTGGGTTTTCCTCGTCGTGGATCAGCTCGTCGATCGCGACGGCGACGTCGCGCATGATGACGCCGTTGCCGCAGCCGGGACACCAGATCTGCGGCAGGTGGTCGATGCGCATATACAGATGGACAAGATCACTCGGCATGACGGGATCCCTCCGTTTCTTCGAGTTTGGCGAGGATGTCCTCCGGGGAGATGACGGTCCCGTCGATGCGGCCGAGGAAGTCGACCGGCAGCGCGCCGCCGACCGTGCGCCGGACCTCCAGCAGCATCTGGCCGTGGTTGTGCTCGACCACAAGGACCTTTTTCAGCTGCCCCAGGCGGGAGCGCAGCTGCTTTTCCGGGAAGGGCCAGACCGTGACGGGGCGGAACATGCCGACCTTTTTGCCCGCGGCCCTCGCCGCGCTCAGCGCGTCGCGGACGGCGCGGGTCGTGCCGCCGAAGCAGACGATCGCCGTCTCGGCGTCGTCCATGTCGAGCTCCTCGACGCGGCAGATGTCGTCGGCGTTCTTTTCCACCTTGTCCAGCAGACGGCCGATGAGCTTGCCGGCGATCTCGCTGGAGTTGACCGGGAAGCCGGACTCGTCGTGCGCAAGACCGGTGATGTTGTAGCGCTCGCCCTGGCCGAAGGGCTTCATCGCGGGGACGAACTGCCCCTCGGGCACGAAGTAGCACTGCTTGTTCGCGCCGTCGTGGAAGCTCATTTTCCGCTGGTTGATGATCAGCGTGTGCGGATCGGGCAGCTCGACGCCCTCGCGCATGTGGCCCACGATCTCGTCCATGAGGAAGATCACGGGCGTGCGGTATTTCTCCGCCAGGTTGAAGGCGCGGATGATCAGCGTATAGGTCTCCCGCACCGAAGCCGGGGAGAGCGCGATGACCGGATGGTCGCCGTGCGTGCCCCACTTCGCCTGCATGTAGTCGCCCTGGGAGGGGCTGGTCGGCAGGCCGGTCGAGGGACCGCAGCGCTGCACGTCCACGATCACGCAGGGGATCTCCGCCATCGCGCCGTAGCCGATGTTTTCCTGCATCAGCGAAAAGCCCGGGCCGGAGGTGGCCGTCATGGCCTTCATGCCCGTGGCGGAGGCGCCGAGCACGGCGGCGATGGAGGCCAGCTCGTCCTCCATCTGGATGAACTTGCCGCCCTCCTGCGGCAGGCGGAGCGCGCAGGTCTCCGCGATCTCAGTGGAGGGGGTGATGGGATAGCCCGCGAAAAAGCGCATTCCGGCGGCGATGGCGCCCTCCACGGCCGCCTCGTTGCCCTGCATCAGCAGTTTTTTCGACATCTCTTCCTCTGCCTCCTCACTCTTCCATGTTCACGAGATAGATCGCGTAGTCCGGGCAGCGCAGCTCGCACAGCCCACAGGAAATACATTGTTCCTCGTCC
>ONQJ01000129.1 GCA_900319935.1 uncultured Eubacteriales bacterium | reverse complement strand
CACCTGGTGGCTGTGCTCCTGGATATTCTCGTCGAGCGCGTTGCGCATCAGGCTCCAGCGGCTGATGTAGCGCATGCGCGAGAGATAGGCGAAAAAGTTATAGCTCATGGGTCCCTCCCGTGCCAAAGGACAGTTTGCGCGCTCAGCCCTCTTCGGCCGGCTTGATCTCGACGGTCGCCTCGGCGCTGGTCTTGGTGAAGCCGCCCGCGTCCGTGATCACGCAGCGATAGGTGCCCGCGGCGTCCGGGGTGATGCCCTGCGCCCACAGGATCGTGGTGAACTCGCCCGAGGCCGCGTCGCGCTGGTTCTCGAGTCTCAGACCGTACTGCTCGTTGGTCGTGGCGTCGCCGGTGAAGACGACGGAGACCCAGCCGCCGGTGGCCTCGTTGTAGCGCTGCCAGTCGAAGGAGGTGTCCACGTTCAGGTTGCCCTTGGCCTTGACGATGAACATCTGGTTGTACTTGCCCTCGTCCACGGGGCCGGTGAGCGGGGTGATGTCCTTCGTGATGGAGATGGACTGGCTGGCGACCTGCTCGTAGGCGTCGGACTGGACCTTGGCGAGCGTGCTGTCGAGCTGGTCGAGCCTCTCGTTCGCCGTGCTGACGGAGGCGTTGATCGCGCCGAGGCTTTCCGTCTGGGCGTTTTTCAGCTCCACAACGGCGCCGCGCAGCGAGTTGATCGCCAGCAGGCACAGCAGGCTCAGGATCAGGCTGAGCAGCGAGAGGAAAAAGGCGGGCGTGAAGATGCCCTTGCCGGCGGGCGCGGGGGCGGGAACGGGCGCCGGCTCCTCGCGCTCAAGGCGCTCGAAGCCGTCCTCTGCATGCTCCCGGGGGGGGAGGTTGATGGGGAGCGGATCGTCTTCCGGTGCCGCGTCGGCGTCTGCGATCACGCTGCCGCAGAAGGGGCAGACACGGACGTCGTCGTCGACGTGTTTGCCGCAGTTCAAACAGATCATGATAATCTCCTTTCTTTAAAGTGATCATACTACAATCAGATTGAAAAACATGCCGAAAAAGCAAGTTTCATTGTATTTTAGCACAAAATCCCCATTTCGTCAAATCCTATGCCGTTTTCTGGCCCGCAGCGCTCCACCGCGCCTCCTTCGCCGCGTCTTTTGCGCGCCGCGGCGCATAAAAATCTTGCAATTCCGGGGGCGGAGTGTTAGAATTCCTTTTCGTGTTGGAAAGCGAGTGAGATCAATGGACAAACTCAGAAACGTCGCCATCATCGCCCACGTCGACCACGGCAAGACCACGCTCGTCGACGAGATGCTCAAACAGTCGGGCGTCTACCGCGAGAACCAGGAGGTCGTCGACCGCGTCATGGACTCGAACGATCTCGAGCGTGAGCGCGGCATCACGATCATGGCCAAAAATACCGCCGTGTGGTACGGCGACACCAAAATCAACATCGTCGACACGCCGGGCCACGCCGACTTCGGCGGCGAGGTCGAGCGTATCCTGAAAATGGTCAACGGCGTCATCCTGCTGGTCGACGCGGCCGAGGGGCCCATGCCCCAGACCCGCTTCGTCCTCAGCCGCGCGCTGGAGCTGGGCCACCGGGTCATCGTGGTCGTCAACAAGATCGACCGTCCCGACCAGCGCATCCACGAGGTCATCGACGAGGTGCTCGAGCTTCTGATGGATCTCGACGCCACCGACGAGCAGCTCGACTCCCCGATGCTGTTCTGCTCCGGCCGCAACGGCACGGCGAGCTATTCCCCCGACGTGCCCGGCGTCGATCTCAAGCCCCTGTTCGAGACGATCCTCGAGTACATCCCCGCCCCGGACATGGACGAGGACGCACCCTTCCAGATGCTCGTGAGCTCGATCGACTACAACGAGTACGTCGGCAGGATCGCGATCGGGCGCATCGAACGCGGCAGGATCGAGCAGAACCAGGAGATCGAGGTCTGCAACTACCACAGCCCCGACGAGCCGCCGACGAAGGCCAAGGCCGTCTCGCTCTATCAGTTCGACGGGCTCAGCCGCGTCCCGGTCACGGAGGCCGGCGCGGGCAACATCATCGCCATGAGCGGCATCGGCGAGATCACGATCGGCGACACGATCTGCGCGAAGGGCTTCGCCGAGCCCATCGAGTTCGTCAAAATCGGCGCGCCGACGCTGGAAATGACCTTCTCGGTCAACGACAGCCCCTTCGCCGGGCAGGAAGGAAAATTCGTCACCTCCCGCCAAATCGGCGAGCGGCTGAGAAGGGAAACGCTCAAGGACGTGTCGCTGCGCGTGAGCGGCATCGAGGGCAGCACCGACAGCTTCAACGTCGCCGGGCGCGGCGAGATGAGCCTGTCGATCCTGATCGAGACCATGCGCCGCGAGGGCTATGAGTTCCAGGTCAGCCCCCCGCGCGTGCTCTACCGCGAGATCGACGGGAAGAAGTGCGAGCCGATCGAGCGCGTCGTCGTCGACGTGCCGCAGGAGGCCATGGGCGCGGTGATGGAAAAGCTCGGCGCGCGCAAGGGCGAGTTCGTGCAGATGACACCCGTGGGCAGCCGCGTGAAGCTGGAGTTCCTCGTGCCCGCGCGCGGCCTTTTCGGCTACCGCAACGAGTTCCTGACCGATACGAAGGGCGAGGGCATCCTCGCGAGCGTCTTCGACAGCTACGCGCCCTACAAGGGCGACATCGCCCGGCGCAATACCGGCTCGCTGATCGCCTTTGAGACCGGCGAGGCCGTGGCCTACGGCATCTGGAACGCGCAGGAGCGCGGCGCGATGTTCATCACGCCCGGCACGAAGGTCTACGGCGGCATGGTCATCGGCGTCTCGGGCAAGAGCGACGACGTCCCCGTGAACGTCTGCCGCACCAAGCACCTGACCAACACGCGCGCCTCCGGCTCGGACGAGGCGCTGCGCCTGGTGCCGCCGAGACAGCTCTCGCTCGAGCAGTGCCTCGAGTTCCTCGCGGACGACGAGCTGCTGGAGGTCACGCCGAAAAGCCTGCGTCTGCGCAAGCGCATCCTCGACCACAGCCTGCGCATGAAGGTCCTCATGCGGGGGAAATGACGATTTGAAAAGCGGACGGCGGAAGCCGTCCGTTTTTTCGTTCCCCGCGTCTTCTAAAAACTAAAAACTAAAAACCAAAAACTATCCTTGACCTTTTCTTTTCTTCTGATAGAATGGAACAGGCTAAACTACAAGACAGGAGATGACCGCCATGAGCTTTGAACATATCAAGCG
>ONQJ01000050.1 GCA_900319935.1 uncultured Eubacteriales bacterium | reverse complement strand
GGCCGCCGCTGCCGCCGCCGCTGCGCAGACGCCCGCGCCCACGCCGGTCCCGACGCCGGAGCCCACCGCCGTGCTCATCACGCCCGCGCCCACGCCCGTGCCGACGCCGAAGCCCACCCCCGCGCCGACGCCGGCTCCCACGCCGACGCCCAAGCCCACGCCCGTGCCCGTGTACGGCGAGACCCTGGGCACCGGCAGCTTTGAGTCGTCCTACGGCACGGGGCTCGACCTGTGCGTCGACTGGAGCGTCGTCACGCTCAACGCCGACGAGGTCAGCGTTTCGATACGCGTCTCCGTGCTCTCCGGCGCGCTGCACTCCGATCCGATGCCCCTGGGCATCAACGTGGGCGGGCAGTACGTCACGCTCACCGCCAACGCCGTGAACTACGACGGCGGCTCGCTGGCTTACAGCACGCTCGGCACGCAGACCTTCACCGTCAGCTGCCCCGCCGGGCAGACGACCTCGATCCCCGTCCAGGCCAGCTGGAACTTCGGCGGCACATACGGCGACAGCGACGTCCCCGTGCTGGAGAGCGGCGGCTACATCAACGTGACGCGACAGTAAAACACCGCGGGCCGGAGAAGCTCTCCGGCCCCTTTTTTCAGGAGGTTCTTCTTATGACCGAGCTTTCCCGCGAGATCCTGCGCGACTGGCAGGTGCGCAAGACGAAGGCACAGAAGCTGCGCTTCATCGAATTCCTGCAGAGCCGGCTGCCCGGCCTGCGGGTCGAGGAGGGGGGATGGCCCCTCTGCCGCAATCTCGTGCTGGGCGATCCGGAGAGCGCCGACGTCGTTTTCACCGCGCATTACGACACCTGCGCCCGGCTGCCCTTTCCGAATTTCATCACGCCGAAAAGCATCCTGATCTATCTGCTGTATCAGCTGCTGATCCTGCTGCCCTTCTTTGCGGCGGCGGGGCTGCTGTGCTGGGGGCTGATCCGGCTCGGCGTCTTTGCGCCGCTGGCGTTCATGCTCGGCTGGTTCGCCGCCTTCGCCCTGATCCTCTGGGTCTTTCTCTTCGGCCCGGCCAATCCGCACACCGTCAACGACAACAGCTCCGGCGTCGTGACGCTCTGCGAGCTGATCGCCGCGCTGGACGAGAGCGAACGCGCGCGCTGCGCCTTCGTCTTCTTCGACCACGAGGAGAGCGGGCTCTTCGGCTCGGCGACATTCCGCGCGCAGCACAAAAAGGCCATGAAGGGCCGCCTTGTCGTCAACTTCGACTGCGTTTCGGACGGCGACCATATCCTGATCGTCCAGAACGGCAGGGCGAAAAAGCGCGCGGGAGCGGCGTTCGCGGAGGCCTTTGCCTCCGCGGGGGACAAGCAGCTTCACCTTGAAGGCCCGCTCGGGGCCTTCTACCCCTCGGACCAGGTCAATTTCCCCTGCGCCGCGGGCGTGGCGGCGATGAACAAAGCCCCGGTCCTCGGGCTCTATATGACGCGGATCCACACAGCGAAGGACACCGTCTGCGACGAGCGGAACTTTGCCTTTCTCGTCGAAGGCGCGCGGCGCTTCCTGCGGCTGTATCGGCCCGAAAACTGAATTGCGATTGACGCGGCGGCAGGCTCGATGGTATCATGGGCCTGCCGATCATTTTGCGAGGAGAGAGAAAGATGCGTACGCCCGAACAGGTGAAGGAGATCGTCCGGCTGCTGCTGGAGGAATACCCGGAGGCGAGCTGCACGCTCGACTACGGCAAGGATTACGAGCTGCTTTTCTCCGTGCGGCTGGCCGCGCAGTGCACCGACGAGCGCGTCAACCGGATCACGCCCGCGCTCTTTGAGCGTTTCCCGACGCTCGAAGCCTTCGCGGAGGCCGACGTGGAGGAAGTGGAGGATTACGTCCGCTCCTGCGGCTTTTTCCGCTCCAAGGCGCGGGACATCGTCGCCTGCGCGCAGGTCCTGGTGAGCAAGTACGGCGGAAAGGTGCCCGCGACGATGGAGGAGTTGACCGCGCTGCCCGGCGTGGGCCGCAAGACGGCCAATCTCATCCTCGGCGACGTGTTCCGCGTGCCCGGCTCGGTGGTCGTGGACACGCACTGCATCCGCCTGTCGAACCGGCTGGGGCTGGTGGACGGCCTCAAGGAGCCCGAAAAGATCGAGCGGGAGCTCAGAAAGCTCCTGCCGCCGGAGCGCTCCAGCGATTTCTGCCACTGCATCGTGCTGCACGGCCGCGCGGTCTGCGACGCGAGAAAGCCGCTGTGCGAGAAGTGCTGCGTGCGGCACCTGTGCCAACATTTTTCGGGATGAGCGGCTATAAGGAAAGGAGATCATAATGACCAATCAACAGAAGCTGCCTACGGCCGCTGTCTCGGCAAGGTCAACTTCGACATGGAGTGCTGCGCGCCCGAGGAGGGCATCGAAAAGGCCGGCGAGGACATGGCGATCCTGGGCCGGCGCCTGTATCAGATGACCCACTCGAAGACCTTTGAAAGGCTCGTCTGCGAGCTGCACGCCGACAGCGAGGGTCTCACGCCCGTGCAGAAGAAGACCGTCGAGCACCTCTACGACGACTACGCGAAGTTCAAAAACATCTCCGCCAAGCTCGACTACGAGATGGATCTGGCGAACAACAAGGCCTACGGCGCGTGGCTAAAGGCCAAGAAGGAGAACGATTTCTCGCTCTTCCGCGATTCTCTCGCCGATCTGATCCGCTACACCCGCATCGCCGTCGGGCTGCGCGACGAGAAAAAGGCCACGGTCTACGACACCTGTCTCGACGACATCGAAAAGGGCGGCTCGATCGAACAGCTCGACGCCTTCTTCGCCGCGCTCAAGGCGCGCATCGTGCCGCTGCTGGAGCGCGTCGTGAAGGAGGGCAAGCCGATCCGCGAGGATTTCATGTCCCGCCCCGTGCCGATCCCGCGGCAGGAGGCCATGTCGAGATACCTCCTTGAGCTCGAGGGCCTGCGTCCGGGCGCGCTGGTGCTGATGACGACCGAGCATCCCTTTACCGACAATTTCGGCCCGCACGACGTGCGCGTGACGACGCACTATCACGAGGACAGCTTCATCTCCAACGTTTTCACGACGCTGCACGAGGGCGGCCACGCCCTGTTCATGCAGAACGAGCCGCAGGAGATCCACGACGAGCACTGCGCCGACAACATGTCCAACGCGATGCACGAGACGATCTCGCGCTTCTATGAGAACCTGATCGGCCGCAGCGAGGCCTTCGTGAGCTACGTCGCGCCCAAGATCCGCGAGCTCTCGGGCGGCATCTTCGACGACGTGTCCGACCGCGAGCTCTACGAGGCCGTCAACGTCGCGCGGCCGAGCCTGATCCGCACCGAGGCCGACGAGTTGAGCTACTGCCTGCACATCATGGTCCGCTATGAGCTGGAAAAGGCCTTCATCAACGGCGAGATCACGGTGGACGAGATCCCGGCGCTGTGGAACGTCAAATACAGGGAATACCTCGGCATCGAAGTCCCCGACGACGCGCGGGGCTGCCTGCAGGACGTGCACTGGTCGGGCATCGCCTACGGCTACTTCCCGTCCTACGCGCTGGGCAACGCCTACGGCGCGCAGATCCTGCACACGATGAAGAAGGACTTCGACGTGGACGCCGCGGTGCGCGCGGGCGAGCTGGGCAAGGTCCGCGACTGGCTGATCGGGCATGTGTTCTCCATCGCCTCGATCTCGACGCCGGACGAGTGGATCCGCGCGATCACCGGAGAGAGCCTGAACGTCGATTACTTCCTTGATTATCTCGAGGACAAGTTCACAAGGCTCTACGAGCTGAAATAACAAACGCGAACAAGCCGCCCCCGCAGCGTTTTTACGCGGGGGCGGCTTGTTTTTTTCCGCTTTTCTTATTTCACGACGACGTTATCCTCGCCGAAGGTCTCGCGCAGCTCCTCGAGCAGGACCTCGTGGAGCTGGCATTTGGCGCCGATGCGCTTCTGCTCGCGCTCGCACCAGACGACCATCTGGTCGCTGCCGGGGAACATCTTGAGCACCAGCTCGAGATGCCGCAGACGCGGGTCCTCGCGCGAGGGCAGCTTGACGTAGAGCTTCCGCGCGCCCTGTTCCTTTGCCGGCGAGCCCTCCGGGGCCGCGTCCGCGATCGGGCGGATCGAGTCGCACATCAGCTGCGGCTCTTTTTCGTCGCGCGCCGAGATGCGGCCCTTCGCGATGACGATCTCGTTTTCGCGGATGAAGGCGCCGCAGGCGTCGAGCGTCTTCTGAAAGACAATCAGCTCCATCGAGCCGGTGTCGTCCTCGAGCACGACGTAGCTCATCAGGCTGTTGTTCTTCGTCGTGCGCGTGCGGGCCGAGGAGATCACGCCCGCGAGTGTGACGAGCTGCCCGTCGGAGAAGCGGTGCGCGCCGCCCGGGGCGAAGTCGGCCAGCAGCGCGCCGATCGGCGCGGCGCCGATGCGCCGCGCGATATCGCGGTATTCGTCCATCGGATGGCCGGAGAGGTAAAGGCCCGTGGCCTCCTTCTCCATGGCCATTTTTTCGCGCGCGGTGTATTCCTCCACCTCCGGCATGGGGATGGAGGCGATCTCCTCCCGCTCGGCGCCGTCGCCGAAGAGGTCGAACTGGCCGTCGATGTTCTCCTTCTGCGCGCGGTTGACGCTGTCGATGACCGGCCCGGCGATCTGTACGAGGGCGCGGCGCTTGCAGCCCATGCCGTCGAAGGCGCCGGAGCGGATCAGGCTGTCGATCGCGCGGCGGTTGAGGTCCTTGCCCGCCATGCGGCGGCAGAATTCCTCGAAGCTGCGGAATTCGCCGCCGAGCTCCCGCTCGGCAACGAGGCCGTTGATCACGCCCCAGCCGATGCCCTTGATCGCGACGAGGCCGAAGCGGATGTTCCCGCCCGAGACCGTGAAGTTGGCCTCGGACTCGTTGACGTCCGGCGGCAGCAGGCGGATGCCCATTTCGCGGCATTCGGCGATATACTCGGCCACCTTCGCGCTGTTTTCGAGCACGCTCGTGAGCAGCGCGGCCATGTACTCGCGCGGGTGATGGCGCTTCATATAGGCCGTGCGGTAGGCCACGATCGCGTAGCTGACGGCGTGGGCCTTGTTGAAGGCGTAGCTGGCGAAGTCGAGGATCTCGTCGTAGATCGAGTTGGCCACGGCCTCGGGCACGCCGTTTGAGAGCGCGCCGGGGATGTTCCGCTTGGGATCGCCGCGGACGAAGGCCACGCGCTCGGCGTCGATGACGGCGTGCTTTTTCTTGCTCATCGCGCGGCGGATCATGTCGGCCTGGCCGAGAGAAAAACCGGCGAGGCGGCGGAAGATCTCGATGACCTGCTCCTGATAGACGATACAGCCGTAGGTCACGTCCAGGATCGGGCGCAGCAGCTCGTGCTTGTAGCGGATCTTCTCGGGATGGGCCGAGCACTCGATGAAGCGGGGGATCGAGTCCATCGGGCCGGGGCGGTAGAGGGCGATGACGGCGGTGATATCCTCGATGCTCTGGGGCTTGAGGCCGGTGCACACGCCCGTCATGCCCGCGCTCTCGAGCTGGAACACGCCGGAGGTCTTTCCCTCCGCGAGCATGCGGAAGGTTTCCCTGTCGTCGTCCGGCACGCGGTCGATGCGGAAGGAGGGCGTGTGGCGGCGCACCATGTCCTCGGCGTCCTTGAGGACCGTGAGGTTGCGCAGCCCGAGGAAGTCCATCTTCAGGAGGCCGAGCTCCTCGAGCGTCGTCATCGGATACTGGCAGACCACGGACTCGTCGTTCTTTGCCAGAGGCACGTATTCGTAGACCGGCTTTTCGGTGATGACCACGCCGGCGGCGTGGGTGGAGGCGTGGCGGGGCATGCCCTCGAGGGCGCGGGCGGTGTCGATGAGCTTTTTCATCCGCGCGTCGCCGTCGCAGAGCTCCTTGAGCGGCTTTGACAGGCGCAGCGCCTCGTCGATGGTCATGTTCAGCGCGGCGGGGACCTGCTTGGCGGCGGCGTCGGCCTCGGCGTAGGAGATGTCCAGGGCGCGCGCCACGTCGCGGATCGCCATGCGCGCCGCCATCGTGCCGAAGGTGACGATCTGCGCGACGTGGTCCGCGCCGTAGAGCCGCGTGACGTAGTCGATGACCTCGCCGCGGCGGTTGACGCAGAAGTCCACGTCGATATCCGGCATGGACACGCGCTCGGGATTCAGGAAGCGCTCGAAGAAGAGGCTGTATTTGATCGGATCGACGTCCGTGATGTGCAGACAATAGGACACCACGCTGCCCGCGGCGCTGCCGCGGCCGGGCCCCACGGGGATATCGCGGCTCTTGGCGTAGTTGATGAAGTCCTGCACGATCAGGAAGTAGTCCACGAAGCCCATCTTTTCGATGACGCCGAGCTCGTAATCGAGCTGTTCGTGCACCTCGCTCCGCTCGCCGTAGCGCTCGCGAAAGCCCTTCTCGCAGAGCTTTCGCAGGTAGGCGACGCTGTCCCTCTCGCCCTCCGGCAGCTTGAAGCGCGGCAGGTGGTAGTGGCCGAACTCAAAGTCGAAGGCGCACTTGTCGGCGATCTTCACCGTGTTGTCGGCGGCCTCCTGCCAGTCGGGATAGAGCGCGCGCATCTCCTGCTCGTCCTTGAGGAAGAACTCCTGGGTCTCGAATTTCATGCGCACGGGATCGTCGACGCTCCGGCCCATCTGGATGCACATGAGCACGTCCTGGTTGTAGGCGTCGCTGCGTTCGATATAGTGCGCGTCGTTGGTCAGCACGAGGGGGATGCCGGTCTCGCGGCGGATCCGGTCGCAGCCGCGGGCGGCCACGCGCTCCTCGCGGATGCCGTGGTCCTGGATCTCGAGATAGAAGTCCTCGCCGAAGACCTCCCGCAGCCACAGCGCGCGCTCCTTCGCGCCCGCGTAGTCGTCGTGGATGATCTTCTGCTGGATCTCGCCGGCGAGACAGCCCGAGAGACAGACGAGGCCCTCGGCGTGCTCCCGCAGCAGCGCCCAGTCGATGCGCGGCTTGATATAATAGCCCTCGGTGAAGGCGGCCGAGACGAGGTAGCAGAGATTGCGGTAGCCCGTCTCGTTTTTGCACAGCAGGATCAGATGAGAATAGTCGTTGTCGCGGCCGTGCTCCCGGTCGCGCATGCCGCGCGGCGCGACGTAGACCTCGCAGCCGATGATGGGCTTGACGCCCGCGGCGCGGCAGGCCTTGTAAAAGGCCACGGCACCGTACATCACGCCGTGATCCGTCAGCGCGACGGCCTCCTGTCCCAGCTCCTTGACGCGCTTTGCGAGCGCGTCGATGCGGCAGGCGCCGTCGAGCAGGGAGTATTCGCTGTGGACGTGCAAATGAACAAAGGCCATCTTCTCACTCCTCTCCCAGGGACTGCGCCATGGTCATCAGCTTGCGCAGGCGATGGCTCAAACAGCTTTTCGTGACCTTCGGATAGGACAGCTGCGCGAGGTCGGCAAGGCTGGCGGCGGGATTTGTGATGCGCAGCAGCGCCGCATCGCGCAGCGGCTCGGAGAGCGCGTCGAGCCCGATCTCCTTCGCGACGCGGCGGATCGCGTCGAGCTGCTCCTGCGCGGCGGAGACGACCTTGTCGGCGTTGGCGCTGTCGCAGTTGATCTGCCGCGTGATCGTGTTGCGCATCTCCTTTTCGACCTTGGCCGTCATCACGCCCATGGCCGTCGTCGGCGCGCCGAGGGCCGTGAAGAAGTCCGCGATCACGTCGGCCTGCTTGAAGTACAGCAGGTGGTTGCCGCCGCGCTGCGTCTCGCGCGCGGTGAAGCCCAGCTCGAGCAGCACGGAATAGCTCTCGCGGCTGACGGCGTGGTGCGGCGTGGCGAGCTCGAGATGGTAGCGTTTTTCCGGGTCGGTGACGCTCCCGCCCGCGAGAAAGGCGCCGCGCAGGAAGGACACGCGGTCGCATTCCTCCTCGATCACGCCGAAGTTGACGTGATGGGAGAGCGTCGCGTCCGCCTCCGCGCCGAAGCTGTCGAAGATCCTTTCGATCTTGTCCTTTTCGCGGATGATAAAACTGCGCTTGCCCTTCGCCTCCTCGCCGGGCTGTACGTCAAAGCCGACGGAAAAGGCGCGGCGAAACAGCCGCGGCAGGCGCGCGGCGAAGGCGTCGGAGGCCGTGATGATGCGGATCTCCCTGGGCGTGAAGGTGTTGCAGTAGAGCAGCACGCCGTAGCTCTCGGCTATGGCGCAGCATTTTTTGTCTGCTTTCGCGCGGCAGAGCTCCGCCTTGGCGTCGGATGAAAAAGACATGATCCCCTCACTTGTCGATGTCGCGGTTGACGTTGACGGATGAAATGCCCCTGGCGAGGAAGTGGTCGTTGAGCGCGGCGGCGATGGCCACGCTGCGGTGCCGCCCGCCCGTGCAGCCGATGGCCACGGTCAGGCTGAGCTTGCCTTCCTCGATATACAGCGGCAGCAGGAATTCGAGCATCGCTTCGAGCTGCTCCATGAAGGTCCTCGTCTGCTGGAAGGAGAAGACGTACTCCTTGACCGGCAGGTCGAGGCCGCTCTTCTCCCGCAGTTCGTCCACATAGAAGGGGTTGGGCAGGAAGCGCGCGTCGAACACGAGGTCCGCCTCCGCGGGAAGGCCGTGCTTGTAGCCGAAGGAGAGCACGGTCACGTCGATGCTGCGCTTCCCGTCCTCGCCGCAGAGCAGGGCGTAGAGCCTGCTCTGCAGCTGGCCGAGCGTGAGGCGGCTGGTGTTGACGACGAAATCCGCCTGCTCCTTTACCGGGGCGAGCAGCTCGATCTCCCTGCGGACGGCCTCCTCCACGCCGACGCCCTTCGAGGCGAGCGGGTGAGGGCGGCGCGACTCCTTGTAGCGGCGGATCAGCACCGGCAGGTCCGCGTCCATGTAAAGGATGCGGCAGGTGATCGCGCTCTGGCGCAGCTTTTCCAGCGTCGAGAGCAGCTCGCCGAAGCCGTTCTTTTCGCGCACGTCGGTCACCAGCGCCACCTTCTCGTAGCGCCCGCCAGTCGCGGCGCAGAACTCCGCAAAGCGGGGGATCAGCGCGACGGGCATGTTGTCCACACAATAATAATTCAGGTCCTCCAGCACGTCCGCGGCGCGGCTTTTGCCCGCGCCGGAGAGGCCGGTGATGATCAGAAATTCCATTTCTCTGTATCCCTCGGGCTCGGCTCAGTTTTCCTTGTCTGCGTTTTCTTCCCCCGGCGCTTCGTTGAAGGTCACGCGGTTGCCCTTCACGGGCGGGCCGAAGTCCTCCAGCTTGTAATCGGGGGGCAGGATGATGATCTCCGGCTCGAGCTCGACGCCCTTTTCCCGGTAGACCGTGCTGCGCACGTGCATCATCAACTCGTACACGTCGTGGGAGCTGGCCCCGCCGCGGTTCACGACGAAGCCCGCATGCTTTTCCGAGACCTGCGCGCCGCCGACCGTATAGCCCTTGAGGCCGGCCTCGTCGATGAGCGCGGCGGCGTAGTGGCCCTCCGGCCGCTTGAAGGCGCTGCCCGCCGAGGGCAGGTCGAGCGGCTGCTTGTCGCGGCGGCGCTCGTTGAGCTCGCGCATCTTCGCGGCGATGGTCTCGCCCTCGCCCTTTTCCAGGCGGAACACCACGCTGAGGATCAGGCAGCCGCCCATGCGCTTGAACAGGCTCGTGCGGTAGGCGAAGGCGCACTGTTCGTTATTCAGCTCGTAGAGCCGCTGCTCGGGCACGTACAGGCACACGACGGATTCGATCGCGTCCTTGAGCTCGCCGCCGTAGGCGCCGGCGTTCATGATCGTGCCGCCGCCGACCGTGCCGGGGATGCCGGAGGCGAACTCCAGTCCGGCCAGGCCGTTCTGCTGCGCGAAGGAGGCCAGCCGCGAGAGCGGCACGCCCGCCTCGGCGTAGAGCGCGCCGTCGGGCAGAAGGAACAGCTTCTGCAGCTTTTCGGTGCTCACGAGGAAAAGCAGCGGCAGCCCTTCGTCCGGGAAAAGGATGTTCGTCCCGTTGCCGAGCATCATCGGCGCGATATGGTTCTCCTTGAGGATGCTGCACAGCTTCGCCAGGCTCATCACGTCCTCCGGGACGGCGAGCGCGCGCGCCGGACCGCCGATCCTGAACGAGCAGTGCGCGCTCATCGGCTCTCTCTCCAGCAGCGTCATGCCCGGCAGGGCCTCCTTCACCGCGGCGATCGCCTTTTCCAGGTTTTCGCGGCAGCGCTCCTTCTCCTCTTCCGGCGCCGTGCGGATCTCCTTTTGTTCGATGTCGCTCATGTCCGCTCCTTACATCATTCCGTCGATCAGGGCGTCGTGCGAGGCCGCCAGGGCCTCCGCCGCGTTGTAGCCCAGCTTCTTCTGACGGTTGTTCATCGCCGCGAGCTCCAGGATCACGGCCAGGTTGCGCCCGGGGCGCACGGGGATCGTCACCCGCGGGATCTCCACGCCGAGGATGACCTCGCTCTCGCTGGTGAGACCGAGCCGGTCGTAGGCCTTGCCCTCCTCCCAGGGCTCGAGGTGCACGACGAGGTCGATGCCGCTCTCGGGCTTGACGGCGCCGATGCCGTAGATGCGGCGGACGTTGACCACGCCGATGCCGCGCAGCTCCATGTAATAGCGGATCATCTCCGGCGCGTCGCCCACAAGGCTGTCGCGCCCGATCTTTTTGATCTCGACGGCGTCGTCGGCGATCAGCCGGTGGCCGCGCTTGATCAGCTCGAGCGCGGTCTCGCTCTTGCCGATGCCGCTGTCGCCGGTGAGCAGCACACCCTCGCCGTAGATCTCGACGAGCACGCCGTGCACGGTCGTGCGCGGGGCGAGATGACGCCGCAGCGAGGAGATGACGCCGGCCTGGAATTCGCTGGTGTCCTCGGGAGTGATGAAGACGGTGCGGTCGTACTTTTCGGCCATCTCCATGCACTCGGGGAAGGGCTGCACGCCGTGGCAGATCACGAGCGCGGCGATGTCGAACTGCATGAAGCGCTCGAAGGCGGCCAGCCGCTCGGCGTCCGAAAGCGTGTCGAGGTATGTGCTCTCGACGCGGCCGATGATCTGGATGCGCGCGGGGTCGAAGTAGTTGTAAAAGCCGGCGAGCTGCATCGCCGGGCGGTTGACGTCGTAGGTCACGATCTTCTTCGTCTCGTAGTCCCTGGAGGCGTGCAGGACCTGCAGGCCGTGTTCCTCCGCGATGGTTCTGAGCAGGACGGTGTATTTGCTTCTCATAAGTTCCCTCCCGGCAAGCGGCAAGTATTTCCGTATCCTATTTTACTCATCTTCCGCTCTTTTGGCAACGATTATTTACACACATCCGGGTGTTTTTGCCCGCGCGACCTTTCCCCGCGCGCGGCGGCACTATATCTTGTGGTCTCGCCGTCCGGACGCAACGAGACCTGCCGCGCGGCAAAAAGCGGGAAAAACGGCAAAAATTTTGCTTGCAATTGCCTTTTCTCTCTGCTATTATATAAAAGCTGTTTATCCGTCCATGGATAAAAACACACAAGCAAGGAGGTGCTTCAAAGATGGCAAAGTGCCAGTTCTGTGACAAGGGCGTGTCCTTCGGCATCAAGGTCAGCCACTCCCACAGACGGACCAACCGTACCTGGAAGCCGAACGTGAAGCGCGTCAAGGCCATCGTCGACGGGACTCCTCAGCACGTCTACGTCTGCACCCGCTGCCTCCGCAGCGGCAAGGTCACCCGCGCTGTGTAATTGAACATTACCCGAAACAAGCCTGTCTGCATTCAAGACGGGCTTTTTTCGGTACTGTGGAGGATATTCTTATGAAACTGCTCGAAGAACGCATCCTGTCCGACGGAAAGGTGCTGCCCGGCGGCATCCTGAAGGTGGACAACTTCCTCAACCACCAGATTGACACCGCGCTGCTCCGGGAGATGGCGCGGGAGTTCCATCGCCTCTTCGGCGGCGAGGGCGTGAACAAGATCCTCACGATCGAGGCCAGCGGCATCGCCATCGCGGCCGTGACCGGCGTCGAGTTCGGCTGCCCGATGGTCTTCGCCAAGAAGAGCAAGACGAAAAACCTCTCCGACCGCGTCTGGGCCGCCGAGGTCGAATCCTTCACGCACGGCAACAAAAATACCGTGCTGGTGTCGAAGGATTACCTGCTTCCGGGCGACCGCGTGCTGATCGTGGACGACTTCCTCGCCACCGGCGCAGCGCTGATCGGCCTCAAGTCCCTCTGCGAGCAGGCGGGCGCCGAGGTCGTGGGCGCGGGCATCGCGATCGAGAAGCGCTTTCAGGGCGGCGGCGACGCGCTGCGCGCGGCCGGTCTGCGCGTGGAATCTCTGGCCCGGATCGTGGAAATGGGCGACGATTCCCTGCGCTTCGGTTGAGGTCGGACCACGACTTTCCATCTTTTTCCTTTAATTCCTTAAACCATTCTCCCGCAACGCATTCGGGATTTTGGCAAGACCGGCCGGATTTGTGCTAACTGCACAAATCCGGCCTTTGCTTTCCTGATATGTTGGTAGCGTAAAAACCGAATACCGCTTTCGATATATAGCAAATGATATGGATTTGAAGTTTCTACCCGGACGCCGTAAATGACCGGACTATCGAAGACTGATCGGAGGCGCAGTGTTTTTCCTACTGCGTCTTTCTTTCGCCTTTCGCATTGTCTGTCGTCCCCGGCAGAACAGTGCGATTTTGCTTTTATGGCGGGCGGTATCGGGAAAAATGAAAAAGGAGAAACAACATGAAAAAGATCATCGCTCTGGTTCTCTCGCTCGTGATGGTGTTCGCCCTCTGCGCCTGCGGCCAGACCGCGGCCCCCGCCCCCGCCGCCGAGGCTCCCGCCGCGGAAGCCCCCGCTGCCGAGGCCCCCGCCGCCGAGGCCCCCGCCGCCGAGGCCCCCGCTGCCGAAGCGCCCGCCGCTCCCGCCGTCAAGGCCGGCTTCATCTTCCTGCACGACGAGAACTCCACCTACGACCTCAACTTCATCAACGCGGCGAAGGAAGCCTGCGAGGAGCTGGGCGTCGAGTACCTGCTCAAGACCGGCGTTCCCGAAGGCCAGGAGTGCTACGACACCGCCGCCGAGCTCGTTGACGAAGGCTGCAACTTCATCTTCGCCGACTCCTTCGGCCATGAGCCCTTCCTGATCCAGGCCGCCAAGGAATTCCCCGAGGTCCAGTTCTGCCACGCCACCGGCACCCAGGCCCACACCGTCGGCCTGGCCAACTACCACAACGCTTTCGCCTCCATCTATGAGGGCCGTTTCCTGGGCGGCGTCGCCGCCGGTCTGAAGCTCAACGAGATGATCGAGAGCGGCAAGATCACCGCCGAGCAGGCCAAGGTCGGCTACATCGGCGCGTTCCCCTACGCCGAAGTCGTCTCCGGCTTCACCTCCTTCTTCCTCGGCGTCCGCTACGTCTGCCCCAGCGCCACGATGGAAGTGACCTTCACCAACTCCTGGTACGACCCGACCCTTGAGAAGGAAGGCGCCACCAAGCTCATCAGCCGCGGCTGCGTCCTCCTGTCCGAGCATGCCGACTCCATGGGCGCTCCCACCGAGTGCCAGGCCAACGGCATCCCCTTCGTGTTCTACAACGGCTCCGCCGCCGACGCCTGCCCCGACACCTTCATCGTCGCCTCCCGCATCGACTGGGCTCCCTACATGAAGTTCGCCATGCAGTGCGTTGCCGAAGGCAAGGAGATCCCCGCTGACTGGACCGGCACCATCGCGACCGGCTCCGTCAAGATCACCGAGGTCAACGAGCAGGCCGCCGCTGCCGGCACTGCCGAGAAGCTCGCCGAGGTCCAGGCCGCCCTGGCCGACGGCAGCCTGAAGGTCTTCGATACCGCCACCTGGACCAAGGACGGCGCCACCCTGACCGAGTACCTGGCCGACGTTGACGACATGGGCGACTTCGTCCCCGAGACCAACGTCATCGCCGACGGCTACTTCCACGAGTCCGAGTACCGCTCCGCTCCTTACTTCGATCTGTTCATCGACGGCATCACCAACATCGACGCCTGATAAGCCTTTCGGGAAGTCCCGGACCTCTCCGGGACTTCCCGTTCCGCATCAAAAGACTGCTTTTTGCACAGCCTTTCCCGGTAGATATGCTGCAAAGAGCAGCGTGGGGGCAGCAGTCCCTGCGTTGCTCTTTACAGCATATCGGCATTTTTCAAAGGAGGCCTGACATTGGACAATAAGACTCCCGCCGTCAAAATGCGCAACATCACCAAGACCTTCGGCCCCACGGTGGCCAACGACAAGGTCTGGCTGGATATCTATCGCGGCGAGATCCTGGCGCTGCTGGGCGAAAACGGCAGCGGCAAGACCACGCTGATGAACATGCTCTCCGGCATCTATTTCCAGGACGAGGGCACGATCTCGATCGACGGAAAGGACGTCGTGATCCGCTCGCCGAAGGACGCCTTCGATCTGGGCATCGGCATGATCCACCAGCACTTCAAGCTGGTCGACGTGCTCTCCGCGGCCGAGAACATCGTGCTCGGCCTGCCCGGCAAGCTCGATCTGAAGGCCGCCTCGCAGAAGATCCGCGAGATCTGCGCGCTCTACGGCTTTGAGGTCGACCCCGCGCAGAAGATCTACGACATGTCCGTCTCGCAGAAGCAGACCGTCGAGATCGTCAAGGTGCTCTACCGCGGCGCGGACATCCTGATCCTCGACGAGCCGACCGCCGTGCTCACCCCGCAGGAGACGGACAAGCTCTTCGCGGTGCTGCGCAACATGCGCGACGACGGCAAGGCCATCGTCATCATCACCCACAAGATGCACGAGGTCGAGGCCCTGTCCGACCGCGTGGCCATCCTGCGCCACGGCCAGTTCATCGGCGACATGCCGACGAAGCGCACCAACGCCCAGGAGATGACCAACATGATGGTCGGCCACGCCGTGACGCTGAACATCGAGCGGCCCGATCCGGTCGACCCGAAGCCCCGCGTCGAGGTCAAGGGCCTGACCGTGCGCAACATCGAGGGCATCCTCAAGCTCGACGACGTGTCCTTCACCGCCAACTCCGGCGAGATCCTGGGCATCGCGGGCATCTCCGGCAGCGGCCAGAAGGAGCTGCTGGAGGCCATCGCCGGCCTGCAGCCCGTCGAG
>ONQJ01000079.1 GCA_900319935.1 uncultured Eubacteriales bacterium | reverse complement strand
CCGCTCGGCGGCAACCGACGCGGGGGGCCGCGAACGGTGCTGAACCTTCTGATCGTCTGGGCGCTGACAGGTCTGTGGCACGGCGCATGCTGGAATTTTGTGCTCTGGGGATTGTACTTCGGCGTGCTGCTGATCCTTGAACGCTTCGTCTTCAATTCTCTGATCGAAAAAATGCCTGCGCCTGTCCGCTGGGTGCTGACCTTCGTGATCGCCGTCGTCGGCTGGGTCATCTTCTATTACACCGATCTCGCCGCGCTCGCGCAGGCGTTGGGGGCCCTCTTCGGCGTGGGGATCTCCGGGTGGAGCGACTCTTCCGCGCTCGCCGTGCTGCGCAGCTACGGTCTCTGGGTGCTCGGCGCCTTTGTGCTGAGCCTGCCGGTCGTGCCCTTTGTCTCCGAAAAGCTGCCGGAGAAGCTGCGCGGCGCGCTGGGGCTCGTCTTCACGCTGCTGCTCTTCGCCGCCTCGCTGCTTTTCCTGATCGGGCAGAGCTACAATCCCTTTATTTACTTCCGTTTCTGAGGCATGCAGATGGATAACGAACAGAAAAAAACAAGACGCGGCGTGCTGCTGCTCATCGCGGCGGCGACGGTCCTGTTCTTCGCGGCGCTCTGGGGCGTCTGCGTCCTGCGCGAGCGTATCCCGCAGCGGCGCGCCGAGAAGATCGAGGCGTTGCTCGAAAGCGGCGACGCAGCCGCGGCGCGTCCGCTGATCGGCCGCGTGGACGACGAGGCCCTGGCGGAGAGTTTTCTCGCCCGCTGCGATTATCTCGACGCCGAGGCCGCCTTTGCCCGCGGCGACTGGGTCGCGGCGCGCGAGCTCTACGCCGCGGCCGGCAGCTTTGAGGACAGCATCGACAAAGCGCGGCTGTGCGACTATCGCCGCGCCGAAGAGCTGCTCTCCGCCGGCTCGCTCGAGGAGGCGGAAGCGCTTTTCTCCTCGCTCGGCGGCTTTGAGGACGCGGCGGACCGCGCGCTCGGCTGCCGCTACGAGCGGGCCGCCGCGCTGGAGAGCGCGGGCGAGCTGAGCGAGGCGGCGGCGCTTTTCGAGACGCTCGGCGGCTATCTGGACGCCGAGGCGCGCCTGCTGCGCATTGCCAAAACGGCCACGAATCTCAGCGACGACGAGGAGGCGCTCGACCTCTTCCGCGGCATGAGCCCGGAAGCGCGCGAGAAGATGGCCGCGCTCGGTACCGCTCGCGCGGCGCTGCCGCAGGACGTGATCGCCGTCGGCTTCTATCACACGGTCGGGCTGCGGGCGGACGGCAGCGTCGTCGCCTGCGGCGACGACAGCTTCGGTCAGTGCGAGGTCGGCGCGCTGCATGACGTGACGGCCGTGGCCGCGGGCGCTTATCACACGCTCGCGCTGCACCGCGACGGAACGGTCAGCGCGATCGGGCGCAACAGCGAAAAGCAGTGCGACACCTCCTCCTGGCGGGACGTGAAGGCCGTCGCGGCCTCGGACTACGCCAGCTTCGGTCTGACCGGGGACGGGACGCTGCTGTGCACGGGCTTTTACGATTACAAAGAGCCGGAGAGCTGGAGCGGTCTCGCCGCCGTGTCGGGCGGCTCGTACAATCTCGCGGCGCTGCGCTCCGACGGCGCGGTGTGGACCTACCCCAGGCTCAAAAACACCGATGGCCTGCGCGGCTGCGTGGCCCTGGCCGTCAACACGGGCTATGCCGTGGGCGTGATGCCGGACGGCAGCGCCGTCTCCTCCGTGTTCGATCTCTCCGCGTGGAGGGACGTGATCGCCGTTTCGGCCGGTGGCACGGCGATCCTCGGGCTCGATCTGCAGGGACGCGTGCTCGCGCACTTTTTCCGCGCGGGCGACGCGATCGACTTTTCCGCCTTCACGGGTGTGAAGGCGATCGCCGCGGGCGGGACGCATTTTGCGCTCGTGCTCGACGACGGCAGCGTGAAGGTGCTCGGCGAGAACAGCCGCGGCGAGGCCGAGACCGCCGATTGGGATCTGTTTTAGTCTCTTATTTATGTACTGCGCCGGGCTGCGAAAGCAGCCCAGCGCCCGTCGAGACTGTCAAAAAGCCACTGCGAAGTATCGAAAACAGAGCAGCGGGGGAGCTCGAGGGGGCGAAGAGCCCGCCTCGAGTACGATCAGACGCCGTCCGAAAAAGGCTGTCATTTCAGCCTTTTTCGGGTAATCGCATTTTGGCTCCGGACAAAATGCGCGGCGGCAGAAGCGCAGTCAAAAAAGCCCGAAGGAACTTTTTTGACAAGCTGCGGCGCCGGGCTGCGAAAGCAGCCCGGCGCCGTCGTATCCTTCCGATCATCGAAAAACGCGGGGCGCCGCCCCGCGTTTTTCATCGATATTCCAGACGCATGCGGAAGACGGGCCGATCCGTCTCGCCGCAGAGAAAGACGCTTCCGTCCTCCCCGCTCCAGCGCAGATGCAGCGTCTGCGAAAGACGCGCTTCGTTCTGATACTCCACGGAAACGCCGCGCAGCAGCTTCCCCGCCGCGGCCGCGCCGACGCAATCCTCGGCGAGGTCGAAATAGCGGGTGTTGTTCATATGGCCGTTGAGATCGACGAAGCTGTACGGCACGGTGAAGTCCCGCTCAAAGGCGCAGTCCGCCTTCGCCACCGCGCCGGGCATGGCGATCTCCTCCCCGGTCGCGACGCCGTCGATGACGACGCCGTATTTCTCCGGAAAGACGACCTTGCGCGTCTTCTCGTCCACCAGGCTCCACAGAGCGCTGGCCTTCAGAAGCGGCTCGCCCGAAGCGGTCTCGAGGGAATAAAAGCGTGGGAAGAGCAGGTGCATGGTCTTCCCCGGCCAGCTTTTGAGCACGATGTTCTCATCATACTCCGGCATGCGCAGGATCTCGGCGCGCTGCATCAGCAGCACCCAGAGGACGCCTTTATCGAGCGTTTTGTCGCGCCCCATGCCGAGCTGCTCGGTGTGGCGGATCGACGCCTCCTGCAGGAGCCGGAACAGTTCCGAGGTCCGCAGACGGCGGAACATGTCCACGTCCTTGCTGCGCAGCAGGAGTTCCTCGCGATAGACGCTCATTGGACGCGCTTCCAGATCGCTTCGACCACGTCGCCGAGCGTCTGCAGCTTTTTCCACTGCCGCTCGGGAATGCGCACGTCGAAGAGCGCTTCAAGCTTGCAGATCACGAGCACGAAGCCCATCGAGTCGATGGCCGTCTCGGTGTTGATGACGGTGTCCTCCTGCAGATCGACGTCCTTCATGTCGGGAAAGCTGTCGTAGATGATCTTTCTGGTCTGGTCAAGAACTTCCTGTCTGGTCATGCTTTTTCACTCACTTTCTGCTGGAGCTCCCAGCGTTTGATCTTACCCGTCGCCGTTCTCGGCAGCGGCTCGTCTGTCATCAGGATATCCGTGATCTGCTGGCCGCGCGGCAGCGTGCGCATCATGTCCCGCAGTTTTCCGGCGATGGCCTTCGCGTCGCCCTCGCCGGAAAAGACCAGCACGGGCTTTTCATCGCGCAGCGTGACGGCCAGCTCGGTGTGGCCGAGGGCCTGCATGACGGCCGACTCGTACTCCGGCAGGAAGATCTTCGTGCCGTCCGGCAGGACGAGCATGTCCTTCTTCCGCCCGGTGATATGCAGCAGGCCGTCCTCGTCGAACATGCCGAGGTCGCCGGTGTGGAAAACGCCGTCCTGCAGCACCGCGCGCGTCGCATCCGGGCGCTTGTAGTAGCCCTGCATCATGCAGGTCGGCGCCTCGATCAATATCTCGCCGTCCTCGGCGATCGTGATCGTGTCGTCGGGGCAGACCTCCATCGCGTAGGGATCGCCCTTGACGGAGATCGCGACGCCGGAGCTCGTCTCGGTCAGCCCGTAACCGAAGCTGACGCGCAGGCCCATCGCGCCGGCCGCGGCCAGCAGCGCCGGCGGGCAGTCGCCCGCGCCGACGAGCACGAGCTTCATCTCCGGGTTGATGCAGCGCATCTTGACCAGGAAGCCCAGCAGCAGCGGCACGACGGAGACCGCCGTGGGCCGATAGAACGCGCAGTCGTCGAAATAATGCCGCTGTCCGCGGCCGAGCGCGACGCAGCTCCCGCAGCTCAGGCCCCAGAGCAGGCCGCAGACGAAGCCGAACACGTGTCCCAGCGGCAGCAGGCACAGCAGCGTGTCCTCCGGTGCGAGCGGCAGCTTTGCCGAACCGTTCCACGCGCTCTGGCACAGGCTGTGATCCGTGAGGACGACGGCCTTGGAGCGCTCCGTCGTGCCGGAGGTGAAGAACAGGATCTTTCCTTTTCCGTCCTTCACGCCGGGCATGAGGGAGAGCGCGAGCTCTTCTTTCAGGTCCTCGTCGCCCCAGAGGGCGTCGACGTCGGTGTAGCGGATGAGGGTCTTTAAGACCTCGCTCTCCAGCGATGCGTCGAGCAGCACGAGCTGCAGCCCCGCGAGATTGGCAGCGAAGATCTCGACCACGTTGTCGAGACTGCCGTCGCAGAGCAGGCCGAGGCAGGTCTTCCCCTCCCCCCGGAGTTCTTCCGCGCGGGCGCGGACGCGATCATAGAACTCCGCAAAGGAGAGCGTTTCCTTTTCATAGCGGAGCGCGGGAGCGTCGGGGCTCTGCTCGGCAAAATGGCGGAGCAGATGATCAAAGCTGTCAAAACGCACGGGGCCACCTCCGGGATCGTTTTCTTTTTTACAATATATCACAGTTCCCGCCGCATGGGAAGCATTTTTCTTCTCGTCAAAAGCCTGTCGGGCGGCGTTTTTTTGACATTTCATGCAAAAATAAATAGTGCATTTTCCTTTGCGTTGTTGTATAATGACTATATCTGAGCAAAAAACAGCCAAAACTGATAAACGGAGGAAAAACATGGACAAGAACATTCGCATCGCCATCATCGGCGGCGGCCCCGCGGGCCTCTCCGCCGGCATGTATCTCGAGCAGAAGGGCTATGAGAACTACGTGATCTTCGAGCGCAACGACCGCGTCGGCGGCAAGTGCTGGAGCCCGTACTACAACGGCCGCCGTTACGAGATGGGCGCCATCATGGGCGTTCCGTCCTACTACGCCGTTGAGGACGTCGAGAAGTTCTGCGGCATCACGCACGACGGTCCCAAGCTCAACCGCAACTACAAGGACAGCCAGGGCAACGTGATCGAGCCCTTTGCCCGTACGCTCGGCAACATCATCCGCAACCCCTGGATGCTCAAGATGAAGGGCCAGCTCAAGAAGTTCGGCGAGCTGTTGGAGACCAAGTACAAGGGCTATGACGTCAACGGCCACCGCGGCGTCGCCCAGGGCCGCTACGACGGCTACGCCGTCACCCCCGGCCGCGAGAAGATCGAGGGTGAGAACCCCAACCTGAAGGATCTCGCGCTCCCGTTCAAGCAGTTCTGCGAAATGAACGGCGTGCCCCTGGTCCAGAAGATCTGGATCGGACCCTTCACCTCCTTCGGCTACGGCTACTTTGACGAGATCCCCGCCGCCTACGTTCTGAAGTACCTCGACTTCCAGACCTGCATGAACTTCGTCAAGGTCAACCTCTGGACCTGGGAGCAGGGCACCCAGTACATCTGGGAGCAGCTCAACGACCACATCAAGCACCCCGCCCGTCTCAACAGCACGATCGAGAAGGTCGAGCGCCGCGACGGCAAGGTCTTCGTCACCGTCAACGGCGAGGTCGAGGAGTTCGACAAGATCATCGTCACCGCGCCTCTGCACATCCCCGGCAAGCGCGCCGACGGCCAGAAGGGCATGGACGAGTACTTCGACGTGCGCGAAGACGAGAAGGAGCTCTTCTCCAAGATCGATTACGAGCGCTACGACGTGCAGGCCTTCCTGACCAAGCCCGAGAACCACCCCGAGATCTCCTACTATGTTTTCGACAACATGGTGCCCGAGAAGCTCGGCCATCTGATGGTCTACTACCGCCGCTGGAAGGATCAGATCGACCAGGTCATCACCACCTACGCGCTGCGCAAGCACAAGAACATGGACGAGATCCCCTACGAGAAGTGCCGCCAGATGGTGCAGGACGACCTCAAGATCATGCACAACCCCGCCGAGGAAGTCATCAACGAGTGGAGCGTCTACTACTTCCCGCATGTCTTCTCCGAGGACTACGCCGCCGGCTGGTATGACAAGGTCGAGGCGATGCAGGGCAAGTACGACACCTACTATGCCGGCGAGGTCATGAGCTTCGGCGACATGGACGAGACGGCCGAGTACTCCCGCGAGCTGGTTGAAAGATTCTTCTGAGTCACAGGAATATAGGGCCGGCACAAGCCGGCCCTGTTTTTGAAAGGATAGAGGCATGAAATTCTATAAAGACCATTACGACGTCGTGATCATCGGCGGCGCACTGGCCGGCATGTCCGCCTGCCTGCAGCTGCAGGCCTGGGGCATCAAGGATATCCTGATCCTTGAAAAGCACAACATGCCCGGCGGCCTCGCCACCGACTTCGTCCGCAACGGCTTCGAGATCGAGGCCACGCTCCACGAGATGATGTCCATCGGTCAGCCCGGCAAGCGCCTGAAGGTCGGACAGTTCTTTGACGACATGGGCGTGGACATCGACTGGCTGCCCGTGCCCGAATGCTACCGCGTCGCGCTGCCGAACTCCGGCATCGACAAGGTGCTGCACCCCGACTATGACGACAGCTACACGACTGTCGCCAGAGAGATCGACGAGGTCTGCCCCGGCACCTACGAGAAGGTGCATGAGCTGATGCTGCTGTGCCGCCGCGTGTACGACAGCATGAACTACCTCTCCGTCAACCCGATGAGCAAGGTGCAGATGCTCTTAAAGCACCCCGACTTCGTCAAGACCGTCGGCTATACCGCCACCGAGGTCATCAACACCTTTGATCTGCCCAAAAAGGCCGTCGAGATGCTCACGCCCTACTGGATCTACGTGGGCAACCGCATGGACGACCTGCCCTTTACGATCTACGCCTTCCTGATGGCCGACTATTTCACCGGCTC
>ONQJ01000052.1 GCA_900319935.1 uncultured Eubacteriales bacterium | reverse complement strand
CGGCAGGAAAAAGCCCTGATACAGGCCCTTGTACAGCGGCGCGAGGAGATAGGTGATGATCAGGCCCCAGATAAAGGGGCTGAGGATCCTTGCCAGGCTTTTGAGCGCGGTCCCGATGACCGGCAGATAGGCCAGGGCCATATAAAAAAGGATGCTGCAGGCGATGACGCAGAATGCCGTCACGCCCCAATACAGGTATTTCTTGTCCCAGTTGAAGATCCTTCTCATGGCTTCATCCCCTTTGCTTGTCTTGCAACAGAATTATTTTACTATTGTAAAAAAGGTGCGTCAAGTTCATTTTGTGAATTCTTTTCTGCGGCGAAAGAAAGGGTCCGGTCTTTATGTTTATTGATTTATGGTAACTCTCCGCTTTTCATAAAAATGGATATACATTTTTCTCCATGTGGGAAAAGCTGTTGAAACTGTTGAAAAAGCATGCGTTCACGTACTGTTCATCTTTGAAGGGCTTGAATATTCGCCATCCTTTTCTGTCGAAATATGCATAATCCTGTCAACCGTTCATATCCCCCCGCGCGCCGCCGTATCCATCAATGAGGTGAATGGACTGTGAAACGACTGCTTTCTTTTTGGCTGATCCTCGTTCTGCTGGGCGTCTCCGGCGCCGCGTGGGCCGAGCCGCTGCGCGACGGCGACCTGAAGATCTCCGCGCCGAGCGCCGTGCTGATGGAGAAGGAGACGGGCGAACTGCTGTACGAAAAGGGCGCGCACAAGCGCCGTCCGCCGGCATCCGTGACGAAGGTGATGACCCTGCTGCTGATCGTCGAGGATATCGAGAGCGGCAAGATCGCGCTCGAGGACGTCGTGACGGCCAGCGCGCGGGCCGCCTCCTTCGGCGGCAGCTGCGTCTATCTCGAGGAGGGCGAGCGGATGAGCGTGGACGAGATGCTCAAATGCATCGCCGTGGTCTCGGCCAACGACTGCGCCGTGGCGATGGCCGAGCATCTGTGCGGCAGCGAGGAGGTCTTCGTCGAGCGCATGAACCGCCGCGCCGCGGAGCTGGGCATGGCCGACACCCACTTTACAAACTGCACGGGGCTTTTCGAGGACCCCGAGCACTACACGACCGCCTACGACATCGCGCTGATGTCGCGCGAGCTCGTGCGCCACGAGCTCGCCAAGCATTATACGACGATCTGGATGGACACGATCCGCGGCGGGGCCTTCGGGCTGAGCAACACCAACAAGCTGGTCTACTGGTACAACGGCTGCACGGGGCTCAAGACCGGCTACACCTCCCAGGCGATGTACTGTCTTGCCGCGACCGCCGAGCGCGACGGCGTGGAATACATCGCCGTCATCATGCACGGCGACTCCATCGAATCGCGCAACGCCGACGCCAAGGCGCTGCTGAACTACGCCTTCGCCAACTTCACGCTCGCGCCGCTGCCCGCGGACGCGGAGCTGCCCGAGGCCTCCGTGGAGTACGGCGCGCTCCCCTCTCTGCCGCTCACGCTCGGGGAAGAGGGCCGCTTCCTGCTCGTCGGCAAGGGCGGCGAGGGCTGCGCCTTTTCCTACTCCCTGCCCGAGCGCGTCAGCGCGCCGGTGAAGGCGGGCGAGGAGATCGGCACGCTCATCGTCACGCGCGGCGGCGAGGAGATCGCGCGGCGGCCTCTCGCGGCGGCGCAGAGCGTGGAGCGCATCGGCTTCTGGGGCATCCTCGGCCGTCTGGCGGGCAGCCTGGTCGGCTTGTAGGAGGAAAAAAGCACTCCTTGAATTTCCCGGGCGATGATGTATAATGATAGTGTTATACCAATGAAAAACAGGAGGCTTTTGAAAATGGTCAAGGTCGATCTCAGCGGCGCAAACGCCTTTTTCACCGCCGCGGGCCCCGATTACGCGCTCGCGTCCCTCGCGCATCAGACCCTGCTGGATCGCAGCGGTCTCGGCGCCGACTTCACCGGCTGGGTAACGCTCCCCCGCAAGATCAAGGAAACCGAACTCGACCGCATCGTCGCCGCGGCCGACAAGATCCGCGCGCGCTCAAAGGCGCTCGTCGTCATCGGCATCGGCGGCTCCTATCTCGGCGCGCGCGGCGCGATCGAGCTGCTGCGCCCCATCCCCGCCGCGGGCGATCCGAAGGTCTTTTTCGTCGGCAACGGTCTGAGCGCCGATTATCTCAACGACGTGCTCGCCCAGCTCGGCGAGGATGATTTCGACGTCAACGTGATCTCCAAGTCCGGCACCACGCTCGAGCCCGCCGTCTCCTTCCGCATTTTCCGCGAGCTGCTCGCGAAGAAATACGGCGCCAAGGCCGACGAGCACATCTTCGCCACGACCGACGCGCGCCGCGGCGCGCTCAAGTCTCTGGCCGACCGTCAGGGCTGGGAGAGCTTCGTCGTCCCCGACGACGTGGGCGGCCGCTTTTCCGTGCTCTCCGCCGTGGGTCTGCTGCCGATGGCCGTCGCGGGCATCGACGTGAAGGCGGTCGTCGACGCGGCGATCCGCGAGCTGGACGCGCTCTGCGTCCCGGGCAGGGAGAACCCCGCCTGGCAGTACGCCGCCGCGCGGCAGAACCTGTACAACAAGGGCTACGGCGTGGAGATCCTCGGCTGCTACGAGCCGAGCTTCCGCTTCATGGCCGAATGGTGGAAGCAGCTCTACGGCGAGAGCGAGGGCAAGGACGGCAAGGGCATCTTCCCCGCGAGCGTGGAATACACCGCCGACCTGCACTCGATGGGCCAGTTCATCCAGGAGGGCCCGCGCATGCTGATGGAGAGCGTCGTGCGCTTTGCGAAGGCCCGCAGCGGCTATGAGGTGCCCTTCGACGAGGCCGACGGCGACGGTCTGAACTACATCGCCGGCCGCGACCTCAACGAGGTCTGCCGCATCGCGGCGGACGCCGTCAAAGAGGCCCACATCTCCGGCGGCGTGCCGAACATCGTCATCGAGGCCGGGGCGCGCGACGAGGAAGGTTTCGCCGCGCTCGTCTGCTTCTTTGAATTCGCCTGCGCGATCTCCGGCTACATGTCCGGGGTCAACCCCTTCAACCAGCCCGGCGTCGAGGCCTACAAGAAGAACATGTTCCGCATGCTCGGCAAGCCCGGCGCGGTCTGATCGGGAAAGGAAAGCATGTCCAAGCTGAAAAAACCGGTATCCGCCGTCGCGTCGGTTTTTGACATGATCGGAAAGAAAAAGGTCGCCGTTTACGCGGCGGCCTCCGATTATTTCCTGTTCATGTCCCTCGTGCCGATCCTGATGCTGCTCGTCAGCCTGATCCGCTATCTGCCCTTCGACCAGGCCGACGTCCTGCGCATCTTCGCCGACGCGGTGCCCGCCTCCGTCTACAAGGTCATCACGCCCATCGTGAACAGCATCTACCGCAGCGGCAGCGGCGTCATCACCGTCTCCGTCCTGCTGACGCTTTTCTCGGCCTCGAGCGCGATGCGCGCGATCATGAAGGGCCTCGACGCGGTCTATGAGGTCGAGCGCCGCGAGAACGCCCTCGTGTTCTTCGCGCGCGCCTACGTCTATATGCTGATCCTCATCGTGATCATCATCCTCAGCCTCGTCGTGATGGTCTACGGCGGCGCGGTCCTGGGCTGGCTGCATTCGATCCTGCCGGACAACGGCTTCGTCGACGGTCTGTTCTCGCTGACGAAATATATGCGCTACCTGCTGACGCTCGCGATCCTGACGCTCTCGTTCATCCTGCTCTACCGCTGGGTGCCCGCCGGGGAGCATCGCGCCGCCTGCCAGTGGCCGGGCGCGGTATTCTGCGCCGTGGCCTGGGCGGTGTTCTCCTGGGTGTTCTCGCTGTACGTCTCCATCTCCGACAAGTTCGGCGCCTACGGCTATATCGGCACGATCATGGTGGCGATGATGTGGATGTACTACTGCTTCATGTTCCTGCTCATCGGCGGCTGCATCAACGCCGTGATCGAGCGGCGCCGCGCCGCGCGGAACGCGCCTGCTGAAGAAGAGCATGAATAAAAAAAGCCGGAAGCTTCCGGCTCTTTTTATTGACCGAAGCCGCCTGAGATCCTATAATGAAGAAAAAAAACACAAGGAGAGAGAAACATGAAGCTCACCGCCTTCATCCTCCCCCGCTGCCCCTACTGCCTGCAGATGCGCGAGCTGGTGGAGGAGCTGCGCGCCGAGCGAGACGAGCTCGCCTCCGTCGAGATCGAGTTCATCGACGAATCGGCGCAGCCGGAACTGGCCGAGCGCTACGACTATTACCGCGTGCCGAGCTTTTTCCTCGGCACGGAAAAGCTCTACGAGGCCAGTCCCCTCTGGACCCGCGCGGAGGCAAAACGCAGGCTCGGCGCGATGTTCGACGCAGTACTGGAAAAAGAATAGAATTCGGGGGATGCTCCCCTTATTCCAGAAAAAAGGTCAGACACCGTCTGACCTTTTTATTTTCAAAATGAAACCGGAGAAGGTTTTTTCTCCCCGCCGGACCTTTGGGAAGACTTTGATGGCGCGCGGCGCCCCCATCAATTTGAGCGAAGCGGATCATCCCGTACGGGACTCCCCGCCTGCGGGCGGGCCGCCTCGCGGGAAAAACGTGCCACCGGCACGTTTTTTAACGCCGCTCGGTTCGAGTCCCGCGAGGACGAGGATATCAAAAACCGAACCAGCTGCCAAGTCAGCATGGGGTGAGCGCGAGAGGGGACGGGAATCCCCTTTCGCGTTTGAGCGAAGCGGATCTTCGCGCGCCTTCGGCGCGCCACCAAAAAGAAGCCTCACCTTTCGGTGAGGCTTCTTTTTGGTGACCCGTACGGGACTCGAACCCATGTTACCGCCGTGAAAGGGCGGTGTCTTAACCACTTGACCAACGGGCCATAAAAAAGGCACATGTTACATGTGCCTTTATGGTAGCGGCACCTGGATTCGAACCGGGGACACTTCGGGTATGAACCGAATGCTCTGGCCAACTGAGCTATGCCGCCATACGCTATCGAAACAGCATGAGAATTCTATCAGACGGCAAGCCTGTTGTCAACAAAAATTTTCTCTGAAAGCGCAGAAAATTGATCGTGCGCCGCAAAGCCCCTCAAGCGGGCAGGAAAGCGCAGGGGTCGACGCACGCGCCGCTCTGGCGCAGCTCGAAGTGCAGATGGGGCTCCTGGCCGATCTCGCACAGGGCGCTGCGGCCCACCGTGCCGATCGTGACGCCGGGGTCGACCCACTCGCCCGCTCCCACCGCGGTATCCTCGGCGAGGTTGGCGTAAACGCTGCGCATGCCGTCGCCGTGGTCGATGGTCAGCACGGTGCCGTACAGCCCGTCGTGCACGATCGAGACGACCTGGCCGCCGCGCGAGGCGAGCACGCTCGCGCCCTCGGCGCAGGCGATGTCGACGCCCCGGTGCGTACGCCAGTCGCGCATCGTCACGTCATAGGCCAGCGCGCTGACGGTGTACGGCCGCTCGATCTCGCCCAGCACGGGCCAGACGTAGACGGCCGGCGCGGCGGGCGCGGATACCTCCGCGGCCTCCTCGGGCTCCGCGGGCGCGGGCTCGGCGAGCGCGTCGGCGCGCAGCTCGGGCGGCGCGATCTCGCTCTCGTCGATCCAGTCGCTGCCCTCGGCCGCCGGGGCGATCACGGTCTCCACGCGGTGGCTGCCGATGACGCTGTCCGTGCTCTCGGCCTTCTTCATGGCTTCATTCCCCGTCGCCATCACCCAGGCGGAAACGCCGATGACCGCGGCGCAGAGGAAAAGGACGATGTAAAAGCCCTTCCCCGTCAGAAATTTCTCCGGGCTCTTGCCGGAGCTGCTGCTGTTCATATAACTACCTCCGTTTGCAGGTTTTTCCTTGCAGTCCTATTCTTGCCCCGAAACGAAGTCTTTATACGAAAAAAAGAGGAAGCCGGCAAGGCTTCCTCTTTTTTTTCGTGCTTTCCGTCTTTACTTGATGTTGAAGAAGGCGGCGCGGCCGGGGTACTGGGCGGCGTCGAAGAGCTCCTCCTCGATGCGGAGCAGCTGGTTGTACTTCGCCACGCGGTCGCTGCGGGACGGAGCGCCGGTCTTGATCTGTCCGGCGTTGACGGCCACGGCCAGGTCGGCCAGGGTGGTGTCCTCGGTCTCGCCGGAGCGGTGGGAGACGATGGCGGTGTAGCCGGCGCGGTTGGCGGTCTGGATGGCGTCGAGGGTCTCGGTCAGGGTGCCGATCTGATTGACCTTGATGAGAACGGCGTTGGCCGCGCCCATGTCGATGCCCTGCTTGACGCGCTTGGCGTTGGTGACGAACAGGTCGTCGCCGACGAGCTGCACGCGGCTGCCGAGACGCTTTGTCAGGCGGACCCAGCCTTCCCAGTCGTCCTCGCCCAGGCCGTCCTCGATGGAGATGATGGGGTACTTGCTGCAGAAGTCTTCCCACATATCGATCATCTCGTCGCTGGTCATGACGGTGCCGCGCTTGGGCAGGTGGTACTTGCCGTCCTCGGGGTCGAACCAGTCGGACACGGCGGCGTCCATGGCGATCATGAAGTCCTCGCCGGGCTTGAAGCCGGCCTCCTCGATGGCCTTGACGATGACCTTCAGCGCGTCCTCATCGGCGCCCAGGTCGGGAGCGTAGCCGCCCTCGTCGCCGACGCCGGCGGCGGGCGTGCCGTTGGCCTTCAGGGTCTTCTTCAGCTGATGGAAGACCTCGGCGCACATGCGCAGCGCTTCCTTGAAGCTCTTCGCGCCGACGGGCATGATCATGAACTCCTGGATATCGACGCTGTTGGAGGCGTGCGCACCGCCGTTGAGGATGTTCATCATGGGGACGGGCAGGGTCTTGGCGTTGACGCCGCCGATATAGTTATACAGGCTCATGCCGGAAGCCTCGGCCGCGGCCTTCGCGCAGGCGAGGGACACGCCGAGGATCGCGTTGGCGCCCAGGCGGGTCTTGTTGGGGGTGCCGTCGATCTCGCAGAGCATCTTGTCGATGGATACCTGATCGAGCACGTTCAGGCCGAGCATGGCCTCGGCGATCTCGCCGTTGACGTTTTCGACCGCGATCGAAACGCCCTTGCCGCCGTAACGGGACTTGTCGCCGTCGCGGAGCTCGCAGGCCTCGTGGATGCCGGTGGAAGCGCCGGAGGGAACGGCCGCGCGGCCGACGGTGCCGTCGTCGAGGGTAACTTCGACTTCGACCGTGGGGTTGCCGCGGGAGTCAAGGATCTCGCGCGCGAGAACGTCGACGATCTCAAGATACTGTTTCATGTTTTGTCCTCCTGTAAAAGGCAGATTTCTCTTGGATTATAACCTATGGAGAACGAAAAATAAAGAAGAAAGTGTAATTGTTTTGACGTTTTTTTGCGCCGTACCCGCAGAACAGGAACGGCGCGTCCGATCAGATCGCAGGGGACGGCGTCCTCGACGGCCCGCCCCGGCTCTGCGGTATCAGCAGAACGACGGCCTACAAATACATTGGACTGTTGGAGAAATAAGACGGCAGGGTAAATGTCCTGCCGTCTTATCTGTTTTCACTCACCGATAGGAGAAAACGTATAGGTCACGATGAAATGTGCTGATTTGCCGCTGTTTTGCCCGCCGTTTTCTTTTACATAGAGGTCCATAGAAATGGTAAAACCATTCAGTAAATCTTCTTCTTTTACGGTATAAGACGTTGAAGCCTCGCCAACATCAGGATTTTTGTCTGCCTCCGTGAATTTTGCGGAACAGTTCAGTTTTTCTTTCGGCGATAATACTATTGTTGATGTGGTCTGCTCGCCATTTATCTTTACGTCGTAACTCCATTCTTCGCCTATATTATTGTCGTCGTCGCGTGGGTGAGTTACCACTAAACGCATTAGATACTTTGAGCCATCAACTGTCACATCAACCGATGAAGAAACGCCATTGGACGATGACGCGGTGAGCGTCGCTGTTCCACCGCCGCGCGCAACAATATCGCCCTTTTCATTCACCGTAGCAACCGTTTCATCACTTGATATCCAAGAGACTGTCTTATCATCTGTGTTTTCAGGAAGGATTGTCAGTTTAGGACTAATGCTTTCTCCCACCGCCAACTCTGTTTTTTCAAGCGATATGTCAATGTTCTCCGCTTCAATAGGTTTTGGCACCGTGACCTTTATTTTTTCTGATACAACGCTACCATCTGCGGAACTGGCATATACTACGGTCTCTCCTCCCCCGACACCTGTTATTACATAATAGAGTTTTGAAAGAGAGGTTTTTGACAGGCTTATTTGTGCTACATCGGGATTGTCGCTAATTAATAAAACGTCATCGGGTGAAAAATCCTTGCCGCTCTTTGTGGATACCGTCACATAATTACTATAACTGTCTTTTGTCGTCTCACCAACACGAACTTCTATTTCGTTTGTTTTATAAAAAGAGAGTTTTCTAATAGGGCCGCTTGTTTCTTTTTCACCACAAGCGCACAAAGCAAAAAGCATCAAGAGGACAAGGATAAAAGCGATTGTTTTTTTCATTCTTCTTCCTCCTCCATATCCGCATCGTCATTCGTGCGCTCTTCCAACTCTTTCATATATCCTGCCGTGATAATGCCCGCAGGAAGCGCCACAACCGCTATTCCCAATATGGAGGAGAGCATAGCCATAGACCGTCCAATCGCTGACACAGGGTATATGTCTCCGTAGCCAACCGTTGTCAAAGAAACTACCGCCCAATAGATAGCGTCGTAAATAGTATCAAAAGTATCAGGCTCAACATTGAAAAGAACAAGCGCAGAGAAATAGATATAACCCAACGCAAGAACTCCAACCGTCAAAAGAGGTTTTCTCGACCGTTTTATCACATTCAAAATGATTTGGATGTTTTTCGAGTATCTTACAAACTTGAATACCCGCAAAACGCGCATCGCCCTGAACATACGCAGGACACGGAGCATTTTGAAGCCGCGGTTTAGAATACTCAATGAAGGGAGAATAGAAACAAGGTCTATTATCGCCATCGGTGTAAATGGATATCGTAAAAAGGCTATAACAGGATGGTTTTTGCTTCCAAGGTCCGCAGTCATCCACCGCAGTATATAATCAATGATAAAAATAGCCGTTGTAATTTTATCCGTGAGAACGAAGAAATCAGTTTCTTCTTTGAAGTTTAGAGGGAGAAGGCTGATAATGATTACAACCATCATAAAAGCATCGTAGATGCTGCTCCAAACGTCTTTCCCGTCTGATGCTTCTATAATGCTGAAAATACGTTTTCTCATCGTTGGCACCTTCATCTTGAATAATACGCTTCAACAACTGAATATCAGTTTATCACAGGAGCGTTTCTAAAACAATCTCTTCGCTGACACATTCCTCTCAAAAAGTCGATAAACACAATGGCAAGACGCTAATCGTCTCTCCATCAAGTTGTTCAATCCATGCCCGTTATGAGATAATCCAAACCGGGCGGCTGATCCGCGGCATCAGCAGAACAACGGAGAAAAAACATCGGGCTGTTGGAGAGATGAAAAGGCAGGGAGCAAAATGCTCCCTGCCTTTCAAAGCCAAAAGCAAAGAAATCGATGCGGGACAAAAAAGTTCTCTTGGGACATTACGGACGATCCAACGCATCAACAATCTCGTTCCAGTCCTGATTTTTGATCAAGACTTGATAGAAGTGCTTTTGTTCTTCTGTCATGATGGCGAACGCTTCTTCTCTTGTTGTCACACCATAGTACTTCATTACTTCGGCCAGCCACTCATCCGCTTCAGCCTGCGTACCGCCCGCGACGTTCTTCAGCAGCTCATCGTTGATTTTCTTCATTTCATTCATTGTTTTTTTCCTCCTTTTTTTATTGTTTCATCTGCGAATTTACTTTACCAAAAAGACTGTCACAATACGATCACAAGTTCAAATAAACCCTGTCCGTTTTTCTCGCCGAAGTCAATACTTGCTCATCCCTCGCCGTTTCCAAATACGGAATAAAAAAACAGCCCGTTCCTTCCGGAACGGGCTGTTTGCGTATGGCTTTTTTGTCTTACGCCTTGCGGACCTTGTCGATGTGACGGGTGAGGTCGAGCATCTTGTTGGAGAAGCCCCACTCGTTGTCGTACCAGGCGACGAGCTTGACGAAGTGATCGT
>ONQJ01000016.1 GCA_900319935.1 uncultured Eubacteriales bacterium | reverse complement strand
CCGGAATACGCGCCCTATGTGACGAAGGCGCTCGAGCAAAGAAAACCGGCCCAGCTCTCGCAGAGCGCGCTGGAGACGCTTGCGATCACGGCCTACTTCCAGCCCGTGACGCGCGCCTATATCGACCAGGTGCGCGGCGTCGACAGCTCCTATACGGTCTCCACGCTTCTGGACCGCGGCCTTATCGCGATCGCCGGAAGGCTGGACGCGCCGGGCAGGCCCGCGCTGCTGAAGACCACGGACGTTTTTCTGCGCACGATGGGCATCAGCTCGCTTGCCGAGCTGCCGAAGCTGCCGGATATGAACGGCGGCGACGGCGTGCTGGAGCTGCAGCGCAGGATCGAAGAGCTGCAGTCGAACGGCGGCGGACAGATCAGTCTGGACGATCTCAAAGAAAACGATCAACAAAGCGACGGGGAGTGATGACATTTGGCGTTCCTCCATATCCTGGGCATTATCCTGAAGGTGCTGGGCTTTACGGTGCTCGGCGTCCTGGGGCTTGCTCTGCTGATCCTGCTGTTTCTTCTCCTGATCCCGATCGGGGCCGATTTTGAGTACATCGGCGGCGAATACAAGCTCTCCGCCAAGGCCTGCGGCATCCTGATCCAGCTCCTTCCGAAAAAGGAAAAGAAGGAAAAGAAGCCCAAAGAGAAGAAAGAGCGCAGGAAGAAGGAAAAGAAGCCCAAAAAAGAAAAAGAGGGCGGGGAAGAAAAGCCCAAAGAGAAAAAGGCGCTGGATCTCACCAAGGAGGAGATCTTCGAGCTGATCAAAAAGGTGCTCGGGAGTCTCAAAAAGTTCGGGCAACTCACGGTGGACCGCTTCCTGCTGCACTACACGGCGGCGGGGAAGGATCCCGCCGACACGGCGAAGACCCTCGCCTACGTCAACGCCTCGCTCTGCGCGCTCGAGCCGATCTGCTCGCGCCAGTTCCGCGTCAAGGACTACGACGTGTGGACGGACTGCGACTTCACGACCGACAGGATGAAGCTCGACCTGGCGCTGTGCATCACGCTGCGGCTCTGGCAGTTCGGCCGCGTCGGCGTTTCGGCGGGCTTCGGCGCGCTCGGTATCCTGCTGCGGCATAAGCGCAGGAAGAGAAAAGAGAAAAAGCTCGCGGCCAGAAACGAGGCCGCCGGTATAAAGACGGAAGAATAAAACGAAAATATACAGGGAACAGAGGAAAGGAATGACAACAATGGATAAAAATCCTATCGGCGAACTCATGCAGAACACCATGGAGAGCGTGAAGAACATGCTCAAGGTCGACACGGTCGTCGGCGATCCCATTTTCACCCCGGACGGCATCACGCTCGTTCCCATCTCCCGCATTCCCATCGGCTTCCTCGTCATCAAAGAGGGCGTCGTGCGCATGATCAACGTCGCGCCTCCGGCCTCCAACACCGTCGACCGCATCATCGATCTCGTCCCACAGGTCATGGACCGCGTGGACGCCTTCATCGAGAAACAGAAAAGCTGATAATCCGCAGGAAAACAGCAGATAATAGCACCACTCATAAAAGAAACAGAGTGGTGCTTTTATCATGGCTCACAGCGGTAAAAAAATAATACTTGCTGCGCTCCTCGCCGGTATGGTATATAATATCTTTTCAGGGGATATCCCCGCCCAGGCGGCCCTTGACGAGGAGATCAGCGCGGCCTCGGCCGTGGTGATGTACGCGGACGGCAGCTGCGTCTTCGAGAAAAACGCGGACGAGCCGCGCCTGATCGCCAGCACGACCAAGCTGATGACGGCCCTTGTGGCCGTCGAGCTCAGCGAGCCGGATCAGCCCGTCGAGGTCGCGCCGCAGTGCTGCGGGATCGAAGGCTCGTCGATGTATCTCACGCCCGGACAGGTCCTTACGGCGGACGAGCTGATCGCCGGGCTGCTCCTCTGCTCGGGCAACGACGCGGCGGAGACGCTTGCGGTCGCGCTCTGCGGCAGCGAGGCGGCCTTCGTCGGGAAAATGAACGAAAAGGCGGCGTCCCTCGGCATGGAGAACAGCTCCTTTGCCAATCCGCACGGGCTGGACGCCGAAGGCCATTGCTCCACCGCGCGCGACCTGGCAAAGCTGATGCTCGCGTGCATGGAAAACTCGCGTTTTGCGCGCCTGTGCGCCATCCCCTCGCTGCAGGTCGGGGACCAGTATTATGTTAACCATAATAAGCTGCTCGGAATGTGCGACGGCTGCATCGGCGGCAAGACCGGCTACACCCGCGCGGCGGGCCGCTGCCTGGTGAGCTGCTGCGAACGGGATCACACGCGCTTCGTCTGCGTCACGCTCGACGACCCCGACGACTGGAACGACCACATGCGCCTCTATGACGAGGCCTTCGCGGCCTATACGAACGCGCTCGTCGTCGGTACGGAGGAGCGCTATGAGATCCCCGTCGCGGGCGGAGAAGAAGCCTTTGCCCTCGCCGCGCCGGAGCGGGAACTCAGGCTCTTTATGCCCCGCGGCGAAGAGCCAACCTATGTGCGCGAGCTGCCGCGCTTCACCTACGCGCCCGTGCGCGAGGGCGCCTGCGCGGGCCGGATCGTGGTCCTGCGCGGCGGAGAGGCCGCGGGCGAGGTAAAACTGATCTTTCTCCGCGGCGTAGAGCGCCACGGAGAGGAAACGGGATAGACATGGAAGAGAGACTGCAAAAGATCATAGCCGCCTCGGGATTGATGTCCCGCCGCTCCGCCGAGGAATTGATCGCGGCGGGGAAGGTGCGGGTCAACGGCGCGGTCGCCTCGCTCGGCGACAGGGCCGACGCGGCGCGCGACCGGATCACCGTCGACGGGAAAAGCCTCGCCCCGCCGGAGGAAAAGGTTTACATAATGCTTAACAAACCCCGCGGCTACGTCACCACGCTCAAGGACGAAAAGGGCCGCCGCACGGTGGCCGAGCTTGTGAGCGAGCTGGGCGTGCGGCTCTACCCGGTGGGCCGCCTCGACATGAACTCCGAGGGCCTGCTGATCATGACCAACGACGGCGAGCTGGCCGAGCGGATGATGCATCCGCGCGGCGGCGTGGAGAAGTGCTACCGCACAACGGTCACGGGCGAAGACGTCCCCGCCGCGGCGGAAAGAATGAAGGAGAGCATGCTCATCGACGGCTACCGGACGCGCGGCGCCCGCGTCGAGATCGAGCGTCTGACGGACAAGGGCGGCGTGCTGCTCGTCACGATCGGCGAGGGGCGCAACCGGCAGGTAAGAAAAATGTGCGAGCAGGTCGGCCTGCGCGTGACCCGGCTGTGCCGGATCAGCGAAGGAGAGCTGCGCCTCGGCGATCTCAGGACCGGCCGCTGGAGAGAGCTCACGCGCGCGGAGATCGCGCGTCTGAAGCAGACGGAGCGAAGAAATGAAAACGACTGAGACTGATCTTGTCGTCATCGGCGGAGGGCCGAGCGGCATGCTCTGCGCGATCCGCGCCGCCGAGCGCGGCAAACGCGTCGTGATCCTCGACGGCAATCGCTTTCTCGGGCGCAAGCTTCGCATCACGGGCAAGGGCCGCTGCAATCTCACAAACGACTGCGACGTGAGGGAAGTCATGCGGAACATCCCCGGCGACGGACGCTTTCTGTACAGCGCGCTCACGCGTTTCCCGCCGGAGGAGACGATGGTGCTGTTCCGTTCCCTGGGCGTTCCGCTCAAGACAGAGCGCGGGAACCGCGTCTTTCCCGTTTCGGACAGGGCCGACGACGTGGCGGACGCGCTCGCGCGGCGTCTCGAGACGCTCGGCGTCCGGGTTTTGCGCAGCAGAGCGACAGGGATCCTGACCGATAAGGGCGCCGTATGCGGCGTCGTGCATGAAAACGGCGTGATCGACTGCCGCGCCGCCGCGCTCTGCACGGGCGGGCGCTCCTACCCGCTCACGGGCTCGGACGGCGCGGGCTATGAGCTGGCGCGCACGCTCGGCCACACGGTCGTGCCGACGCGTCCCTCGCTCGTCCCGCTCGTGAGCGACGACGAATTCTGCGCCGAGATGCAGGGCTTTTCCCTGAGGAACGTCGTCCTGCGGGCATACGAGGACGACAGGCTGATCTATCACGAACTCGGCGAGATGCTCTTCACACACTTCGGCGTGTCCGGCCCGCTGGTGCTCTCCGCCAGCGCCCACATGCGGCGTATGGGCCAGGCGCGCTATCGCCTGGAGATCGATCTCAAGCCCGCGCTCGATGAAAAAAAGCTCGACGAGCGCATCCTGCGCGATTTTGAGAAATATGCCAACCGCGAATTCAAAAACGCGCTCGACGATCTCGCGGCGCGCAGCATGATCCCCGTCCTTCTGCGTCTGTCCGGTATCCCGGAGGACACGAAGGTCCACAGCATCACGCGCGAACAGCGCCGTCGTCTTGCGGCTCTGTTCAAAGCCTTTCCCGTCTCCGTTTCCGGCTTTCGCCCGATCGCCGAGGCGATCGTCACCGCCGGCGGGATCTCAACAACGGAAGTGAATCCGCGTACGATGGAATCCAAGCTCGTCCCGGGGCTGTACTTCGCCGGAGAGGTGCTGGATCTCGACGCTTACACCGGCGGCTTCAACCTGCAGATCGCCTGGGCGACCGGGCATGCGGCCGGCTGCGCGATCGGCGCGGAAGAATACAACGACAAAGGAGAAACAACATGAACGGACATTACGCGATCGCGATCGACGGCCCCTCCGGCGCGGGCAAAAGCACGCTCGCCCGCCGCGCGGCGGCCGAATTCGGCTTTCTCTACGTGGACACCGGCGCGATCTACCGCACGGTGGGCCTCGCCGCCCACCGGGACGGCATCGACTGCCATGACGAGAGCGCCGTCTCCGCTATCCTGCCGCAGCTCGATATCCGCATGGGATACAACGAGGCGGGGGAGCAGCGCATGTACTTGAACGGCGAGGACGTCTCCGAGGCGATCCGCGCTCCGGAGATCTCGATCTGCGCCTCGGACGTGTCGTCCCTGCCCGCGGTGCGCGCCTTCCTGCTGGAGATGCAGCGCAAAACGGCGCGTGAGAACAACGTCCTGATGGACGGACGCGATATCGGCACGGTCGTGCTGCCGGACGCGGAGCTGAAGATCTATCTGACGGCCTCGGCCAAGGCCCGGGCGGAGCGCCGCCTGAAGGAGCTGCTGGCCAAGGGCGTGGAGACGAGCTTCGAGGACGTGCTGCGCGACATCGAGTACCGCGACTATCAGGACACCCACCGCGAGACCGCGCCGCTGCGGCAGGCGGAGGACGCCGTGCTGCTGGACACCAGCGACATCGGCCTGGAGGAGAGCTGCGAGCTGCTTTACCGGACGATCCGGGAAAAGCTCAACATCGGGAAATGAGCGCATGAAGGAGATTCGAGTTGCCAAAAGCGCCGGCTTCTGCTTCGGTGTGAGCCGCAGCGTGGACATGGCGGAAAAGCTGCTCGCCGAGCACGGCGGCGCCTGCAGTCTCGGGCCGATCATCCACAACGAGGATGTGGTTGCCGAGCTCGGACGCCGCGGTCTGCGCGTGATCGGCGACCCGTACGAGGTCCGCCCGGGCGAGCCGGTCATGATCCGCGCGCACGGCGCGCCGCCGTCGGTCTACGCCGCCCTGGAAGCGCGCGGCGCTCTCGTCACGGACGCGACCTGTCCGAAGGTGAAAATGATACACCGCATCGTCCGCGAGGCGGCGGAGGAGGGGCGTTTCGTCATCGTTATCGGCATGCGCGAACACCCGGAGGTGGAAGCCATCTGCGGCTGGTGCGGCGAGCATGTCGTACTGGAAAATCCTGCCGAAACGGCCCTTTGGATGGACGAAAATCCCGGCTTTTGTGACAAAATGATCACAATTGTGGTCCAAACGACCCAGACAAGCAGTAATTTTACCGAATGTTGTGAGATCCTAAAAAAAAGATGTACAAATATCAAAATATCTGATACAATATGCCTTGCTACGTCCACGCGGCAGGAGGAGGCAAGGGCCCTTTCCTCGCAATGCGGCGCCATGGTTGTCATCGGCGGAAAGCACAGCGCGAACAGCCTGCACCTCGCCGAGATCTGCTCGTCGGTCTGTCCCGTCGTCCGCTTTATCGAAAGAAGCGAAGAGCTGGATCTGACCGAACTGAGAGATATCGACGTCGTGGGCATCACGGCCGGCGCATCCACCCCCGCATGGATAATTAAGGAGGTAAGAAACAAAATGAGCGACGAGATCAACGAGATCAAAATTGAGGAATCCGCAGCGGAAAAGGTCGAGAAGGAGCAGTCCTTCGACGAAATGCTGGAGGAGACTCTCAAACCTATATATAACGGAGATAAGGTAAGCGGCGTTGTCGTAGCCATCACGGCCACCGAGGTCAGCATCGACCTGGGAACGAAGTATTCCGGCTTCATCCCCACGACCGAGTTCACCGACGACGGCACCAAGATCGAAGACGCCGTCAAGATCGGCGATCCGATCGAAGCGATCGTCGTGCGCGTCAATGACGTCGAGGGCACCGCGCAGCTTTCCAAGAAGCGTCTGGACGCCGTCAAGGTGTGGGACAACGTCGAGCAGGCCGTTGAAAGCGGCGAGATTATCGAGGGCGTCGTCACCGAGACCAACAAGGGCGGCGTCGTCGTCAGCTACAAGGGCGTGCGCGTGTTCGTTCCCGCCTCGCAGACCGATCTGCCCCGCGAGGCCGATCTGAGCGAGCTCATCAAGAAGACCGTCCGTCTCAAGCTCACCGAGGTCAACAAGGCCCGCAAGCGCGTCGTCGGCTCCATCCGCCGCGTCGCCCAGGCCGAGCGCCGCGCCGCGACCGAAGCGATCTGGAACGAGATCGAGGTCGGCAAGAAGTATCACGGCGTTGTCAAGTCCCTGACCAGCTACGGCGCTTTCGTCGACATCGGCGGCATCGACGGCATGGTCCACGTCTCCGAGCTGAGCTGGAACCGTATCCATCAGCCCGCGGAGGTCGTCTCCGTCGGCGACGAGATCGACGTCTACGTCATCTCCTTCGACAAGGAGAAGCGCAAGATCTCCCTCGGCTACAAGGATCCCGAGGCCAACCCCTGGACCGTGTTCACCAAGCGTTACTCCGTCGGCGACGTGGCCACCGTCACGATCGTCAAGCTCATGGAGTTCGGCGCTTTCGCGACCGTCGTTCCCGGTGTGGACGGCCTGATCCACATCTCCCAGATCGCCAATCGCCGCATCGAGAAGCCGGGCGACGTGCTGACCGTCGGCGACGTCGTCGAGGCGAAGATCACCGCGATCGACGAGGAAAAGCACAAGGTCTCCCTGTCCATCCGCGCCCTGTCCGCTCCCGCCCCCGCCGCTCCCGTCGAGGAGCAGCCCGCGGAAGAGGAGAGCGCCGAGGACGCCATGGTCTACGACCTCTCCGCCGATGGCGAGGCTACCGGCGAGGCTCCGGCGGACGATCCCGACGCCGAGGCCTGATCTCATCAGACAATGAAAAAACTCCCCGATCCGAAAGGATCGGGGAGTTTTTTCGGTTTGTTCAGCTGATCTTTTCGTTGATCCAGTCGAGGATATCACGATAGACGTCGCGGTAATTGGTCTCGTTGAGCATCTCGTGCCGTCCTTCGGGATAGAGGCGGATCGTCACGTCCTTCATCCCGACGTCGCAGAACATTTTGTAAGCCTTTTCGACGCCCTTGCCGTAGTCGCCGACGGGATCTTCCGCGCCGGACATGAAGTAGACGGGCGTGGATCTGTTCATTTTCGCGGCGTTTTCTTTGTTCCCGATGAAGCGGATGCCCTCCATCATGTCGCGGTAGAGACTGTTTTTGCAGACGAAGCCGCAAAGCGGATCGTCAATGTATTTCTGCACGTTCTTCTCGTCGCGGGAGAGCCAGTCAAAGTCCGTGTGACGGAATTTGATCCGGTTATTGTACGATCCGAAGGCGACCTTGTTGAGCGTCTGCCCCTCGGCGCGCGGGCCCTCTTTCTTGACCAGCGCTTTGGCCAGAACCGAGCCGCCCGTGACCATCAGGGGACTTTGCTGCGCGGTGCCGCTGATGATGGCTGCGTCGCAGTCGTCGGGATAGCGGATCAGATAGGTCCGCGCGAGGAAGCTGCCCATGCTGTGGCCGAAGAAGATATAGGGCACGTCCGGGTATTTTTCCTTCATCGTGTCATGGACGGTCTTGAGATCGTCGATCACCCGCCACCAGCCGTCTTTCTCGGCAAAGAAGCCCTTGTCGTCCTCGCGCTCGATGGACTGGCCGTGTCCGAGATGGTCGTCCGCCGCCGAGGCGAAGCCGTTCTCGGCCAGAAAGCTCATGAAATCGGCGTAGCGGTCGGCGTGCTCGGCGACGCCGTGAGCGATCTGCACGAAGCCGCGCACCTCGCCGTCGGGCGTGCAGGTCTTGACGCGGATGCGGTTGACGCCGGTGCTGGAGATGAAATAAAAGTTGTCGAATGTCGGCATGGTTTATTCCTCCGTTTACGTATGTTTTTCAGCCTCTGGCCGCGATCTCGGCCTCGATCTCATCGCCGCGGAAATAGTGCCATCCCTTGGCTTTCCAATAGGGCTCCTTGTAAAAGCTGCCGTGATAGTCGTTGAAATGGACCTGCGTGTATTCCAGATTGGTGTCGTAGATGTACCACTGTCCGTCGATCTCGATCTCGACCCAGGCGTGCGGCGAGTCGTCTGGCTCGATCGTGCCGCTGTATATCACGGCGTCGAAGCCGATCGCCTTGGCCATCACATAGAACTGCGAGGCGTAGCAGTAGCAGTTGCCCTTGCCGACGGTGAACATATGGTAGGCCTCGTCGTTGACCCAGCTCGTGTCGCCCACGTCGTAATAGTGGACGCGCAGGTATTCGTTGGAATAGGTCACATAGTTGTAAATCAGGTAGAGCATCCGCTCTGGCTCCATCGTCGCGGGGTCGACCAGCTCGCGGAGCTTTGCCTGTACAAGCTCGTCCAGCTCCGGCATGCCGGTCGTGATCACACCGTCGGGGCCGAAGTCGAAGTTGCCGTAAGAGCCGTTTACGACGGCGCCGCCGTTCTCATCGATGCAGTGCAGCGCGGTCCCGATGAAGAAAAAGCCTTCCTCGCGCCGGGGCAGAGCCTCGCTCGAGGTCCAGACCTCGCCGTCCGCCGTCAGCTCGGCGTCGTGGGCGATGGCCGCCTCCGCGATGTCGGGGAAGAGGGGATCGGAGTAGGAGACGTCCATGATCGTACCGACCATGGCATAGTCGATCTTCACCGGAGGGATGCGGCCGCGCAGCCGGTTGAAGATGCGCGCCGCCGTCGCGCGGCTCAGATCCGCGTCGGGGGAGACGGACGGATCGTCGATCCAGCCCTGCTCCATGGCCAGGCAGAAGGCGCCGTAGCGCGCGTCGCTCTCGGGAACGGAGGCAAAGGAATAAGTCTTTGCGCTTTTCGGGAAAAAGTGGGCGAGCATGTCGAACATCTCGCCGAGACTGATCGGGTCGTCGGGGTGGAAACGGCTCTCGCTGAGCACGCCCAGTTCCTTGAGCGTCGCGGCGGCCGCGGCGTAATCGGCCGCGGGATCGACGTCCGCAAAGACGGCGGAACCGACCAGATCGGTGTCAAGGCTCTCGTAGAGGAGTTTTGCCGCCTGCGCGCGGCTGACGGAGCCGGCGGGGCGGAAGTAAGCCTCGCCGTCGACAGACAAATAAGGCGCGTGGTGCGCGTCCTGCGCACAGTTGCGGAAAGCGATGGCGTAGACCGCGCTGAAGGCGGCGTCGCCGTACAGCTTCGTCCGGCCGTTTTCAACGGCCGCGCCGTTCTCATCTGTCCAGCCCAGAAAGGTATAGCCGTCGATCTGCGGGCCCTGCGGGAGCGTGATCTCCTCGCCGGACTGCGCGCTGAGCTGCTGCGGCTCGCCCACGGGGGCGTAGCACCAGGCGGTATAGCTGACGGCCTGTACCGGCGTCGCCTTCGGCTCGGCGGGAGCCTCGGGCTGTACCGTCACATCGGAACGGGAGAAAAAGAGCAGCAGGCCCAGCGCGATCACCGCAAGAAAAAGGACGCCGGCCGCGATGCGCCAGAAAAGGAGCTTCCGCCCTTCTGCGGACTTCCCGGCCGGAGTATGACGGTTTTTGACGGTATCCGGATTATCCTGCATTGACGTTCACATCCCACACGATTTCTTTGTCACCTTCACGGATGGTGGCGACGGTAAAGCCGTCGTAATAAAGCTCGCCGTCCTCGCCGCCGGGCTTGAGACAGCTGGGCGCATAGCTCGAATCCTTCGGCTCGCCGATCGCCTCGAACAGGACGGCGACGTCCTCGCCGATACAGGCGCGGGCGGCGTCCGCCGCGGCCTCGTCCGGAACGGGGGACTCGGGCGAAGCGCTCCCGGCAGGGGAGGCCTGGATATCGCTGCCCGGAAGGACGGAGCTCGCGCTCGGCGCGGGAGGAACGGGCGTGGCCTCGACCTCGGCCGAAGGGGCGGGAGCGGGGGAGGACGCTTCGCTTCCGCAGGCGGACAGCAAGACGAGGACAAGGACGAGGATCACGCAGAATACGATTTTTTTCATGTTTCGCTCCTTGGAAAAGCTTAATGAAAGCAGTAATTTTTCGTAAAAGTCTACCGAAATATTTTATCGCTTCGACGCGGCAAAGTCAATATGAAAACCGGGACAGGAAGGCCTGTCCCGGTTTGCGGCTTTATCGGGGATCGTCAGTTTTTCCCGTCGTCCGCAGCTGCGAAGGGCGAGCCGCAGTCGGGGCAGAAGCGGGGAGGATGCTCCGGATCGGGGTTGGTCCAGCCGCAGTTGTCGCAGACATACTGGATCGCGTCTTTCGGCTTTTCCTCACCGCAGGCGCTGCAGTTGTGTCCGCGGTTGAAGCTGCCGCATTTGGCGCAGTACCAGCCGTCCAGAACAAAGCTCTCGGGGTCGGCCGTCTCGCCGCCTTCGGGCTCGGCGGGCGCCTCATGCGCGCCGCGCGGAGCGGGCTCCGCGGCGACGGCGGCCTCGGCGGGAGCCGTTTCCGCAGCGGAAGCGGCAGGCGCGGCCTTGAACACGCGGGAAGCCTCCTCGGAACGGTTGTATCTGTCTTCCGCCTCAGCCTGCTCCTCGGCCTCCAGCTCTCTTTCCCGGCGGGAGACGATGACCAGCGTGACCGCGGCGGCGATCAGCGCCAGGATCAGCACGCCCATGAGGATCAGCAGAAAACGGCTGCTGCTGTTGCGTCCGGACGAGCCGCCGCGCGGCGCCGCGGTCGGTTCGACCGGCTCGGGCGTGGGCTCGGGCGTGGGTTCGGGCGTAGGCTCGGGCGTAGGCTGCACCGCATGGGTAACGGCTGCGACACGGGATTTTGCCTCAAGGCCCTGCTGGCCGTCCACCGTGCTCCACACGACGCAGTAGTAATAGACGGTGCCCGGGGTCTCGGGAGGTACGAAGGTGGACGAGGTCGCGCCCTCGATCTTAACGTCCGTGCCGTCTTCGTTGGCAAAGCTGTTGTCGGCGCTGCTGTACCACTGATAATGCAGCACGCCGTTGTTCGGGTCGCTGGCCGTGACGGAAAGCGTGTCGGAATCCGAGGTCACGAAGGGATCGCGCGTGATGGAGGGCGGCAGAAGGCCGGTCTTGTTCACGATGATCTTGGCTCCGGCGGAGAATTTGGGATCGCCGGCGCCGATGAATTTGCAGACGGCCTTCCATCCGTTCATCTCATAGGGGATGTCGTAAATGATGATCGTCTCTTCGTCATAGCCTTCGCAGGAAGAGCCCTTGAAGCAGCTCTTGCCGATCTCGGAGGCGTTGTAGCTCGTTTTCCCGTCGGGGCTCTCAAGCCGCCATTCGATCTTGTCGGCGTTGTCGGCCCTGGCGATGAAGATCGCATACCCGCCCTCCATGACCGTCTCGCCCGTCGGATCCTTCGTGATCACAATCTCCGGGACGGGCGTAGGCTTCGGCGTGGGCTCGGGCGTGGGCTCCGGCGTAGGCTCGGGAGTGGGCTCCGGCGTGGGCTCGGGAGTGGGCTCCGGCGTGGGTTCGGGCGTAGGTTCGGGCGTAGGCGCGGGTTCGCTGACCTTGACGGTCAGAGCATATTCCTCGTCGCCCGCTTCGGTGCTGATCTTCAGCTGAAAACCGTAGTCGCCGGAGGCGTCGGGCGTACCGACGAGCTTGGCTGCGCCCTCGTCGATCTTAACGTCCACGCCGCTGGGCAGGCTGCCGCCCAGTATCTCGATGCCGGTGGCGCTTCCGCCGCCCTCGAGCGGGATCGTATAGTCCAGCGCCGCGCCGAGCTCGCAGCTGATCTCCGGCACGTCGACGGCAAAAGCGCCGCCGCACAGGAACGCGGCAAAAAGACCGAGCATCAGCAAAAGCGACAGCATGCGCCTGATACGGATCTTCATTCTCTCAATCTCCTTTTGACAAAGGTTCGCGGTTTCGCGATATTATGTTACCTTACGACACATGATAGCAAACTTTTTGGCTTTTTACAAGAAAGAATGGAAAGTTTTAAGCATTCTTTATAAAAAAAGCCCCGGAGCGAAAACGCTCCGGGGCTGAATGGAAACGGATCAATGCCGTCTGCCGACCTTGATCAGCCGGACGATGACCGGGCTGAGGATGATGTTGACCAGCAGCTCGAAGAGGAAGTTGCCGCCGACAAGACCGAAGATCATGTATTTGCCGACGCTCTCAAAGCCCATGGCCGCCGCCCATTCGCTGATCGTGGGCAGGAAGAAGATCAGGCAGCCGAGCAGGAAGACGCCGGTGTTCACGACGGGGCAGACGATCGCAGCTATGAACACAGAGAGGTCCACGCCCTGCTTTTTCCCGTCCCCGGAGGGGATCGCGACCGTTTCGCCGCGCGTGCTCAGAGCTTTGTAGACGAGCCCGGCGCACAGACCGGCGAGCGCGCCCTTGAGCAGTACGACCAGGATCGTTCCGAGCGGGTTGACGACGAGGAAGGCCGCGGCGTCTCCGGAGAGGAGCACGACCATGCCGAACACGAAGCCGAGCCAGGCCCCCGCCCAGGCGCCGTACAGCGCGGCCCCGACGACGATCGGGATCAGCACGAGCGAGATGGAGAAGGGTCCGAAGCGGACGAAGGCGCCGAGAAGCTGGAGTATGACGACGACGGCCGTCAGCAGAGCCATTCCCGTGAGCGTACGGGTATCGATTCTCTTCTTTTCCATATTCAATTCCTTTCTGCTGTCGCTCCGCTCGGGGCGGATGCGGCGCAAGTAAAATATAGCGCGGGAGAAGCCGCTTGTCAATCTTCTTTGCGTGCCGTTTCTCCGCCGAACAGACGGCGCAGCGCCGTGAGGATCGGGGGCAGGATCACAGAGAAGAGCACGGCGGTGACGATGCCCGCGACGATGCGCAGGACGAGCGTCGGCAGCGCCGCGGCGTAGGAGTACGAATAGACCCAGCTGTCCACATACAGAAACAGCGTGTTGAGCGCCGTGACCAGCAGCGCGGTCGCGATCGTGATGAACATCGTCTGCCGCAGGCTCATGTCGAAGCCGCGCTTTTTTGCGTAAAGCCCGACGAGCAGGCCGCGCAGGCCGGCCGGGATGATCCACAGCAGCGTCGTGGCCGTAAAGCCGTAGGTGATCATCTGATTGAGAAAACTGCCGATCAGCCCGACGGCAAGGCCGTCAAGAGGGCCGAGCAGCGCCGCGCCGACCAGGATCGGCAGCGAATCGAGCGTGATCTTCATGCCCGGGAGATTGATCGAAAAGAGGCTGAGCACGACGAACATCGCCGCGAGCATCGCGTCGAGCGCGAGACGCTTGGTTTTGGAGATCTTCATGGCCTTGCCCTCAATAACCCAGCGAGCGGCGGATCGCCCCGGCGCGCGCGGTGTATTCGCGCTCCAGCTCCTCCATGCGCGCCCCGAGCGCGGCGGCGTGGTTGCGGCTGTGCATCAGCGCGGTATTGACCTTCACGTTGACGACGGCGGCGTGAAGCGCGCCCTCGGCGAGCGCCGCGCCGGAGGCGGCGTCGGAGAGAACGAGCAGGCTCCCCATCGAGGCGCAGCCCTCGAGAATCTCGATGACCTCGCAGCAGAGCTCCGCGATCCGTACCGGAGAGGCGGCCGCGCGATGCAGCGCTTCCTCCAGGATCTGCTCGCGGTCGGGCGCGTCCTTGGGCAGGGAATAGGCGCGCGCCAGCGGCGCAAAGGCCTCGGCGTCGGCGTCGATCATGCCCAGCAGCTCCTCGCGCGCCTTTTCCGCACGCTTTCCGAGCTCCTGCAGCGCGTTCTCGTTTTCCGCGTATTTTTTCTTCCCGACGGTCAGCGAGACGACCATCCCGCCGAGCGCGGCCGCAAGAGCGCCGCAGAGCGCGGCGGCGCCGCCGCCCCCGGGCGCGGGCGCGGAAGAGGCCAGCTCCGCGCCGAAACGCGCGAGCGATTTATCCCGATAATGCATCGATATCGCCCCTTTCAGTAAAGACCCAGTTCATAACGTACGCTTCCGGCCAGATAGATCGAGCCGGTCGCACAGACCATGCCGTCCGCTCCGGCGCGCTCCTTCGCCGTGAACACGGCGTCGGAGACGCTGCCGCAGACGGCGACTTGTTTCCCGAAGGGCCGCAGCACCGCCGCAAGCTCTTCCGCCGGGAGCGCGCGCTCGCTCTCCGGAGCGGCGCAGACGTATTCGTCCGCCGCGGCGTCGAGGATCGCGGCCATCGAGGCGGCGTCCTTGTCGCGCAGCACGCCGAGCAGCAGCACGCGGCGCGTGTCGGGGAAGTAGTGCAGAAGGCTCTCCCGCACGGTCTCGGCGCATTGAGGATTGTGCCCGCCGTCCACGATAAAGGGCGGCTCGTCGCAGCAAAGCTCAAAGCGGCCGGGCCAGGCGGCGGCGTACAGACCGTGCTCCAGCGCGTCCTGTTCGATCTGCCAGTCTTTGCCGCGCAGACACTTCACCGCTTCGATCACGACGGCGGCGTTGCGGCGCTGATGCGCGCCCAGCAGCGAAAGCGCATACTGCCTTCCCCGGTAGGAAAAGACCTGTCCCTCGAGACTGTCGAATTCCGAAACGATCGCGGAGAAGTCCGTGACGGTGAGCGGGGAGGAGAGCTCCGCGCAGCGTGCGCGGAACACGTCCAGCACGCTCCCGGTCTGGCCGTAGACCACGCAGGGAACGCCGGCTTTGATGATCCCGGCCTTCTCCGCGGCGATCTTTTCCACCGTGTCGCCGAGGATGCGCGTATGGTCGAGACCGATGTTCATGATGATCGAGCACTCCGGCGCGTCGATCGCGTTCGTCGCGTCGAAGCGGCCGCCCAGACCGGCCTCCAGTACGACGATCCCGCAGTTTTCCCGCAGGAACCACAGCAGGGCCGCGGCGGTGATCAGCTCGAACTCCGTGGGATGGTCTTCCATCTTCTCGGCCTTTTCGCGCACGCTCTCGACGCAGCGCGTCAGCATCTCGTCGGGGATCTGCTCGCCGTTGATCTGCATGCGCTCGGAAAAGCGGTAGAGGTACGGGGAGGTATACAGCCCCGTGCGGTATCCGGCGGCGCGCAGGACGGAGGCGAGCATGGCCGCGCAGCTGCCCTTGCCGTTCGTGCCGGCGATATGGACGAATTTCAGCTCCTTCTGCGGGTCGCCCAGCGCGGCGAGCAGCTCGCGGATGCGCCGCAGAGACGGCTCCGCTCCGTTCCAGCGCGCTCCGTCGAGATAGGCGAGCGCTTCCCTGTATTCCATCAGCTTTCCTCCGTCCGGGCCTCGGCCGCCTCGACGACGTGCGCGCACAGGATCGTGGAGGTCACGGCGCCGATCCCGCCCGGGACGGCGCTGATGCAGCGCACGATCCGCTCGGCGGCCTCGTGGTCCACGTCGCCGCAGAGCTTTCCGCGCGTCTCGTCATAGGTCAGACCGATGTCGATCACGATCTGGCCGGGGCGCAGATGCTCCTCCGTCAGGGTGTTGATGCAGCCCGTCGCCGTCACGACAAGCTCAGACTCGGACACGATGCGCGCGAGGTCGCGCGTGCGCGTGTGGCAGACCGTGACGGTCGCGTGCGCGCCCAGCAGCAGCAGGGCCGCGGGACGGCCGGTGACCAGGCTGCGTCCGACGACGACGGCGCGCCTGCCGCAGATCGTCAGCTTGTAGTACTTCAGCATCTCGATCACGGCCTGCGCGGTGCAGGGAAAGAAGCCGTGCTCCAGTCCCGCGTAGACCGCCGCCATGGACTGCGACGAGATGCCGTCCACGTCCTTCTCCGGCGCGATCGCGTCGCTCACGCGGCGCAGATCCATGCCCTCCGGCAGCGGACGGAAGAAGAGGATACCGTGCACCGAGGCGTCACGGTTCATCGCGTCGATCACCGAGAGAAGCTCTTCCTGAGAGCAGTCCGCGGGAAGAACGACCTTGCGGACGGCGATGCCCAGCGCGCCGCAGCGTTTCGCCGCGCTGCGCTCGTAGGACAGATCGCCCTCGCGCTCTCCGATGCGGATCATGCCCAGGCAGGGCGTCACGCCGCGTTCCGCGAGCGCGCGGATCCTCGGTTTCAAGTTTTCGCTCAGCGCCTCGGCGACCGGGGCGCCCCGCAGGATGTCAGCAGGCATAAGCTTCACCTTCCAGACGGCCGCAAAGGGCCGTGTCAGTTTCAATTCACAATTATACAGTATAGCATACAACGCGGGGCATTAGCAAGAAAAAGCGGCATGTCCGAGCATGCCGCTTTTTCTTTACCCTTTACAGCTCTCCGCGCTCTTTCTTCGCCAGATCGTTGGTGTCGATCGAATCGCGGAAGACGTAGAAGCGCTGATAGAGAAACTCCGTGATCAGATTCAGGGCCATGTTGATGGCCGTGACCAGATAGCCGTTCCAGCCCAGCGTGTCGGCCAGCAGCCGCTCGAGCAGCGTGCTCAGCGGCGTGAAGACCGCGTAATAGCAGGCCACCTTGAACATCGCGATGGGGACGTTGTTGGCGGATTTGAAGGTGAACTTGCGGTTGAGCGTGAAATTCCACAGCACCGAGAGCACCAGCGCCAGCAGGTAGCTCAGCCAGTTCGTCCAGCCGAGCAGTTCCTTGAACAGCGCGAAGCTGCTCATCTGGATCAGACCGGCGGAGACCGAGAACAGCAGGAATTTGACCGAGCGGATCAGCTCTTTTTTCTTTTCGGTTTTATCCATTTGCGTATTCCTCGCATGAATCATAAAGCAGGGGACGAACCCCTGCTTTATTATATCCAGTTTTTGAAGTAAGTCAAGCGCGGCGGATCAGAGCTCGGCAATGACCTCGCACTCGAGCAGCACGTCCTTGGGCAGACGCGCGACCTCCACGCAGGAGCGGGCGGGGAAGGGAGAACTGAAATACTGCGCGTAGATCTCGTTGATCTTGCCGAAGTCGTTCATGTTCTTGATGAACACGGTGGTCTTCACGGCTTTGGAGATGTTGCTGCCCGCCGCGGCGAGCAGCGCGGCGATGTTTTTGAACACCTGATGCGCCTGGGCCTCCAGCCCTTCGGCCAGCGCGCCCGTCTCGGGGATGATGGGGATCTGACCCGAGGCAAAAACAAAGCCTCCGGCGATCTGAGCCTGGGAATAGGGGCCGATGGCGGCCGGCGCTTTTTCGGTGGAAACTGCTTTCATGGTGATTCCTCCTTAATTATCATATTCCACGCGATAGCCTTTTTCCTTGAGCGCGGCGATCACGGACTTGCCGTGCTCCTCGCCGCCGACCTCGAGGGAGACGTGCACCTCGGTCTCGTTGGGATTGAGGCCCTCGCTGATCTTGTCGTGCTGGATCTGCAGGATGTTGGCGCCGGTCGTGGAGATGACGCCCAGCAGCTGCATGAGGCTGCCCGGCCTGTCGAGCAGCGTGACGGAAAACTTGATGCGGCGGTGTCGGGCGACGAGGCCGCGCTCGATGATGCTCTGGATAAAGCTCACGTCGATGTTGCCGCCGGAGAGCACGCAGACCACGCGCTTGCCCTTCACGTCCAGCGCGCCGCTGAGCACGGCCGCCAGAGGCGTCGCGCCGGCGGGCTCCACAACCTGCTTGCAGCGCTCGAGCAGCAGCAGGATCGCGTCGGCGATCGCGGTGTCGGACACGGTCAGCACGCCGTCGGCATAGCGGCGGATGAGCTCCACCGAGATATCGCCCGGCGCCTTGACGGCTATGCCGTCGGCGATCGTCGAGGCCGTGTCGGTGGTGACGAGCTTTCCTTCACGGAAGCTGCGCGCGATGGCGTCCGCGCCCTCGGCCTGCACGCCGTAGACCTTGACGCGCGGGTTGACCTGCTTGATCGCGGCGGCCACGCCGGCGAGCAGCCCGCCGCCGCCGGCCGGGACGATCACGATATCCACCGAGGGAAGATCGCCCAGGACCTCCAGCCCCAGCGTGCCCTGCCCGGCGATGACCTCCAGGTCGTTGTAGGGATGCAGGAAGGCCGCGCCCTCCTCGCGGCAGATCTCGCAGGCGCGCGCGTAGGCGTCGTCGTAGCAGTCTCCCGCGAGCACGACCTTCGCGCCGTAGCCCTCGGTCGCCTGTGCTTTGGCGATCGGCGCGGTCTTGGGCATGACGATGGTCGCGGGGATGCCGAACTTCTTTGCGGCGCAGGCCACGCCCTGGGCGTGGTTGCCGGCGGAGGAGGCGACGACGGGGCAGCGCTCGCCCCGCTCGATCATCGCGGCGATCTTGTTGGACGCGCCGCGGATCTTGAATGAGCCGGTCTTCTGCCGGTTCTCGCATTTGAGATAGATCTTTCCGCCCGTCATGGCGGAGAAGGTCGAGGAGAGGTCCAGCTCGGTATGATGCAGGATGGGACGAAGCCGCTCCTGCGCAAGCTCAAAATCTTTCAGCTCGATATCCATAGAGAAGCCTCCCGATACTGATTATCCGAAAAGATTGTACTCCCGCGGCGGGAGAAAAGCAACCGAGGGAAACAAAAACCGTCATGCCTCACAAAAGAGGCCGACGGTTTTTATTCATCTTTTTCGCTTTTATCTCCAGGGGATGATCTCGATCCAGTAGCCGTCCGGATCCTCGATGAAATAGATGCCCATCGAGGGGTTCTCGAAGCAGATGCAGCCCATTTTCTCGTGCTTTTCATGGGCGGCGGCCATATCCTCGGTCATGAAAGCGAGATGGAATTCCTGCTCGCCGAGATCGTAGGGCTCGGTCCGGTCGCGCAGCCAGGTCAGCTCGAGCGAAAAATCGCTGACACCGTCGCCGAGGAATTTCAGGATAAAGCTGCCGTCGGCGGCCTTTTTCTCGCGCACGACCTTCAGTCCCAGCGCCTCGTCGTAAAACTTCAGCGAGCGCTCGAGGTCCAGCACGTTGAAATTGAAGTGATTGAAGACATAGGACATATCGTTTGCTCCCTCCGTGTTTGATGGCCTGATTATAGCATACCGCGCGCCTTTTATCAATCTCGCGCTTGCCGAACGGCCCGGGGGATGGTATAGTCTGTTCATAAGGGGTGAGTATCAATGGATAAAGATATCGACAATATGAGCGAAAAGGAGCTGCTGGCCGAGCTGGTGCGGCAGGGCAGACGCGCCGAGCGCGCGGACATGATCAAGATCTGCGTCCTCGGCGTGGCGCTGCTTGCGATCGTCATCCTGGCGCTGGTCTATATCCCGAAGATCGTCGCGCCGATCCGTCAGCTCAGCGACAGCATGGAGCAGATCGAGGCGAGCTTCGACGAGGCCGAACGCGTCCTGTCGAGCTTCGATGAAAAAACCATCGACCAGTTCAAGCAGACCATGGAGAGCCTGAACGAGACCTCGCAGCAGGCCAGAGTCTTCATGGAAAAGCTCAAGGACAGCGGCCTGGACAAGCTCCAGTCCACGATCGAGGGGCTGAGCAGCTCGCTCAACACCTTCCTCAAGCTCTTCGGCAGATAGATCACAAGATAAAAGCGCGCCTTCCGTGTTCGGAAGGCGCGCCTTTTTCATTCTTTCGGATCGACAAGCTCCAGCAGGGTCTGGCGAAAGCCGTAGCGTGCCGCGAGCTCGCGGCAGAGCGGGATGTTTTTCCGCCGCGCCGCGCGTTTTTTCTCCGCGCGGATCATCAGGTTTTTCGGCGAGTGCGCCAGATCGACGAACTCGATCAGATCCACCTCGTAGCCCATGTCCTCCAGGATCCCGGCGCGGATCGTGTCGGTCAGCAGCGCGGAGACGCGCTCGCGCACCACGCCGTGGCGCAGCAGGATATCGAGATCGCCGCCGCGCCCGATCGTCTGATCGATCTCGTGCTGGCAGCAGGGGACCGAGAAGATGCGCCTTGCCCCGTGCCGCAGGGCGTAGTCAAGGGCGTAGTCCGTCGCGGTGTCGCAGGCGTGCAGCGTGACGAGCAGATCGATCTCCCGGTCCGGCAGCGTATCCTTCGACACGTCCGCGACCTCGAAGCGCAGACCGTCGTAGCCGTACTTTTTCGCGATCTCGCCGCAGCGCTCGACGACGTCGGCCTTGAGATCGTAACCGATCATCTCCACGTCGAAGCCGCGCTTGACGGCGAAGTAATAGTACAGGATAAAGGTCAGATACGACTTCCCGCAGCCGAAATCCATCACCCGCAGCTTTCCCGGCTCGACGTCGGCGAAGGCGTCGTCGATCAGCTCGACGAAACGGTTGATCTGCCGGTACTTGTCAAAG
>ONQJ01000032.1 GCA_900319935.1 uncultured Eubacteriales bacterium | reverse complement strand
GCCTTTCAGCGCTTCTTGTCTGCTTTTTCTTTCCTGCTCCTCTTTTACCCAGAGAACATGCTCCTCTCCTCCGTCGGGAAGCGCTGTATCATACTTGCATCTCGGGCAGATCGTCATTCCGCTCAGCAACGGCGTTTTGCAATATGGGCAATCCATTTGCGTACCCACCTTTCCATTGAAGAAAAGAACTGTTCTTTATCGGTAATGAGATAATATCACACAAAAAGACATAATGGAAGAATTGTCAGATCATCATGTCAAAAAAACAGCCCGCCTTGCGGACCTTGTCGATGTGACGGGTGAGGTCGAGCATCTTGTTGGAGAAGCCCCACTCGTTGTCGTACCAGGCGACGAGCTTGACGAAGTGATCGTTCAGCGCGATGCCGGCCTGGGCGTCAAAGATGGAAGTGTGCGGGTCGGTACGGAAGTCGGAGGAGACGACCTCGTCGTCCACGTACTCGAGAACGCCCTTCATCGGGCCCTCGGAGGCGGCCTTCATGGCGGCGCAGATCTCGGCGTAGGTGGCGGCCTTCTCGAGACGGAAGGTCACGTCAACGACGGACACGTCCGGAGCGGGGATACGCATGGACATGCCGGTGAGCTTGCCGTTGAGCTCGGGGATGACCTTGCCGACGGCCTTGGCGGCGCCGGTGGAGGAGGGGATGATGTTGTTGTAGATGGAACGCGCGCCGCGCAGATCCTTCTTCTTGGGGAAGCCGTCCACGATGGCCTGGGTGGCGGTGGAGGCGTGGACCGTGGTCATCAGGCCTTCGATGATGCCGAAGTTGTCGTTGACGACCTTGGTGATCGGCGCGAGGCAGTTGGTGGTGCAGGAAGCGTTGGAAACGAACTGCATGTCGGGGGTGTACTTCTCAAGGTTGACGCCGCAGACGAACATGGGGGTGTCGTCCTTCGCGGGGCCGGACATGACGACGACCTTGGCGCCGGCGTCGATGTGGGCCTGGGCCTTGGCCTTGTCAAGGTACACGCCGGTGCACTCGAGCACGTACTCGACGCCCAGCTCGCCCCAGGGGATGAGGGTGGCGTCACGGTAGGTCTTGTCGGAGAGGACCTTGACGACCTTGCCGTTGACGGTGACGGTGCTGTCCTCGTCGTTGCCGACGACTTCGCCGTCGAAGCGGCCGTGGACGGAATCGTACTTCACGCAGTAGGCGATGTGGCTCGCGGGATGGCCGGGAGCGTTGATCGCGACGACCTCGATGTCGTCAGACTTGATGGCGGCGCGGAATGCGAGGGAACCGATGCGGCCGAAGCCGTTGATGCCGACTTTGATCATGAATCATATCCTCCAGTTTTTTATAAAATAAGCATATCGGGATGTGTTGACACACTTACAGCGGGGCAGTCAAAAACTCCCTTACTGAACATTTGAATTGTATCATATACTATTGACAAAAAGCAAGTTTTCATTCGGTCTTGCCCGCATAAAAATTTGCCGAAATTGATGCCTGTTTCATGCCGTGAAGGCCCCGGGTCTTGTATAATTTGTCGGTTTTTGTTAGTATAAGGAAAAAGAAAGGTCCTTGACAGGAGGGTGTGTCCCATGCACAGTGTTTCAACGAGGGTGCTCTCGCTCGCGGGCGAGGCGGCGCTGCTGGTGCGCGGCGGGCGGATCGTCTACGCCAACGCCCGTGCGGAGAAGCTGCTCGGCGGCGAGCTTGTGGGCAAGCCGCTCACGGCGCTCTTTTCCGGCGAGATCACCGAGGCGCAGGCGCGCGTCTTCACCGCCGACACGACCGTTTGCGGAAGGCCGCTGAACGTCCGCACCGCGAAGCTCGACGACACGCAGGCCTTTTTCCTTTCGGAGATCGGCTTTGCCCTGACGCCGGTGAGCGACGCCTTCCTCTATTCGATGCGCAGCGCGCTGATGAACCTGCGCCTGTCGCAGGACCTGTGCCGCGCGCGTGCCGAAAAGCTGGGCGACGCCGAGCTGGAAGAGCGGCTCTGCTCCATGCAGCGCAGCGTCTTTTCCATCTCGCGCCTGCTGGAGAACGCCTCCGTCGTGCGCGCGGCCGCCATGGGCGAGCTCAAAGCCGAGCTTGCGGCGCTCGATCTCGCCGCGCTCTGCCGCACGATCGTCGAGAGCGTGTCCCTGCTGCGGCCGGACGTCCGTTTCCGGCTCCACGCCGAGGGCGAGCTCTGCCTGCTCGGCGACCGCGTGCTGCTCGAGCAGATGATCCTCAACCTGATCTCCAACTGTCTCATCCACGCCGAGGGCCTGACGCAGATCACGCTGCGCCTTCTGCCCACGCCTACGCAGCTGATCCTCTCCGTCAGCGACGACGGCTGCGGGATCGGCGAGGAGGCCATGAGCACGGTTTTCGAGCGCTACCGCGACGGCTACGCCCTGAGCGATATGGGCCGCGGCGCGGGGCTGGGCCTGTCCCTCGTGCGCGGTGTTGCGCGCGAGCACGGCGGCACGCTCATGCTCGAGAGCCGCGCCGGCAGCGGGACCTCGGCAAGGGTGTCGCTCGCGCGGCGCATTTCCCCGTCGGCGCTCGGCACGGCCGCGGCCGAAGCGCCCGCCGACATGGGCGCTCTGCTCACGGGTCTGGCCGACTGTCTCCCGCCGGAGCGCTTCGCCGGGAAGTATCTGGACTGAAAAAAGAAAAAAACCGGGAGGATGCGATGCATCCTCCCGGTTTTTTCGTCCTCAGTATTCGTAGCAGCCGCCGCCGATGAACTCGCGGATCAGCGAATCGGGCGGCACCAGGCTCTCGTCGATGTCGCCGAAGAGCTGCAGCGCGGGCAGCACGGCGCGCAGCTCGTCAAAGCGCTCGATGCCCTCCGGCACGGTCTGGAACAGGGCCGTGGCCGTGCGGTTGAACACCGGCAGCTCATAGGGCAGCGAGGAATCGAACTGATAGTCCGCCTTGTCCTTGAACGGCGAGATATAGGCCTTCTCGCCGCGGCGGACGTTGGCCCACATGCCCATCGTCTCTGCCGCGGAGGAGCCGCGGAAGTTGTAGTCGCGCACAAGGCGGCGCACCAGACGGAACCAGGTGCGCTTGAACACGATCTTCTTTCCGAAGGTCACGTCGCTGCGCGCGGCGATATACAGCTTGAAGGCCTCGGGATGGCGCTTGGTGATCATGTCGTTGAGCGCGTGGATGCCCTCGAAGATCACGATCTCGTCCTTGCCCAGCTTGATGGATTTCGACGGCTCATAGGCGCGCATGCGGCGGGAGAATTCGTACTTCGGCACATGGATGCGCTCGCCGCGTGCGAGCATCGTGAAGTGCTCGTTCATCAGCTCCATATCCAGGCAGAGCGGGCTTTCCAGGTCGTACTCCCCTTCCGGCGTGCGGGGCGTGGTCTCGGGGCTGACGGTGTTGAAGTAGTCGTCCATGCCCACGTAATGGCTGCGGACGCCGCGCCGCTCCAGCGCCTCGGAGACCTTCATGGCCGTCGTCGTCTTGCCGGAGCCCGAAGGCCCGGACAGCAGCACGATGGGGCTGTTTTTGATGTTGTCCGCGATCTTTTCCGCCGCCGTCTCCACGTTGGCGTGATAGATCGCGTCGCCCTCCTCGATCAGGCCGCGGGGGTCCGAAACGGTTTTGAAATTGATTTCCGAAAGGTCGTATGCCATGTTCAATCCTCCAGACTGTGATAAAACTCGCCTATCCTCTGCTTCTCGCCGCATACGCCGGCGATGCCTTCGATGTATTCCAGCGGGTACTTCGGCGCGATGAAGCGCAGGTTGCGCCCGCCGTCGTGCCGGATCAGCTTGGTCGAGCCGCCCCCGCCCATGGCGAGGATGCTGCACAGCTCTTCCATGATACAGATATTGTACAGGTTCACGTGTCCCGGGCGCGTCCAGCCGACGTTCTCGAAGCCGCCGGACATGAACTTCTGCCGGTAGAGGTAATAGGGCCCGTAGCCCGCTGCGCGCAGTCTTTCTTCGGCGTAGTCGAGCATGGCCGCCACCTCGGCCGCCCCGGGCAGCGCCGCGCCCTCGGTGAGGATGCGCGAGCCCTTTTTCAGGCTGAGGGTATGTACCGTGACGTTCTCCGGCGCCAGGGCGAGTACCTGTTCGAGCGTGGAGCGGAAGCCCTCGGGATCGTCCCCCGGCAGGCCCGCGATCAGGTCCATGTTCACCGCGAAGCCGCCGACCGTGCGCACCTTTTCCAGCGCGGTGAGGATATCCGCGGCCGTGTGCCGCCGGCCGATGGCCTCGAGCACCGCGTCGGACATGGTCTGCGGGTTGACGCTCACGCGGTCCACCCCGTGCGCGCGCAGGACGCGCAGCTTCTCCTCCGTGATCGTGTCGGGCCGTCCGGCCTCGACCGTGAATTCGCGCAGCGCGGCCAGGTCGAAGCAATCCTCCAGCTTTTTGCAGACGCGCTCGAGCTGCCGCGCGGAGAGCGTCGTGGGCGTGCCGCCGCCGAAATACAGCGACACCGGCCGCAGGCCGAGCGCCTTGCACTGCTCCCCCGTCGCCTCGATCTCCTGTTCCAGCGCGTCGAGGAAGGGCTCGATGAGCTTCATGCTCTTTTCCACCGACTGGCTGACGAAGCTGCAGTAGGCGCAGCGCGTCGGGCAGAAGGGCACGCCGAGATAGAGGCAGACGTCCTTTTCCTCCAGCGAGGCCTCGGCCGCGAGCGTATGGCGCGCGGCGTCGAGGCACAGGGCCGCGCGGCGCGGCGAGACGTCGTAGTCTTCGATGAAGCGCCGCAGCGCCTCGTGCGGCGTGAGCAGCTTGCCCGGCCGCACGCCGGTCAGCGCGCCCCAGGCGGGCTTTTCGTGCCCCGCGGAGAGCGCGGCGCGGTACATCGCGTTCTTGACGAGCCGCTGCTCGGCCCGCTCGCGTCCGAGCGGATCCGCCGCGTCGGGGTTGTTCATCCGCGCGAAGCCGCGGAACACGCCGCCCCGATGCAGGACGCAGCTCGCCGTGGTCATCTTCGCGGCGCGATGAAGACGGATCTCCATCCTCTCGCCCGCCGGGGCGCCCCGGGCGTACTCCGGGCGTTCCTCCGGAAAGAGCGTCAAAAGCATCTGTTCGACCGCGTATCGATATTCATGCCCCGTACAGTACAGCTTCACATTCTCTCTCCCTTGCCCCCGCCGGCGAAAACAACAGTCGGGAAAGGGGCTGGAAATGATACGGTATTATTATATCAGACCGTCCGAAAGAAGACAACGGTTAAAATAATTGAAAAATCAAGGGATTCGGGAGAAAAAACTTTGAAAAAAAGCTTTATTTTTCGAAAAAAACATTGGAATTTTTTCTGATAATAGTGTATGATTATACTGTAAGTAATAAAGTGGGGGATAATGTTCGATGTTTTCCGTCGGCGAAAAAATCATATACGGAGAAAACGGCGTCTGTACCGTCTCTGAGATCGGCGCGCTGCCGATGGACGGCGGAAGCGGCAAGGTCTATTATCACCTCAAGCCTCTGGTCGGCAGCGGGACCTATTTCACGCCGATCGATTCTTCCGCCTATATGCGCCCGGTCATGAGCAAGGAAGAGGCGGAGGCCTTCATCGCCACGATCCCAGGGATCGAGCCGGCGATCTGCAGCGACACGCGCTTCAATCACGTCGACGCCTTTTACAAGGACCTGTTCAAGCTCCACTCCTGCGAGGCGCTGGTCTCCGTGATCAAGGGCCTCCGTTCCCGCATGGCCGACCGCAAGACCAAAAGCAGCCGCGCCGAGGCGACGATGAAGCGCGCCAAGGACATCCTGCACGGCGAGCTTTCCGTCGCGCTGGGGATCGACATCGGCGAGGTCGAGGACTATATCGCCCAGAGCGTCGCCGTGTCGGAGCAGTGAATCGGAATATATAATCGGATATAAAAAGAGCCGCATCTTTCGGATGCGGCTCTTTTTTGTTATCCGAGGGAAGCTTCGTAATAATAGTTCACCAGCAGATCGACGCAGGCGCCGTAGCTCTTCAGGCCCAGGGTCTGGTCATAGCTGTGCAGAAAGCCCTCGTACACCGTGTTTGAGACCGTCTGCGCCGGCGTGTCGAACTGCGCCCAGTAGGCCCTGCGCGACAGCAGGTCCCGCACGACGTTTTCGTCGAGGCCGTCGAAGATCTCCTCCCAGGCCGCGCGGTCGGCCCCGGCGAGCGCGTTGCCCAGATGCGTGTAGGCCAGCAGGCAGGCGCTGTAACAGTAATCGGGGTCGCCGTAGTCGAGGCAGGCCAGCACGGCCGTGAAGTTGGCCTCCTGCTCCTTGGCCACGCCCCGCTGGTGCGACAGCTCGTGCGCCACCGTGGCCGCGAGATCGCAGGCAGGCATATCCGTGTTCACGTTGGCCTCGGCCGTGAAGGGGAAGAAAAAGCCGGAAAAGTCGAGATAGCTCATCACGCGCGAAAAACAAATCCCTTTGGCGGCGAGCGGCGGCCCCTCCAGGCAGGGATACTTCTTCTCCGTCCCGGCGAAGACCTCCGGCGAGCGGCGCAGGATCTCCGCCCTGTCCGAAACGCAGAAGCCGTTTTCGTCGCGCGGCACCTCGGCGGCGTATGCGTTGGCGAGGCGGGCGAAATACCGCGTCACGCTCTCGAGCTGTTCGACGCTGATCTCCCTGTTTTCAAAGCCGCTCTTTTCCGCAAAATCGTCGGCGTAGTAGTACACGCCCCAGAGCAGGCAGAACAGCGCGTAGATCGAAAGGCCCGCCGTGAAAAGCGTGACGAGCGTGCGGTACAGCCGCGCCGGGCGCTCCCCTTTCCGGATCAGGGCGGCGATCTGAAAGGCTATGTATCCCAGCGCCGCCGCGGCGAAGAGCCCCAGCAGCAGCTCCGCCATCGAAAAAGGCACGCGGGCGTTGAAGGAGCCGAGCGCGCGGTGCAGCGGCCGCACGATCTTTTCCGAGAGGAAGACCATCAGGGCGTGATCCCCCCGCGTGAGCAGGTGCAGCGCAATCAGCCCCGCCGAGACAAGCAGCAGGACATGTCTCTTCGGGCAGAGCGCCCATATGGCGGCAAGGCCGCGTTTTTTTGTCGCCGTCGTTTCCATACTGTGCATGATACACCCGTTTTCCCCTTCGTTCAAGCGCCAAAAAATACCGGGGATCGTCGATCCCCGGTATTTTTTGACATTGCTTCACTTGAGCGTCGCGTAGACGACGGCCTTGATCGTGTGCATGCGGTTCTCGGCCTCGCGGAACTGCCGCGCGTGGCTGCCGAGGAAGACCTCGTCGGTGACCTCCATGGCGCTCAGGCCGAATTTCTGGTAGATCTCCTCGCCGATGGTCGTTTCCCGGTCGTGGAAGGCGGGCAGGCAGTGCATGAAGATGGCCGTGGGCTTGGCCTTTTCCATCAGCGCGCCGTTGATCTGGTACGGGAGCAGCAGTCGGATGCGCTTTTCCCACAGCTCGGCCGGCTCGCCCATCGACAGCCAGATATCGGTATAGAGAATGTCGCAGTCCTTCGCGCCCTGCGCGGGGTCCTCGGTGAACTCCAGGATCGCGCCGGTCTCGCCGGCGATCTCGTGGCATTTCTCGATCAGCCATTCGGCGGGCATCAGCTCCTTCGGGCCGCAGGCGCAGTAGTGCAGGCCCAGCTTGGCGCAGACGACCATCAGGGAGTTGGCGACGTTGTTGCGCGCGTCGCCGAAGAAGGTCAGCTTCCGACCCTTGAGATCGCCGAATTCCTCGCGCGCGGTGAGGATGTCCGCGAGCATCTGCGTGGGGTGGAAATCGTCGGTCAGGCCGTTCCACACCGGCACGCCGGAATACTTCGCCAGGTCCTCGACCGTGGACTGCTTGAAGCCGCGGTACTCGATGCCGTCGTACATCCGGCCGAGCACCTTCGCGGTGTCGGCGATGGACTCCTTCTTGCCCATCTGGGAAGAGCCCGGATCCAGGAAGGTGACGCCCATGCCCAGGTCGCGCGCCGCGACCTCAAAGGAGCAGCGGGTGCGGGTCGAGGTCTTCTCGAAGAGCAGGACGATCTGCTTGTCCGTCAGATACTTGTGCTCGATCCCGTTGTACTTCATGCGCTTGAACTCCGCCGCGAGATCCAGCAGATAGTTGATCTCCTCGGGCGTGTAGTCCAGCAGGGTGAGAAAGCTTCTTCCTCTGATATTCAGTCCCATTTCGTCGTTATCCTCCAGCATTTATCATAATCGGGATACTGCTCGTTTTATTCCGCCCGGATGAGCGGCATGGACATGCAGCGCGGGCCGCCGCGGCCGCGCGAAAGCTCGGCCGAAGGCATTTCCAGCAGCTCGACGCCGTTGTCGCGTAGGATGGGGTTGGTCACGTCGTTGCGTTCGTAAACGACGACCTTCCCCGGCGCGATCGCCAGGGTGTTCGAGCCGTCGTTCCACTGCTCGCGCGCCGCGGCGATCATGTCGTCGCCGCCGCAGTGAATCAGCTTCACGCGCTCGGTGTGCGTGTATTTCTCCAGTATGCTCTCCAGCGGCGCGTCGATCCGCTCGATATGCAGCTCGCCCGGGTCCTTCTCCCCCGGCGTGATCTCATACACCGTCAGCGGGCCGATGATGGCCGGGTGGACGATATACTTGTCGACGTCGATCTGCGTAAATACCGTGTCGAGGTGCATGAAGGCGCGGGTGGAGGGGATGTCGAAGGCCAGCACGGTGCGCACGCTTGCCTCCGGGTCCCGGAAAAGCCGTCTGGAGACGTTTTCGATCCCGTCGGGCGAGGTGCGCTCGGAGATGCCGATCGCGATCGTGTCCGCCGTGAGGTTGAGCACGTCGCCGCCTTCGATGCTGGCGTGGTCGCTCCGCTCGCAGTAGCGCCGGACGGAGGCGTAGTCCGGATGATATTTGAAGATATACTCCGCGTAGATCGTCTCGCGCCGCCGCGTCGGGAAACGCATGCGGTTGAGGAAGATGCCGTTGCCGACCGAGGCGAAGGGGTCCCGCGCGAAATATAGGTTCGGCATCGGGTCGACGATCAGGTCGTCGGCCGGGGCGATGCGGTCCTGCAGCGAATAGGCCGAGGCCCCGCCCATCTCCTTGAGCGTGATGCCCTCCATCGTCTTCTGCACCAGCGCCTTGCCGGAGTAGTTCTCCAGCAGGTAGTCGCAGAGCTTGTCCTGCCATTTGCCGGTGCGGACGTCGCCCTCGGTCAGCCACTGGCAGAGGAAGGGGCGGACGAGCTCCGGCCGGAGCGCGAGCACCTCGCTCATCAGGTCCTCGAGATAGACGACCTCCACGCCGTTGTCGCGCAGGATCGCGGCAAAGGCGTCGTGCTCCCGCTGCGCGACCTTCAGAAAGGGGATGTCGTCGAAGAGCAGCTCCGGCAGCCGTTTCGGCGTCAGCTTCAGCAGCTCCTCTCCGGGGCGGTGGATCAGCACCCTTTTAAGCGGTGCGATCTCACTTTTGACACAGATACTGTTCATGTATCGCTCCTGATGATAAAGATTGCCCGTATCACATGCTCTCCGGGGCGGAGACGCCGATGAGCGCGAGCGCGTTGCGCAGCGTGATCTTCGTCGCCGTCACGAGCCCCAGACGCTGGTTCGTCAGCTCGGGATCGTCGGGATTGTTGACCTTGACGGCGTTGTAGTAGGCGTGGAAGGTCTTGACCAGCGAAATGATATAGTCCGTGAGCTTGTTGGGCTTGCGCAGCGCCGCGTCGGCGGCGACCTCCGCGGGGAACTCGCCGATCTTCTTGAGCAGCAGCAGCTCGCGCTCGTCCGTCAGACGGTCGTAGCGGCCGGTCTGCTCGAACCTGGCGATCTTGGGGTTCGTCAGGATCGAGTTCATGCGCGAATGGGCGTACTGGGCGTAGTAGACCGGGTTGTCGTTGTCGCGGCTGCGGGCCAGCTTGAGGTCGAGGTCCATGTGCGTGGCCACGTCCTTGGACACGAAAAACCAGCGCGCGGCGTCCACGCCGATGTCCTCGCACAGCTCGCGCAGGCTCAGCGCGTTGCCGGTGCGCTTGGACATCTTGACCTCCTTGCCGTCCTCGACCATGCGGACCATCTGGATCAGATCGACCGAGAGCGTGCCCTCCGGATAACCCAGCGCGGTCAGCGCGGCCTGCATGCGGGTGACGTAGGAGTGGTGATCGGCGCCCCAGAGATCGACGAGCAGCGGATAGCCGCGCTCGACCTTGTAGACGTGGTTGGCGATGTCGGGCGTGAGGTAGGAGAGCGTGCCGTCGCTCTTGCGCAGGACGCGGTCCTTGTCGTCGCCGTATTCGCTCGAGCGGAACCACAGCGCCCCGTCCTGCTCATAGAGCAGGCCCATGTCCGCCATGCGTTTGAGGCAGCGCTCGATGCGCTCGCGGCCGTTTTCGTAGAAGAAGGTCTCGTGCATCCAGGAGTCGATCTTCACGCCGTAGAAGCGCAGATCCTCCTCGATCTTTTTCAGCTCCCGCTCCTTGCCGACGCGCATGAAGTGCTCCATGCGCTCCTTTTCGTCGGCGGAGAGCCACTTGTCGCCGTCCTCCGCCGCGATCTCCTCGGCGATGGCGCGGATATCCTCGGCGTGGTAACCGTCCTCGGGCAGCGGATACTCGTCGGCGCGGCCGAAATGCTCGAAATAGCGCGCGATCAGCGAGCGGCCGAGCATCACGATCTGATTGCCGGCGTCGTTGACATAGTATTCGCGCAGCACCTCGTAGCCGCTGGCCTCCAGCAGGCGGCAGATACAGTCGCCCCAGGCGGCGTTGCGGGCGTGACCGCAGTGCAGCCGCCCCGTCGGGTTGGCGGAGACCCACTCGACGAGCACGCGTTTTCCCCTGCCGCTGTCGTTTCTGCCGTAGTCCTCGCCCGCCGCGATGACCTTGTCGATCAGGCCGCTGAGCGCGTCCTGCTTCAGTTTAAAGTTGATGAAGCCGGGCCGCGCCACCGTGACGGAGCCGGCCTCGGGCAGGAGCCGCTCCAGCTCCTGTACGATGGGCGCGGCGATGTCCATGGGGTTTCGGCGCAGCGTGCGGGAGAGCTTCATCGCGACGTTTGTGGAGTAGTCGCCGAAATCTGGGTTCTGCGGCGTCTCGACGACGTAGAGGCCCTCCTCCGGCTCGATGTCCCACGCGGCCTTGACGGCCTCGCGCACGGCTTCGTAGATCCTGGTTTCAAAATCGCTCATATTGTTCTCCTTCTCCGCCCGGTGCGGGGCGGAGCATATTCTCCGTATAAAGGATAACGCGTTCCGCGCGTTTTCAGCCGTAGGTGTGCATGCCGTGCATCAGCGTGTTCACGCCCGCGAAGGTGAAGAACACGAGAAAGACGGCGATAACGAGGAACCACGCCATCTTTTTCCCCTTCCTTCCGGAGCGCAGGCGCATGTGCAGGTAGACCGCGTAGATGATCCAGGTGATCAGCGCCCAGACCTCCTTGGGGTCCCAGCTCCAGAAGCTCGACCAGGCCTGCTCGGCCCAGATCGCGCCGGAGAGGATCACGACCGTGAGGAACAGAAAGCCGAAGCTGACCAGGCGATAGCTCAGAAAGTCCATCTGATCGAGCGCCTTTTTATCCGGCTCCTGCCGTTTGGAAAAGACGAGATAGCGCGCGCCGATGCAGCCCGCGATGACGAAGGCCGCGTAAGCGAGCACCGCCGAGCCGATATGCACGCCGAACCACGCGCTGCGCAGCGCGGGCATCAGGTCGCGGATCTCCATCGGCTGCAGCGCCGCGTAGGTCATGATCAGCAGCACCGCGGGCAGCGCCGCGACCTTCAGCCAGTCGGCTTTTCCGCGGCCGCAGAGGACGATCGACAGCAGCGCCGCGCCACAGGCGAAGCCGCTGGCGAATTCAAACTGGTTGGACAGCGGCAGTCTCTTTGCCGCGACGCCGCGGGCGACGAAGAAGACCGTGTGCAGCGCGAAGGCGGCGAGAAAAACGATCCAGGCCGCCTTGAGCAGCTTTTCCTTCCGGAAGGCCGTGCCCGTGAATTCCAGCGCGACCGCGGCCGCGTAGACGGCAAAGGTCACGAAAAACAGCAGCTTCATGCTTCTTCCTCACTTTCCCGCAGATATTCCTCTCCCCAGTCGGCAAGCTCGATACGCATGCGCTCGGGCTTGGGGCCGCCGACGGCGCAGCCCTCCGCGTCCAGCTTGACGGCGACCGGGTCGCAGAAGAAGGTGACGTACAGCCCGACGATCATCAGGCAGAAGGCCGCGACGAGCAGCGAATTATACAGGGTGGGGACCTGCTTGATGCGCAGGCCGGGGTAGTCCGTCGGCGCGTTGAAGGTAAAGCGCAGGCCCAGGATCTCCAGCGAGTCGCCCGGAACGGCCAGCGAGGGCGTGTACGCCCCGTCGGCCAGGATCTCAAAGGCGTAGATCGGATTCGGATAGGCCCCTTCGGTGCGCGTGATGAGCGTGACCTCGCCGTCCGGCGCGCGCAGGTAGTCGGGATAGAGCTGCTCGAAAATGATGCCGTTGCGGCTGTCGATGGTCAGATAGCTCATCGAGTCGAGCAGGAAAACGTCCGTCCCGCCCGTTTCAAGATTCGTCACCGTCACGGAGCCCGCCGTGCCGAAGCTCTGCTGAAAGAGCTTGCAGCCGCCGAAGCGGAAGGGATGGTTGACCTTCAGCTCGGCGAGCTCGCTGCGTCTGCCGTCGGGGAGCGTGACGCGGACGTGGCTGGTATAATCCAGCCGCCCCGTCTCGTCCGTGATGCGGAAATCCTGCACGTAGATCTCGGTGCCGTCGCTCATGCGGATCGACTCGCCGGGCATGCAGCTCCGGTCCGTCACCGTGGGGGTATAGAGCGCGAGCGCGCCGAACACGAGCGTCAGCAGGATGGACAGATGCGTCACGAAGCTGCCGTAGCGCCCCAGGCCGCGCTTGGTATAGACCTCGCAATCGCCTATCTTTTCGACGCGGCAGCGCATCCCGAGCAGTTTCTCACGCAGAGCGGCCACGCCCTCGGGCGTGAGGAGCACCGTGTCGCGCAGACGGGCGGTGCGTCCCTTTTCGTCCTTCGCGGCGCGCGCGACCGCGGCGATGCGCAGGATGCTGCACAGCGTCAGATTGAGGCCGAGCAGGCCGAGCAGCAGGATGAAAAACCAGCCGGTGAAGATGCGGTCGAGGCGCAGCAGCAGGATCGCGCCGTGGATGGAGCCGTAATTCTGCGCGTACCAGGCGACTTCCCGTTCCTGCGGGATCACGGTGCCGATCACCGAGCAGGCCGCGATCAGCGCCAGGAGCAGTATCCCGAAGCGCATGGAGCGCAGATATCCGATTATTTTTTTCATGGGCGCTCCTTTGCGGATAATCATTAAAAGCTGCCCGCCCAGTCGGGCGGGCAGCTCGAATACGTCGTTCGGATGTTTACGCGGTCAGCGCTTTGAGCAGATTCAGCGCCTGGTTGCAGAGCTCCTCGGCCTTGTCGAGGCACTCGTAGGTCAGCGTCGGGTTGTGCGCGCCCTCGGCGTTCTCGACAAAGACGAAGTCCCAGTAGAACTGCGCGTTGCGGGCCAGGGCGCGGACGCGCGCGAGATCGGCGTCGGTGTACTCGCCGCTCTCCACCGCGTCGGCCAGCAGCTCGGTGAGATACTCGAGCTCATAGCCGATGGAGTAGGTGCGATCCTCGACCTTCTGCTGCACGGCGCGGACCTCGCTCTTGAGATCGGTATGGCATTGCGAACAGGTCTTTTCGATCAGATCGGGGTTGTCCAGCGGGCTGACGAGGTTGTGGCTGCGGTACTCCGTCCCGTCCTCGGCCACCGCGTCGGGCATGTGGCAGTCGGCGCAGGTGAAGTCGTTCGCGTGCTGGCTGCCCGCGCCGAGGAAGGTCTCGAACTCGGGGTGCTGCACCTTGATCTGTTTGACGCCGGTGCGCGGGTTGGTCCAGTCGGCGAAGGCCTCGCCGTTGGAGAAGTTGGCCGGGTCGTTGAAGAAGGCCAGCATCTGATCGGGCGCCATGCTCGCGAGACTGTTGTGGGCGATCGTGGTCGCCTTGGTGTCGGGGGCAAAGTAATATTCGTTGTGGCACTGACCGCAGGCGAGGTTCGCGCCCGCGACGCTGTCAAAGTCCTCGCCGAGCGCGTCGATCCAGTAGGTGTGGGTGATGACGATCTCCTCGGGCGTGTTGGCGTGGCAGTTGTAGCAGCTGATGGGGTCGGTGATCTCGGCCTGAACGTCCGTCCAGCTCTTCTTGTAGGCGGAAATGCCCTCCTCGTTCACCATGATGGTGAAGTCCGGGGTCTTGCAGGTCCAGCAGTTGGCGAGCGGATGGGGCCGTCCGGTGGCTTCGATGTCCTGCACGTCATAGTAGTGGCCGCGGGCGCTGCCGTAGTCGATGGCAAAGCCGTAGCCCTCGTAGAGCGTGCGGAGCATGGGATAGATCTCAAGGTAGTCGTCGATGTCGTCGCTCTCGCTGGTCATCAGCCAGGAGTTGTACTCGTTGGGGTACTGCTCGGCCCAGTCCGCGGCATGCACGACCGTGACGCCGGAATTGGTCACGACCCGGGAGGCCATCTTGACAGGCGACGCGGCGGCAACGTTTTCTCCGCCGAAGCTGTTCGTGGACAGGCCGCCGCTCTCCATGGCGTTGAGAACGGCCGCCTTGATGGCGTTGGAGCTGAGCGTCGCGCCCGAGACGGCGTCGACCTCAAGGCTCTGCGCGTCGTAGATCATGCCGGGGAGCTTGTCGACGGCGATGCTGCCGATCCCGTCGGTCTCGGAATGGGAGACGACGTTGATCTGATAGATCTTGTTCTCGTCGGCGACGATCTCGACCTCGATGGGGCCGTTGCGGCCCTCGGCCGTGCCGCTCAGATGCTGGGCGGAGGCGGGGATGTCCCCGGCGCTGGCGCCGACGGCGGCGGGCCTCGCCTTCAGAACGGCGAAGCAGATGGCGACGATCAGCACGAACACGCCGCAGGCGAGCCCGATGATGTCGGCCATCTTTCTCTGTTTCATGGTCATTTTTCTCATGGTCGATCTCCTCATGTTCGCCGCGCCGCATCCGGCGGCGCGAATGATGAAAGGGGACGCATATATGGTCAGATCTCCGGCGCGGCGGAGCACACCTTTACCCATTTGTAGCATATCATACCGGGCGGGAATTGGCAAGGGGCCAAAGTGCTCAATAAGCGTCTGCGTATTCTGCGCAACTTGCCGAATACTGGAAAAAGCCGGCCCGCAGCGGCGCGCCGAAACCGCGGGGGACGCGCGTTTTTCCTTTTGAAAAGCGCCCCTCCCTTTCGAGGAAAGGGAGGGGCGCTTTTTGCGATCGGACGGGCGTCGTCAGAGCTCGCCGGCAAGCTCGTCCGAGTCCATAATCCGCGCGCCGGCGCGTTCCATGTCGGCGAGGTTGCTCCGCTGGATCTCGTCGGTCGCGGAGGAGGTGCAGTCGCGCAGGACCGTCACGTCGTAGTCGAGCGAGATCGCGTCGTAGCAGCTCGTGCGGATGCAGTTGGGCGTGGTCGTGCCCGCGAGGATCACGTGTCCGACGCCGAGCTTCCTGAGCAGCGCGTCGAGTCCGGTGTTGAAAAAGGCCGAGTAGCGCGGCTTGACGATGTGATAGTCTTTCGGATCGGCGCCGAAGGCCTCCGGCATGGCGGCGGAGATCTCCTCGCCGCAGCCGGGAGAGAGCGGCCGCCCGCCCGCAAGGAAAGCCGCGCGGCGCGGCTTTTCCACGTCGCTGCCGTCGGCGGCGTAGGCGCGCGTGACAAAGACGACGGGCACGCCCTTTTCGCGGCAGCGCGCGATCACGCGCGCGCAGGCCGGCACGGTAGCCGGCGCGCCGGCGATGAACAGCGGCGAGCGCGGGGAAAGAAAACCGTTCTGCATGTCGATGACCAAAAGCGCGCTTTTCATGGCGGGCCCTCCTTTGTGTGTTCCTGCGGACAGTATAAAGGAAAACGGGCGATTTCACAAGGGCCGCGCGGCCGCGGCAGAAAAGTTATTTACTTTCGCCGCCGTGAATGTTAAAATATTTGAAGAGAAAGCGAAGGAAGGAGGTCACCGTCATGCCGGAAGCCGTGCTCGGATGCTGCGTCATCGGATATCTGCTGGGAAACATCAATCCCGCTTTCCTGTTTGCCAGGCTCAAGGGCTATGATCCGCGGGTGGACGGCTCGGGGAACGCGGGCGCGTCCAACGCCTTCATCCTCGCGGGGAAGACGGCCTTCTTCGCAACGGCGATCCTGGACATCCTCAAGGCCTTCCTCGCCTGCCGTCTCTGCCGTTACCTCTTCCCCGCTCTCCCCGTCGCCGAGCAGATCGGCGGCGCGGCCTGCATCCTCGGCCACATGTTCCCCGCCGTGCTGCGCTTCCGCGGGGGCAAGGGGCTGGCCAGTCTCGGCGGCGTGATCCTGTCCTGGGACTGGCGCGCCTTCCTCGCGCTGCTGGCGCTGGCGATCCTGATCGCGTTTTTGACGAACTACATCTGCTTCGTCGCGCCGACGATGTCGCTGCTCTTTCCCGCGCTGTATTACGCCCGGACGCGGTACTTACCCGCCGCGCTCGTGCTGCTGATCCCCGCGATCCCGATCTTTTTCAAGCATGCCGAGAACATCCGCCGCATCCGCGAGGGCACGGAGGTGCGCATGAGCTATCTGTGGAACAAGGACGGCGAGCTCAAGCGCACCGGGCGCTCGTGATTTTTCCGCGCCGGCGCGAACTTACGCCTTGTCTGCCGCGCCGGGATATGATATGATCGAAGCAGGAACCGTACGAAAACGACCAAGCCTTGAACCGCAGAAAGGAGCGCGTATCAACATGGTGATCCCGACCGTCCATTTCCGCAGCGAATACAGCGAGATCCCCCTGCGCATCGCGAAGGGGCATTTCGCCACGAGCCACAGCCACATCAATTACTTCATCGACATGACCTACACCAAGCACCGTCTGGCCGAGGCGCGGCAGGCCGCGCGCGAGCTGGCGGTCAAGTTCCAGAGCTCCAAGGTCGTGGACACGATCCTGTGCCTTGACGGGACCGAGGTCCTCGGCGCCTGCCTGGCCGAGGAGCTGATCGAGGAGGGCATCACCAACGACAACGAGCACAACACGCTCTACGTCGTGACGCCCGAGACCACCACCGGCAACCTGCAGATCTTCCGCGAGAACATCGCGCACCTGATCCGCAACCGCCGCGTCCTGGTCCTGGCCGCCTCCGTGACGACCGGCGGCGCCGTGCAGGAGGCCCTGGGAGCGGTGCGCTATTACGGCGGCATCCCCGTGGGCATCTGCAGCATCTTCTCGTGCCTGGACACCTGCGGCGACTTCCCCGTCACCACCCTGTTCCACGCGAAGGTGCTGGGCGACTACCGCTCCGTGCCCGCCGCGCAGTGCCCGCTGTGCAGGGAGGGCGTCAAGCTCGACGCGCTCGTCAACAGCTACGGCATTTCGAGCTTTCTGTAAACTCTGTCTTTCAGCCGCGCAGCCGCCCTGTCGGGGCGGCTGCTTTTCATTGCGCCGCATCCCGCGTCGCTCTGGCGGGGCGCTTTGCCGGAAACAAAAAGCGGGACGCCCTTCGGGGCGTCCCGCTCTTTATGTATGTGCGAAGGAAGATCGTTATTTCAGGCTGTTCTGCACGGCGACGGCCACGGCCACGGTCGCGCCGACCATGGGGTTGTTGCCCATGCCGAGGAAGCCCATCATCTCCACGTGCGCGGGGACGGAGGACGAGCCGGCGAACTGGGCGTCGGAGTGCATGCGGCCCATAGTGTCGGTCATGCCGTAGGAGGCGGGGCCGGCGGCCATGTTGTCCGGGTGCAGCGTGCGGCCGGTGCCGCCGCCGGAGGCCACGGAGAAGTACTTCTTGCCCTGCTCCACGCACTCCTTCTTGTAGGTGCCCGCGACCGGGTGCTGGAAGCGGGTGGGGTTGGTGGAGTTGCCGGTGATGGAGACGTCCACGCCCTCGAAGTGCATGATGGCCACGCCCTCGCGCACGTCGTCCGCGCCGTAGCAGCGCACGTTGGCGCGCTCGCCGGCGGAATAGGGGATCTCGCGGACGACCTTCAGCTCGCCGGTGAAGTAGTCGAACTGGGTCTGCACATAGGTGAAGCCGTTGATGCGGGAGATGATCTGCGCCGCGTCCTTGCCGAGACCGTTGAGGATGACGCGCAGCGGCTGCTTGCGCACCTTGTTGGCGTTGCGGACGATGCCGATCGCGCCCTCGGCGGCGGCAAAGGACTCGTGTCCGGCGAGGAAGGCGAAGCACTTGGTCTCGTCGCTGAGCAGCATCGCGGCCAGGTTGCCGTGGCCGATGCCGACCTTGCGGCTTTCCGCCACGGAGCCGTCGATGCAGAAGCTCTGCAGGCCGACGCCGATATAGCGGGCGGCCTCCTCGGCGTTCTTCGCACCGGCCTTCAGGGCGATGGCCGCGCCGACGCAATAGGCCCAGCAGACGTTTTCAAAGCAGATGGGCTGGATGCCCTTGGCGATCTCGTAGGGATCGAAGCCGGCGGCCTTGCAGATCTCGCGGGCTTCCTCCACGGAGGCGATGCCGTACTCGGCGAGCACGCCGTTGATCTTGCCGATCCGGCGGTC